>JABURI010000240.1 GCA_014762755.1 Marinobacter sp.
TGCTGGAGAAGGCCGGGCTGACGCTGCAGGATTTTGATTTCTACGAGATCCACGAAGCTTTTGCTGCGCAGGTTCTCTCCACGCTCAAAGCTTGGGAAGATCCTGCCTTCTGCAAGGAGCGCCTGGGTCTGGATAAGCCGCTGGGCAGTATCGACCGGGATAAGCTCAACGTGAAAGGCAGCAGCCTCGCCACCGGCCATCCGTTCGCCGCCACCGGTGGCCGGATTGTGGCGACGCTGGCGAAACTGCTGGAGGAAAAAGGCAGCGGCCGTGGCCTGATTTCGATCTGCGCCGCCGGCGGGCAGGGTGTAACAGCGATCCTGGAGCGACAAATTAGGGGATAGCCGTAATATCCTTTGACAGCATGCATTCCAGACCGTATCATGCGCGCCACGTTGATCGGGGGTTCCCCGGTAAACAACCAGTTTTGATGCGGGGTGGAGCAGTCTGGTAGCTCGTCGGGCTCATAACCCGAAGGTCGTTGGTTCGAATCCAGCCCCCGCTACCAATTTGAAAAAAGCCGGTCTTTGACCGGCTTTTTTCGTTTTCGTTGGGGCTTTTTCGAGTCTTTGTTCCCGCCTCGGATGGCCATTGACTCTGGGCCTGACTGACCCAGAGTCTTTCCTGGTAATGCCATTCCATCAAATGCCTGATCTCGCCGGGCAAGGTGTCACCGGGAACTGCGGGACATGGTCCCGTCGAAGAACCTGGCAAGTTCCTCGACTTCACCCAGAGGGAGCACCTGGGAAACATAATGGTCCGGTCGTACCACGACTACCGCTCCATCGCGGTCGATGCCCCGCGTTTCGAAGATGTCGACTTCCGGGTCGATGGCGTAGACTTTTTCATAGTCGGTCACCTGGAAGGGGCCTACCTTCGGCATGAAAATGGCCGGGATGTCGGGACCGAATTCGAGCTCGCCATGGGGCTGTTGGTAGATCACCTTGACGTCGAAGATGCTGTCCAGGTCCGAGCCTTCAGGGGTGTACTTCACAACCGGTGACTCCGGTGAACTGTACAGCCACTCCGCCCAGGCTGACAGGCTGGAATCATCCCCGGGACGCGCTTTGTCTGCGAACGCGTAGATGCGCCAACGGCCGTCGGCGGTGGCGTGGTGACCCAGGTGAACATCATTTCCATCGCAAACGCGCGTTACCCGCTCTGATTTGAACCGTTTGCCAACGGGGAAGCCGGTGGCCAGGTTCTGGTGCTCAGTGGTGCCGGTAACCATGGACTCCGTATACTCGGTCATGAAGCCAGCCGGAAACTCTGCCGTTTTGACGTAGAAATCCGCCAGTTCTTTCGGATCCTCGAACTCCTCGGCGGGCTTGGCCATCAGGGTGGACCACTCCCGATCGAAGTCAATCAGATTCTGAGCGACAACCTGCCGTTCACTTGAATAGGTCTTTAGCAGAGATTCGGGCGCGATGCCGGAAAGCACATGCCCCAGTTTCCAGGCGATGTTCCAGCCGTCCTGCATGGACACGTTCATGCCCTGACCCGCTTTGGCGCTATGGGTATGGCAGGCATCTCCGGTGATAAAGACGCGCGGATCCCGTGAGTCTTCCTCGCCCGGGGGGACGTCATCAAATTTGTCGGTCACTCGGTGGCCAACCTCGTAGACGGCGTACCAGGCGCAGTTCTTTACCTCGAGGGTATAGGGATGCAGGATCTGGTTTGCCTTTTTGATCGTGGTATCGAGGGTGGTCTGGCGTATCTGGTGGTTGTCATTCTCGGGAACTTCACCTAGGTCGACATACATCCGGAACAGATGACCGCCCTCGCGTGGGATGAGCAGAATGCTGCCCCCGGTTGAGGACTGAATGGCACACTTGGTGCGGATGTCCGGGAAATCGGTGGTGGCCAGCACATCCATGACACCCCAGGCATGGTTGGACACTGCGCCTATATGCTTCCGGCCAATCGACTCACGGACCCGGCTGTGGGCGCCGTCGCAGCCGATAACGTATTTGGCTTTCACCGTGCATTCCTGGCCTTCTTTCTCGCCCACGGTGTGACGCAGGGTGACTTCGACCGGATAGTCCTCGCCGTCGTGAATCGTCAGTCCCACGAACTCCAGACCGTAATCGGGGGTCAACCTGGCGGGCGCATTTTTGGCGTACTCGGCGAAGTAATCGAGGACCCTGGCCTGGTTGACGATCAAGTGGGGAAACTCGCTGATTTTACCGCCGGGGTCATCCAAAGCCACCGAGGAGCGGGCAATGTGCTCAGGGTTATCAGCATCCGGGGCCCAGAACGCCATCTCGGTAATGCGGTAGGCCTCCTCGGTGATTCGTCCGGCAAAACCGAATGCCTGGAATGTCTCCACGCTGCGTGCCTGAATGCCGTCGGCCTGGCCGATTTCGAGGCGTCCGGAGCGCCGTTCAACGATACGGGTATTGATGTTCGGGAACTTCGCCAGCTGAGCGGCGGCAATCATGCCGGCTGGTCCGCTGCCGACGATCAGTACATCCACGGTCTCCGGCAGTGTCTCCGGGCGGTCAATGCCCGTGCCGGAAGCTTCCTCGACTCTCGGATCGGTGGATACGTATCCGTGATGGTGAAACTGCATTGTGACTTCTCCTTCTTGTTTTTTGGCCGGCCGGATGATGGTGGTACCGGTTTACCCTGCCTCTTGTATGAATCTGTTTTTGGCTCGTATGCGATGGCCTGATTCAATTCTGCGGAGTTAAGCCTGTGCAGGAAATGTATAAATCCGGTTTGTTATTGCACTTTTCTATATCCGGCGCCGGGGTATCAGCGAACGGCCTGCCGTTGCAGGCCGTGACAGGTTCGGGTGGCTGACTTCAGAGGCGGCTTGAACCGGGAATGAAGGACTCGGTAACCGAAGCCTGCGGCGCAGGGACCTGCTCGCCGCTGACCCTGGATACCGGGAATACTGCGTTGATCTGCCCGGTGCCTGAGCTGCCGAAGTAAGGCGTCAGAACTTCCGCTTTCTGGTCATACTCGGACCAGCCCAATGCGCCCAGGAGCATGGCAGTGTCGTGCATGAAGCCCTCGCCGTGGCCTTTGACGGCATACTCGGGCAGCATTTCGCAGAAGTCTTCCCATTCGCCATTTTCCCACATCCGGACCACCTCGTGATCCAGGCGCTCAAGAAACGGAGACCAGGTTCGGGTGGCGAACTTGGGTGCCTGACCATTCTGGGCAAAGCGATGTGACAGCGAACCGCTGGCAAAAAACGCCACGGTACCGTCATAGTTCTCTTCGATCGCCTTGCGCATCGCCCAGCCCAGACGCGCGCTGTCATTCAGATAGTGCGCGGTACACATTGCGGAGACCGAGATGACCTTGAAGTGGCGGTCTTCGTTCATGTATCGCATCGGCACCAGGGTGCCGTATTCCGGATCGAGGGAGGTCTTGTCATGGGCCAGGGTCTCCACGCCCTGAGCATTGCATTCCTCGGCGAGCAGTTTGCCCAGCTCGGGGTTCCCGTCGTATTCAAACTCCATATTGGAGATGAAGTGGGGTAGTTCACCACTGGTGTAATTGCCCTTGAAGTGGGCGCCGCAATTGATGTGGTAGCTGGCGTTCACCAGCCAGTGGGTATCGAATACGACAATGGTATCCACGCCCAGCTCGCGACAGCGGCGGCCGATCTCGGTATGGCCGTCGATCGCTGGCTGGCGAAAGCCTTTCTGCGGACCGTCCAGCTCGGACAGATACATGGAGGGCACATGCGTGATCTTGGCGGCAAGCGCGAGTTTTCCCATGACAGTTTCCTTTTGTTGTTGATCATTGTGGGTAAATCGGATGACAACCTGCCTTGTTGTTGGTTTTGGTTGGGCAGGGTCCGGTTTCAGCCTCTATAGTCCAATTATTCTTGGCTCCTCCTGGACAGGAAATGCAGTATTCACGCTAAAAATTGCATTTTTCGGTTCCTTTTGTCGCTTCAGATTCCGGTCCTGGGGGTAGGGGCCGACTGACCGCGTAGTAGTGCGCACCGAGCGCTGCCAGGGGAGCGAAACAGATACAGGCGGCAATCGGCAGCACTCCCTTACCGAGGAGCAATGGCATGAGCTGGGCGATCACCGAGCCCGTCAGGAGTTGTATGAAGCCCATCAGGCCCGAGGCGGTGGCGGCCGATGTGGGTGAGCAACTGATGGCAGCGGATTGGGCATTGGGCTGACTGAGCCCGCGGCCCAGGGTCACCAGTGCCATTGGCAGAAAGAGGGTAGCGTAGCTCAGCAGGTTGGCGAGCGTGAAGCCGAGCAGGGTAAGTGCTCCAGTCAGCGAGAGAGCGTTACCCAGCCATATTACCTGATCGGCACTGGCACGGCTGGCCAACCGGGTCGACAGGTAACTGCCCGCCATGAATGCCAGAGAAACCGCCAGAAACCAGGTGCCGAACAGGGCAGAGTTGCCACCCAGACGGTCGACTATGTAGGGAGCGGTGCCAACGAATATGTAGAAGGCTGCGGCGATGAAAGTGGTGGAGAGTGCGTAGCCGATGTAGCCGCCAGAGTTGAAGACACCGGCGTACCGTTGAATCACTGGTCCCAGTTTCAGGCTGTCTGTCTTGTCCCGGCAGGTCTCGGGCAGCTTCAGTATGGCTGCCATCAGTGCGACGGCGCCCATGCTCAGGGACACAAAGAAAATGGACTGCCATCCGGCCAGGAGATTCAGGTAGCCACCAAGCGTCGGGGCGATTGTCTGTGCAGTCGCAATTGCCATGACGACGTAACCCATGCGGGCTGCGGCTCCTTCCCGGCCATAGATGTCGATGATGATCGTGCGCGCCAGCACCATCGCTGCACTGCCACCGAGTGCCTGAAGTACGCGGCCGGCGATCAGGAGTGTCGCATCGGGTGCGACGGCCGCCAGAAGACTTCCAAGGGTATGGAGAACAAGTCCCCCGAGGAGGACCGGGCGTCGGCCGAAGTGGTCTGCAAGCGGCCCCGAGAGTAATTGGCCGAACGCCAGCGTAAAGAGGTAAGCGGTGAAGCTGAGCTGAATAACCCCGATTTCGGCCCGAAGGCCCCGTGCAGCGTCAGGCATCGCTGGTACGAACAGGTTAAGCGCCAGAGGGCTGGCCATGGCGATGAGGGTCATCAGGGCGACAGAGGGTGTACGTACCGGGGTGTCGGCGGTCATTTTTGACGCTGCTTCATGTGGGGCGCGGAAGCCGTGACGCCGGCCGCATAAAAGTGGTTAATATATTAACTAAATAAGTTAGCTAACAGGGGACTTGATGTCAACCTCCCGGTGTCCGGGGCATCGCAGTCAGGAGAGGCCTTCAGGGCTTTACATCGCAGAGCTTGTTCAGCAATTCTTCGAGCTTTTTCATATCTCTGGACGAGAAACGCTCGGTCATTTCCTGATAGCGTTCTTCAAGGAGCGGGCTCATCCTGGCGAACATGTCTTTGGCTTTTTCGGTGAGACTGATCAGGATTCGGCGCTGATCCTCGCTGGATTTGCGACGTTTTATGTACCCCTGCTGTTCCAGACGGTTGATGATCCCGGTGAGGCTGGGGCTGAGGATGCAGCAAAGCTCTGCCAGTTGTTTTGACTCGAGTTCCTCGAATTCATTGAGTGCGCGGATGACACGCCATTGCTGCTCGGTAAGTGGAATTTCCTGAAGCAGCGGGCGGAAAAAGGCCATTGCAGCTTCGCGGGCCTTGAGCAGCCGCAGGGGAAGCGAGTCATTAAATTTGCGCATGAATTGGATTAC
Organism: Marinobacter sp.; assembly: GCA_014762755.1. Taxonomy (GTDB): domain Bacteria; phylum Pseudomonadota; class Gammaproteobacteria; order Pseudomonadales; family Oleiphilaceae; genus Marinobacter. The sequence goes on from JABURI010000240.1 coordinate 5,693, forward strand.
CTTGGTCGTCCGGTTTCCGGGGATTTATCTGATAGTTACGAAATAACAATGCAACGGTTCATTTTATTAATATGTTAATGAATGTCTAGTGCGTGCCGCGAGCCGCCATCTGCTTTCGGAACTGCAGGGTGGTCATCCTGGTGTGCTTCTTGAAGAAACGCGAGAAATAGGCCGGATCGGAGAAGCCAAGCTGGTAGCAGATCTCGTTGCTGGAAAGATTGCTGAAGATCAGCAGACGTTTGCTTTCCTGAAGCACCCGGTCGTGAATCAGCTTCTTGGGGGACGTGTTGGCAATACGCTGACAGGTCTGATTCAACCGGCTTTCGGAAATCGCCATTTCCGTGGTGTAGCGGGGGAGGTGCCATTGCTCCTGATAGTGTTCCTCGATCAGGTCCGTGAAACGGCGGAACAATCGCAGATCCTCGCTGTTGACGGTTCGGCTGGCGGACCGTTTGAATGAGAGCCGGGCCATCCGGATCAATAACAGCCGGACCAGGCTCTTCAACGCCAGTTCTTTCGCCAGCTGATCCCCGGACCACTCCAACTGGATGTCATCCAGTATGCCGGCCAGCAATGACCACTGGGTTTTCTGTTCCCTCGGGAGCTGGTCCCGTTCCAGGCAGATCCCTTCGGTGAGGCTGGCGTCGATTTCGTGCCCGACACTATCCTGCATGAGTTGCCATACCATGGACTGGTGAATTGTCAGGACGTGTCCTCTGGCACTGGGGTCGGTGCGGAAGGAATGGGGTATGGATGCCGGTGTAAAGAAACAGGCGGGCCCGGTTACCTCATAGACTTTGTCATCAATATGAAAATCGATGATGCCACGATCGACATAATGAATCTGGACGTACTGGGCATGGCGATGCACCGGCATCTCGCGACCATAGAACGCGGCCAGGTTTTCCAGTACATCGTAGTGGATGGGCGCATCGAGATAGCGTCGATCGTAATCCTGCCCCAGGATGATGTTGGGAATCCATTCGGTATGATCGGTCTGACTCATGGAGCGAATATACCAGAACCTGGAAAGGACCGGAGCCCCGCGTCGCGACACGGGGTCCGGTTGCCTGGGCCCGGTGCGCGCATTCAGCCTTTGCCCAGCTGGGGGACCCGATGGGTACCGTGCGCGATGCAGACGTTCTTGGTCTCCATGTAGAAATCGAAGCTCCAGTCACCGCCGTCGCGGCCGATACCGGACATCTTGATGCCCCCGAAAGGAGAGGGCAGGTTACGATTGTTTTCCGAGTTCACCCACAGCATCCCAGCTTCCACATGCTTGGCCATGCGCATGGCGCGGCCGGTGTTCTCGGTCCAGATATAGCCAGACAGGCCATACTCCGTGTCGTTGGCGATTGTGATCGCTTCCTCCTCGGTGTCGAAGGTGATGGCGGTCAGTACCGGGCCGAAAATCTCTTCCTGCGCGATGCGCATTCGGCTGTTGGCTTCGGTGAACAGGGTGGGTTCCAGGTAGTTGCCGGCCGGGTCCAGGTTACCGCGGGGCTCGGTGATACATTTGCCGCCCACGGCGATGTTGGCGCCATCTTCCCGGGCAATGTCGAAATAGCTAGACACCTTGTCATAGTGCTCCGTGTGTACCAGTGGGCCGACTTCGGTATTCGGATCCAGGGGGTGCCCGACTTTCAGGTTGCGCACTCGTTGCCCCAGTGCAGCCATGAATTTGTCGCGTATGCCACTCTGGATCAGGAGCCGGCTTGAGGAGGTGCAACGCTGACCGTTGAGGCTGTAGATCATGAATACGACGGCATCCAGCGCCCGTTCGAAATCAGCATCATCAAACACAATCACCGGGTTTTTGCCGCCCAGCTCGAAATGCATCCGTTTCAGGCTATCGGCACCCTGACGCATGACGTGAGAGCCGGTAGCGGATTCCCCGACCAGGGCCACAGCCTTGATTGCGGGGTGTTCGGTCATTCGCTTGCCAACGCTCTCGCCGAAGCCGTTGACCATGTTCCAGACACCCTTGGGCAGCACTTCATCGGCGATCTCTGCCAGGATGTAGGCACTGAGGGGCGTCAATTCGGCCGGCTTATGGACAACCGTACAGCCTGCCGCCAGGGCCGGGGCGATCTTCCAGGTCGATAGCATGAACGGCGTGTTCCAGGGCGTAATGATGCCCACCGGACCGATCGCCTTGCGTACCGTAAAATTAGTATGTTCCTGTTGCTGAAGGGCAAGGCCGTCCTGGGCTTCCGGCGCCTTGTCGGCGAAGAAGCGGAAGTTGGCGGCGCCTCGCTCGGCCGCCTTTTTCATGAAACGGATCGCCTGACCACAGTCCATGGACTCGACCAGGGCGATCTCGTCAGCACGCTCGACCAGTCGGTCGGCGAATTTGTTCAGCAGCCGCTTGCGTTCGGCGCCCGGTGTGGCAGCCCAGGCCTCAAAGGCATCCTCGGCAGCCTTGCAGGCGGCATCCATGTCGTCGGTTGAGCCGGCCATAATCTTTCCGATGGGGCTGTTGTCGGTCGGCGTGATGTTATCGTACTCATTGCCACCATTACCCAGGGTGAACTCACCGTTGATGTAGTGGCCGGTGGTGGTGTTCCTGAAGCGTTCCAGGTAGCGCTGGGCACGTTCCAGGTTGGTCGCTAGTGTATCGCTCATGATAGGTCTCCCGAAGGCTCAGTATTTGTCGCCGTAGTACTCTTTCTCGGAGACGATGCGTGTCTCGAGTGAGCAGATGTTTTCGATGGTGCAGACCACGGTGTCACCGGGCTGCATGTCGACCACACCGTGCGGGGTGCCGGTGGCGATCATGTCTCCCGGATTCAGGGTCATGATCTGGCTCAGGTATTCCACCAGGAACGGAATGTCGAAGATCATATCTTTCGTTGAACCGTCCTGGGTGATCTTGCCGTTGACCTCGGTCGTCAGACGCAGGTTTTTGACGTCTGCGACGTCCTCGCGGTCGACAATCCAGGGTCCCATCGGCAACAGGGAGTCCCGGCTCTTTACCCGCAGGTTCGGGCGGTAGTAGTTTTCTAGGTAGTCGCGAATGGCGAAGTCGTTGCAGACGGTGTAGCCTGCGACGTAATCCATCGCATCTTCACGTTTGATGTTCTTGCCCGCTTTGCCGATCAACGCCACGAGCTCGCACTCGTAATGCTGGAACTCGATGTTGTCGGGCCGGTAGCTCACCTGCTTGTGCCCGGTCAGGGTATTGGCGTGCTTGATGAATACCAGCGGTTCCTTGGGCGGCTCGAACGCCAGTTCGGTGGCGTGGTCGGCGTAGTTCAGGCCCAGCGCGAAGATGGTGCCCGGCTCCTTCACCGGCGGCAGCCAGGTGATGTCGTCGGAATCCAGGGCCACGTCCAGCTCCTGGCCGTCGGGGGTGGTGGTGCGATCGTTGGCATCGATGTCGATATCGAGCTCGCGGCCTTCGAAAATGATGCGTGCATGTCTCATGATTCAGGCACCTCCCAGCGTGTTGGTCAGGGTGCCGACACCCTCGATGGTTGCTTCAACCCGGTCACCCCTGGCCACGGGAACCCGGTCACCGGCAAAGCCGACGGCGATGATCTCTCCCGGTTTCAGGGTCATGATCCAGGAAATCTTGCTGATCAGTTCGGCAACACTGCGCTCCATATCTGCCAGCGGAAATGCGCTTTTCTGTTCACCATTGACATGAATGGTGACGGTGAGGGCGTCCGGATCGGCAATGGTGTCGGCCGGAACGATCTCCGGCCCGATCGGTGCGGAGGTGTCCAGACACTTGCCTTTGATGTCGGGACGGAAGTAGCTCTCTTCAGGGAGAGAAAAATCGCAGACGATGGTATACCCGCGGACAAAATCCAGTGCTTCGGCCTGACTGACCCGGCAGGTTTCCCGCCCGATGACCACGCCCAGGCTCGCGCCAACGGCCATGGCTGGCACATCGTTGCCATCGAAATCCTTTGCCCATTCCACCTGGGCACCATCCACGTTCCAGGTGTTCCGCGGCTTGTAGTACAGAACCGGTTCCGTTGGCGGCTTCTTGTAAGGCGCCTCGTTGAATGTGTCTTGCAGAGCTGCCAGTTGCGACTTGTCATTCAGTGCGACGCAGACGAGCTTGCTGTTAACCAGGGTGTTTGCTGTCATGAGTAACCTTTTCCTGTTACGGCGGTCATTGATCAATAGCCGGTCTGGGGTTTGTCGTCCTCCACTGGAACGCCCTGTTTGAAGCGCTGTGCCAGTTTGCGGGTCTCGGTGGCGAGGATCATGGTATCGACGCCCACACCAACGAAATTGGCGCCTTGTTGGACGTAGTTCTCTGCCAGGGATGGATCGAGACAGAGCAGGCCTGCGTATTTGCCGGCAGAGCGTATCCTGTTGAGTCCCTTGTTGATGGTCTCGACGACGGCGGGGTTACCGGCGTCGCCGATGTAGCCCATGGATGCGGACAGGTCGGACGGGCCGATGAAGACGCCGTCGACACCCTCCACCGCAAGGATCTCATCGAGATTGTCCATGGCGCTGGCGGTTTCCACCTGGACAATCAGGCAGATCTCGTCGTTGGCCTTTTTGATGTAGCCCGGAATCCCGTTCCAGCGGGCCGCCCTGGCCAGTGAGGGGCCAAGGCCACGAATGCCATCAGGTGGATAGCGGACTGCCCTTACCAGCTGTTTCGCCTGTTCCGCGTCTTCCACCATCGGCACCAGCAGCGTCTGCGCGCCGATATCCAGCAACTGTTTGATGAGGGCGGTGTCACCCTCCACGCAGCGCACGATCGGTGCAACATCGTAAGGTGCCATTGCCTGAAGGTGAGACAGGATCGTACGGAGATCGAACGGCGCATGCTCGCCGTCGATGAGCAGCCAGTCAAAACCTGCCCCGGCGGCAATTTCAGCTGCGCTGTTATCCGGTAGGCCGAGCCAGAGCCCATACTGGGTTTCACCCGTGGCCAACCCCTGCTTGAAGCGATTTTTGGGCAGTTCCATGCGCGTATCCTCGGTGGGGGCTGGTTATTCGAAGTTCAGGGTGACACCACCCAGTGAACCGAAATCAGCGTGTACGGTGTCACCGGCCTTCACCGGGACGGGGCGGGTAAAGGAACCGGACAGGATGACCTGACCCGGTTCGAGGCCAACGCCATGCGGCGCAAAGCGCCGGCAAACCCAGGTGATACCTTTGAGCGGATTGCCCAGGACCCCGCCTGCGAGCCCGGTTTCCTCGATCTGGCCGTTCAGGTAAAGCATGCAACCGGCCCAGCGAAGGTCGATGTCCATGGGCCGGATGGGACGGCCTCCCATGACGATGCCGGCGTTGGCGGCATTGTCGGAGATGGTGTCGTAGACTTTGCGTGTGTATCCGGTCTCGGGATCGGTGCGCAGGCAGCGGGCGGCGATAAGCTCGAGCGACGGGATAATGTAGTCGGTTGCATTGATGACATCGAAAATGGTCACGTTGTTGCCGAACAGCGGCTTTTTCAACACAAAGGCCAGTTCCACCTCTATGCGTGGATCGAGGAAATCCGATGCCTTGATGGTGGCGCCATCCTCGAACAGCATGTCATCAAGCAGCACGCCATAGTCCGGTTCATCGATATTCGACGACATCTGCATGGCACGCGACGTCAGGCCAATCTTGTAACCGATCACCTTACGGCCTTCGGCCACCTTACGATCCACCCAGGCCTTCTGGATGGCATAGGCCTCCTCCATCGTCATGTCCGGATACTCGAGTGTCAGCGCCGGGATCTGTTTGCGGCTGGTTTCGGCCTGGTATAGCCGGTCGGCAGCCGTTTCGATCTGATCTTTCGTCAACATGCTTGCAATACACCTTTTTTGTTGTCGGATGGATGACCGATGTTGGTCTGTCCCGGGCTGCGTCGGCCCGAGTCCGGAGACCGGAACGAGCGGTGGGCCCTGCCGATCGATCTGATATTTTAGTTAACATATTAACTAAGTCAAGCCTCCGATTCGGGGCTGCTGAACGCTCGTTCCACAGACGAATTTCGTTTTCAGGGCCTATTTGACAAAACTTAATATGTTAATTAGATTCTCGATTGTTCCCGTGTCGCAAATGTTGCCGCGGACGTCCAATAACAACGATGAACCTAAAATCCGGGACTCATCCTATGCCTCATTTCATCGTCGAGTATTCAGGTAACCTCCACGACCGTCTGGAATTCCAATCGCTGTTCTCACGTTTGCACGAGTACGTTGTCTCTACCGGGGCTTTCCCCATGGGTGGTGTTCGTAGCCGCGCGATCCGTTGTGACGACTTCCGGGTTGCGGATGGCAGGGAGGACTTCTCGTTCCTCAACCTGACTCTGAAGATTGGCCATGGTCGGGACATGGCGCTGAAAAAGGAAGTCGCCTCGCGGGTGTTCGACATTCTCTGCGACTGGATGAAACCCATCACTGACAACAGCTATTGCCAGATCTCATTCGAGATGACTGAGCTGGATCCTGTTCTCAAATTCAACAAAAACAACATCCACCCTCTGTTCTCCAATAACTGACGGGAGTTTGACACGGGGACGCTGCAAGGCTTGCAGCGTCAGGAAGATTTGCCGGCTTCCCGGGCCGCAGCAATGCAGATGATAACTACAAAACAATCAGGAGATAGGCCGTTATGACAAAAACAAAATTCATCAGCAAAGCCGCCATCCTTTCATTGGGGCTGGCGATTTCTGGCAGCGCGCTTGCCGCTACAACATTGCACGTCGGGACCTGGCTGCCGCCGACCAATCCACAGAACGCAGTAGTCTGGCCGACCTGGGCAAAATGGGTCGAGGAAGCAACAGAGGGACGAGTCAAGGTTGAAATCGAACACGATCTGGGCCACCCGAAAACCATGTTTCAGCTGGTAGAGGACGGTGTTGTTGACGCCGGCTTCAGCTACCACGGCTATGTTCCCGGTCGGTTCCAGTTGCCCCAGATTGTGGAGCAGCCTGGTCTGGGCGTGGGAGCCGAGGCGGCTTCGGTGGCACTGTGGGATGTGTACAACAAGTACTTCGCGGACTCCGGCGAGTTTGAGGGCCTGACTCTCATTGGCATGTTTACCCATGGCCCGGGTTATATCCACTCCATTGAGCCAATCACTTCCTTCGATCAGATAGAGGGCAAAAAGATTCGTATCGGTGGTGGCGTCCAGTCCGAGCTTGGCGAGCGAATGGACGTGACTCCGGTTTCCGCCCCGGCCCCGAAAGTCTATGAGATGATGCAGCAGGGTGTAATTGATGGTGCATTCCTGCCCATGGGAGAGCAGAAAACCCTTCGCCTCAATGAGGTAGCGCCCAACGTCACCATGCTGCCCGGAGGCATGTATCTCGGCAGCTTCTCCATGTTCATCAGCCCATACTTCCTGGACCAGCTGGAACCGAGGGATCGCAAGGCCATCATGAGCGTGTCGGGTGAAAAGCTCTCCGCCCTGGCCGGACGCGCCTGGGATGCCATTGACGATGAAGGACTGAAGGCTGCGGAGGAAGCCGGCGTCAATATAATCAGGGTTCAGGAAGGAGACCCAATGGCGGAGAACTTCCAGAAATTGATCCAGGGCATGGACGAAAAATGGATCCAGAGCGTATCTGATCGTGCCCCTGATGCCCGAAAGGCGCTCGAAGAGCTGCGGACCGTTGCTCGAGAGTATGAGTCTGAACATCAGGAGTGATGGCATGTCTCTCGCTACATGGGTTAACAGTCATTACAGCGAGAAGGGGCCAGCCAAGTGGCTGGCCTTCCTTCTGGAGCTTGTAGCAGGGTCGGTTCTCTTCCTTCTTATGTTAACGACCTGCCTGGATGTGGCGGGGCGCTATCTATTCAACAGTCCCGTTCCCGGAGCGACGGAACTCACCCGTCTTGGCCTTGCTCTGATGGTATTCGCGGCGATGCCGGTCATCACGTATCGGGGTGGGCATATCGTGGTGGATCTGCTGGATCATGTGTTCGGGCAAAAATTGCTGAAGGCTCTCGGACTGGTTTCTGCCCTGATTATCTCTTCTTCGATGTACTTCCTCGCGGTACGAATCTTTGAGCTTGGCGAGAGGTCGATCCGACGGGGTGTCGAAACAGAGTTCCTCGGCCTGCCCAGTGGCTATATCGTCGAGTACATCGCAATCATGAGTTGGCTTACCGCCGCCGGCATGATCACGCTCGGTGTGTATCGAATCCTGTTTTCTCCCAATAAATAAACGAATCAGTTACGGGAAATTTTATGACCGTCGTGCTGACCGGCTTTGCCGTTCTCCTTTTCATTATCGTGGTTCTGAGGGTGCCAATTGCCTTTGCTATGGGGCTGGTCGGTTTCTTTGGTTTCGCCTTTCTGATGGGGCTGGATCTGACCAATTTCATGGATTTCCGCTGGCGGGGCGCTCTTTCGATGGCGTCGAACCGGGTGATCGATACAGTCCAGAATTACAGCCTGTCGGTGATTCCACTGTTTGTCCTGATGGGCAATCTGGTGACGCGTTCAGGCCTGGCGCAAGAACTCTATCACGTTTCCAATGCCTTTCTCGGTCATCGCAAGGGGGGCTTGTCCATGGCAACAGTGGTGGCTTGTGGTGGCTTTTCGGCGATCTGTGGCTCCAGTCTGGCGACTTCTGCCACTATGGCCAAGGTGGCTATGCCACCCATGCGAAAATATGGCTATTCAGATGCCCTGGCAACGGCTTCCATTGCTGCCGGCGGTACACTGGGCATTCTGATCCCGCCGAGCGTTATCCTGGTGATCTACGGCTTGCTGACTGAATCGAGTATCCGCGAGCTGTTTGCTGCCGGGTTTATCCCGGGTCTGCTGGGTGTCCTGCTGTATCTTGGGGCTGTGTGGTATGTCGTCAAACGGAACCCCGATGCGGGACCTGCGGGAGAGAAGGCACCCTGGGCGGAACGCGTGGAGGCTCTGACGAATGTATGGGGCGTGCTTGCACTTTTCTCTGTGGTGATGGGGGGCATCTATCTCGGGGTTTTTACCCCGACCGAAGCAGCGGGTATCGGGGCCGGTGGCGCGTTCGTGATTGCCCTGGCTCGTAGACGACTGACCCTCCCGACACTCTTCGAGACGCTGGCCGATACCGCGCGAACTTCTGCGATGCTGTTTGCTGTGGTGATTGGAGCGCTGATTTTCTCGGACTTCATAAACCGGGCAGGCCTGCCGGACATGCTTCTGGGCCTCGTTACCTCACTGAATGTGTCTCCGATTGTCGTTATCCTCGCCATCCTTGGAGTCTATCTCGTGCTTGGCATGGTCTTCGAGAGTCTCTCCATGATGCTCTTAACGGTCCCTGTATTCTATCCGTTGGTGGAGAGCCTCGGCTTTGATCTCGTTTGGTTCGGTATCGTTGTTGTGGTGGTGACCGAGATCAGTCTGATTACTCCGCCGGTGGGTATGAATGTATTCGTGCTGAGTGCAGTATTGAGAGACGTCAGGACGGGCACTATTTTCATGGGGGTTACGCCATTTTGGTGTGCCGACATCGTACGTTTGGCGCTGATTGTTTTTATTGCCCAGATTTCACTGTTTCTGCCGGACCTGCTGTACCACTGAGTGGTACTGACTTGCCCATTCCGGGGTAAAGGAGAAAAGCAATGTTCCACGATATCAAAAAGATTTTATATGTCTCCGATCTTGAGCAGGGTTCGCGCCCGGCATTTCGCGCAGCTATCAGCTTGTGTGGCCACTACTCTGAGGCCCAGATCACTTATATGCACGTGATTGAATCCTTGTCGAGTACAACCCGCAGTGTGCTGAGCAACATGATGGAGCAGGAAGAGATCGACAAGCTACTGCAAAAGGGTGTCGAGGCATTAAGCGTCAAGATCCGCGAGCGGATAGAGCGCTTCTGCGAGGAAGAGCTGGAAGAGCATGAATTTCTGGGTCTGAAGAACATTGATGCACGCATCGAGGAAGGAACGCCGTGGCGTAAAATCCTTGAGGTCGGCGATGAAATGAATGCCGATGTGATTGTTATGGGGACCCGTAAGCACAACGCACTAGGGCAGGCACTAATGGGCTCTACAGCGACCAAGACGCTGACACACTCCAAGCGCCCGGTGCTAGTCGTGCCACTGGGTGTTGCTTGACTCCGTTCTGGGATATCAGCGCAACGAGGGAGGCTGGAAGCCCGCAAGTCGCCTTTCCTCCAATAATGCCCCAAACCGAATCGTCGTCAGATCCATCCCCGGCGCCCCAATCACCTGCACGTTAAAGGGCAGCCCGTCCTTCGTTCGGCCGATCGGCACCGACGTAGCCGGCAGGCCCAGCAGCGTCGCCAGGGCGATCCAGCAAAACTGATCCATGTAGGCCCGGGGTTTGCCCGCCACGGTAATGCGCCGCTTGAACACCGGTTGGCTGTGGTCGTGGTGGATGGCGGTCGTGGGAGTGACGGGCGTGAGCAGGACATCGAAGTCCCTGAACAGGGTTTCGATTTCTGCGCGCATCTTTTCGCGCACCTCGCTCCACTGCATCCACTCGTAGATCCGCTGGTTCACGCCACGGGCGTATTCGCCGATGTAAGGTGTCATCGGGCCCAGCAGGTGCGGCCAGCGTTCGAGTAGTGCAATCCACTTCATCTGCCTCCGCTGGGCCGGTTTCAGGGAGGTGCCGATCAGGCTGCCCAACAGGTTGAAGTACACCGGCAGGATGTGTTCCAGGCTGAGCAGGGGATGATCCGCCTCGGCCACCAGGGCGCCCCTGTCTTCCAGGTTTTTACCCAGGGTCCGGTAGCCTTCCACCAGTTCGTCCTCCACCGGGCAGAGGGGGTCGTCCAGCCACAGCGCTACCCGGGCCTGATCGAGCTTTTCTAGCCGTGCCGGTTCCATGGTCAGGGTCCAGCTGCGACTTTCGGCGGGGCGCGGGCCGGCGATGACTTTCAGCAGCAGTTCCAGATCCCGGGCATTCCGGGCCATGGGGCCACCTTCAGCCAGGTCCGGTTGCGATTCGGTGCCGGGCGGCCCCGGAATATGGCCCCGGAACGATACCACTGACCGACTGGGTTTGTGGCCGAAGACGCCGCAGAAATGCGCGGGTATGCGAATGGAGCCGGCCAGGTCGCTGCCGACTTCCAGCGGGGTGAATCCCGCAGCCAGGGCAGCTGCTGCGCCACCGGAAGAACCGCCGGGGGTGCGGCTCGGGTCATAAGGGTTGTTGGTAACACCGAACAGCTTGTTGTAGCTCTGCAAATCTGTGGCGTAGAGCGGAATGTTGGTTTTGCCAAGGATGATGGCGCCGGCGTCTTCCAGGCGGCGGACCACATCCGCATGGCGTTCCGGCCGGTGATTCTTCAGGGCTGGTGCGCCGGCGGTGCAGGTCATGCCGGCCACTTCCCAGGTGTCCTTGAGGGTCAGCGGAAGGCCGTGCAACGGGCCCAGATCCTGTTTATTTGTGCGCTGCCGGTCCGCCTCCCGCGCCTGCTCCAGTACGCTCTGTTCATCCAGTGTAACCACCGCGTTGATGGCCGGATTCTGTTCCCGGGTCCGGGCCAGCAGGGCCTGGGTGAGTTGTTCGCTGGTCAGTGCTCCGTTCTCAAGCTGGCGCAGGAGCTCGAGGGCCGGTTGATAATGCAGGGCGTCCATGGGCATTCTCTTGTTGTTTTGGGCGTCTCTCTTATACGTTACGGCAGCTGGGCACGCCAGTGCTTGACCTTAACCTGGCCTTTTATGGCATCCAGGATTTCGATAATCAGGTCGATGAGTGCCTGGTTCTGGGTTTCATCGGCCGCTACCTGCTCCGGGCTGGGCAGGAAGACGTTCACGATGTCCTCGATGAAGGCATGGTTCGAGCTGGAGGCCAGGTCTTCCAGAATCTGGTGAATCACGTTGGCCACGATGTCCCCAACGGCGTCTTCCAGGGTTTCCTGGATGGTTGGGCCGACCACCGGCAGGAATTTCAGGCGCGACAGCTCCAGGTTCTGTTTGAGGGCGAGGTCGACCCGGCCTTCCAGGTAATTGCGCAGGGCGCCCCTATTGGGCACGTAGCCCTCCTGGGCCGCTTCGGCAACCCGCTGGGAAATCCAGTCCGAGAGCATGTCCCGTCGCGGGTACAGGATGTCTTTCTGGATCCGGTCAAACAGGGGCGAGCCCCGGCGGACCTCGTCCTGGACGCCACTGAGCACCTTGAGCACGATCCGGTCCGACAGCTCTTCCATGAACGCTTCATAATAGAAGTTCACGAACCGGTAGATTTTGGTGCTGGTGATGTCGATGATCCGGTACTGGTGTAACCGGTAGATGATGGAGATCACCCTCAGTATCCGGAGGAAGCGCAAACTGCCCACCGGGATGCAGCCCACCAGGTCATACCAGTGAATGAACGGGTAGAAATACCAGCGGTCATAGACACTGGCCTTGATGGCATAGCCCCAGCGCACGAAGAACTCCGTGAGGAAGATGCTCACGAAGATCATGTCGTAGAAAATGAAGCGCTCGTGGATGGGGTGGTAAGCGGATTGCAGAGCCGGGGCATGCTCTTTCAGCAGGTTCTGGATGGCGACAAAGTTGTAGATGGAGTCCCAGATGATGAAGGCCAGGTTCAGGATGAGCAGGCCGAGCATCAGGAAATCGATGATGAACCAGATGAGCTGGTGGCTGGACTTCAGGTTTTCCCGGTTTATTTGCAGCATGCGATGGCCACTTATCCGATCTGGAGGCTGTGTAAGTCCCTGACAGGTTAGCGTATTTGTACCCCAAGCACGACAGGCTCCTCAACTTGACCGCCTGACGTTAAACTTCCAATCTTTAATGAAACGTATACCACCCCTACGGAAAGACCATCACAAGCTGGAGCCTGTCTATTAACCCGATCCCGAGAATTTACCCGTTCTGCCTGCTGTTGGTGCTGGTGTGGCTATGGCCGGCTGCGGGGTTTGCCCGGCAGGTCGAGGTTCGGGTTAATGGCGATTTTCCGGAACTGGAAGCCAATGCGGAGGCCTTTATCGGTGAGGTGGAAGGCCGCAGTGAATCGAACCTGCGCCGATACGCCGCCACCGCCGTTCGCCAGGCCAGTGAGGCGCTGCGGGCCCTGGGCTATTACAACCCGCAAATCGACTGGCGTGTGGAAGCGGGGGATGACGAGGACCTGGCATTGCTCATTCTGGAGATCGAGCCGGGCGAGCCGGTGAAGGTGACTTCGCGGGACGTGGATATCCGTGGTCCTGCCGGGGAGGATCCCGAATTCATGAGTGGTTTGCCCGAAACACCGGCTGTCGGGGATGTTTTGGACCACGGCGAGTATTCCAGCCTGCGCAGTGCCATTCAGACCCGGGCCCGGCAACGCGGCTACTTTGGTGGTCAGTTCGTGACTCGGACGTTGCGCGTTAATCCGGAGGAAAACACCGCCGAGATTGTTCTGGTCTTCGAGTCTGGCGAGCGGTATCGGCTGGGAGAAGTCACCTTTGAGGAAGGGCACTGGTTTGAAACCTCGTTGCTGGAGGATTTTGTCACCTTCGAGCCGGGTACCCCTTACCACACGGATATCATTGCCCGGCTGAACCGGGATCTCTCCAGCAGTGGCTATTTTTCCGGCGTGGACGTGGATGCCGTGCCGGGCAATGCGGTGGATGGGGTGATTCCCGTGAGCATCGCCGTCAGCCGACGTGATCGCCGGTCGGTAGCTGCGGGCGTGGGCTTCTCCACCGATGTCGGGCCACGTTTCCGGGGCACCTGGCGGGAGCACTGGATCAATCCCATGGGCCATAAGCGAGGGGCCGAAACCGAGATTTCTCAGCCCCGGCAGAACCTGAGTACCTGGTACGAGTTGCCCCTGGACCCGCCCATGACGGACCTGATCCGCCTCACCGCCGGTTACCAGCGGGAGGACATCGAGAACGTGGAATCAGAACTGCTGACCCTGGGGCAGCAGTGGCAGCACCAGCTGGATAACGGTTGGCTGCAGGTGTTGTCCATCCGGTGGGAGGGGGAGCGCTTCAACATCGGCAACGATGAGAAGGGCACCAGTAGCCTGCTGCTGCCGGGCGTCGGCTATTCCAAGCTTCGCCAGGACTCGCCCCTGGACCCTTCGAAGGGTTATCGCTTGCAGCTGGATGTAACCGGCTCCCATCGGGCGGTGCTGTCCAAGGTGGATATCCTGCACGTATATGCCCAGGCCAAGGGGCTGTATACCCTGTTCGACAATCACCGCTTCCTGGGTCGGTTCCAGATTGGTGCGGTGGGCACCAACCGGTTTGAGGATGTTCCGCCGTCACTGCGTTTCTTTGCCGGTGGTGACCAGAGTGTCCGGGGCTACGGCTATGAAACCCTGTCCCCGGAAAATGATAATGGCGTGCCGGTGGGTGGGCGTTACCTGATGGCTGGCAGTGCCGAATACCAGTACGAGTTTGCCGAGCGCTGGCGGGCTGCGGTGTTTGTGGATCATGGCAATGCCATCAACGATCTGCTTGATCCCCTGGCTACCGGCGCCGGTATTGGCTTGCGCTGGGTCAGCCCGGTAGGGCCGTTGCGCCTGGATATTGCCAAGGGGCTGGATCCGGAGTTCGGCGGAGACTGGCGAATTCACTTTTCCATGGGGCCGGAGCTGTGACGGACGAGAAGCAGGCAACGGAAACGGCTGGCGAACCGCCCCACCGCAAGCGGCACCCGTTGCGCTGGCTGGCAGTGATGCTTGCAGTCATCATTCTGGTGCCGGTACTGCTGGTTGGTGCAGCCCTGCTGCTGGTGCGCTCGGAGACCGGGACAGCCTGGATTATTGACCGGATTCCGGGCCTGACGGTGGACGCCGGGCAGGGCACCCTGTTGGGGCAGTGGCAGGCTTCACGGCTCCAATGGCAGGGGTACGGCATAAGCCTTGAATTGCAGGAGCCGCTGCTGGACTGGTCACCCTCCTGTCTGTTCCAGAAGCGGTTGTGCATCGAGACACTGCACGCAAAGGCTATGGACCTGCAGACGGCGCCCTCGTCAGATGGCTCGGAACCCGCCTCTGGCTTCACCCTGCCCGTGGTCGACATTCCGCTTTTCCTGGAAATATCGGACGTGCGTCTCGGACCCTTCACGGTCAATGGCGCCTCTGCCTGGGACCGCTTCGAAGTGGATGCCAGCGGATCCGGTGCCAGCTGGCAGCTGGAGCGTGTGCAATATCGGCTGGATGATTACGCCGTCACCGCGCGGGGCCGGGTGGAAACCCGAGGGGACTGGCCGGTTGATCTTGAGGTCATCGCGTCGCTGCCGCCACCCAGGGGGGATCAGTGGGAGATCTCGGTAAACCTGGCAGGCAGTGTCGAGCAACTGCGCCTGGATGGTACCAGTCGTGGCTATCTGGATGCCCGACTGTCGGGTCAGGTCGCGCCGCTGGACTCTGCGTTACCGGCCCGGTTGCGGGTAGTCTCGGACCAGTTCATCGCACTGGATGCCCTGCCTGAAACGCTCACGTTCCGGGATCTTGTCGTGGAGGCCAATGGGTCGCTTGAGCAGGGTTTCCGCACCAGAGGCAGGGCCACGCTGCCGGGTACGAAGGGACCGGTGGCACTGACGCTGTCGGGCCTGGCGACCACTGCCGGAGCGGACAACCTGGAGCTGGTGCTGGCCACGGAAGGTGAGCAGGCGGGCGAAGTCAGTGTCCGGGGTGACCTGAGCTGGACCGACGGCTTTTCCGCGGATGCCGACCTGGCGCTGGACCGATTCCCGTGGTATTCGCTGGTTCCGGATTTGTCCGAGCCGCCGGTTGCACTCAATACCCTGACAGGCAGCTTCAGTTGGGCGGCCAATCAGTACCAGGGATCCCTCAAGGCGAAGACCCGTGGCCCGATGGGGGAGGCCACGGTAGATGCATCGTTTAACGGGGACCTCCAGGCGGTCCAGATACAGGAGCTGGCACTGGATACCGGCGCGGGATCAGCGGCCGGTGAGGCTCAGGTCGGGTTTGACGGGCCGGTCACCTGGCAGGCGGCTCTGGAGCTGGATAACTTCAATCCCGGATTCTGGGTGCCCGCGCTGGAGGCCTCACTCAACGGTGATCTCAGGAGCGAGGGCTCGCTCGGAGAGGCGGCGGTGCCGAACATGACGGCAAGCTGGGATCTGGAGGGTACCTGGCGCTCCCACGAAACTCTGGTGACGGGCAGCCTTGATACCGCTACTGGCAGCTGGGTTGTGTCCGGGCTGGAGCTGGTGGTGGGAGACAACCGGGTTGCCGGCGAGGGCACCTGGGGGGCCGAACTGTCTGCAGACCTCACCTTGTCCCTGCCGGAGCCGGATCAACTGCTTGCCGGCCTGGGTGGCGAGCTTGAGGCCACCCTGAGCCTTGCCGGCACCCCGGATGATCCCGTGGCCGAACTTGCGGCCAATGGCCAGGCCCTGGCCTGGCAGGATCAGCTGACCATCGGGAATGTCTCCGTGGCGGCCGCTTTGTCGAAAGGCCAGAAACTCGAGGCCAGTATCGATGCCAAAGCCATTGAGGCGGCCGGGCAGGAACTGGAATCCCTTGAGCTGAAAGCCGCCGGCAGCCAACAGGACCATACGCTGACCGTGGACGCCCGGCACTCTGAGGCAACGGTCTCACTGGCCTTTGCCGGTGGCTTCGGCGAGGGGTGGCGGAGTTGGCTGGGACGGCTTGCCGACGGTGACATCGCGATTCCGGAACAGGATCAGCAATGGCGACTGCAAACTCCGGCGGAACTGGCCTGGGAGCCGGATGGCCGGGTACGGTTCGGCGCCCATTGCTGGGCCTGGCAGCAAAGCTCGGTGTGTGCCGAGGATCAGTTGCTGTATCCACGCCCGGAGATTGCCTATCGCATCAGCCGCTTCCCGACTTCGGCGCTCGCGCCGCTCCTTCCGGAAACCCTTCGGTGGCAGTCCGAGTTGAACGCCGAGGTGTCATTCACACAGGGCGAGGCCGGCCCGGTCGGACGGGTGTTTGTTGATGCCGGCAGCGGTGAGTTCGATGTCCTGCTCGATGGCGAGTGGGAGGCGATCGGATACTCGGCACTGACAGCGGAGGTCGACCTGCAGCCCGAGGTGGCGAATGTTGATGTCCGCCTCGATGGCGAGGCGCTGGGCAGTCTCCGGCTGGACCTTGCGGTCGATCCTGACAGCCCCGACCGCCGGGTTGAGGGTGAGTTCAGTGTGCAGGGGCTGGATCTGGCCCTGGCCGGGGTCTTTACCGGACTGCAGGAGGTGGCCGGTGAAATCAGTGGCCAGGGGCGGTTGTCCGGCCCGCTGATGAAACCGGCAGTGACAGGGGAGCTGGCACTGGTGGACGGCCGGGTCATGGACCCCACATTGCCCGTGCCTCTTGAGGACATCCTGCTTCAGGTCGAGCTGAATGGATACTCGGCGGATCTCAGCGGACGGATTCGCAGTAACGAACGCAGCCAGACGACTCTGGACGGCAGCTTTGACTGGTCGGGCGCGCCCCGGGGCCGCCTGGCGATCCGGGGCAACCGGATTCCGCTGAGCATCGAACCCTATGCCCGCCTGGAAATCGCGCCGGATCTGGAAGTGACTTTCAGTGAGGGCGATCTGGCGGTGACCGGCGAGGTAGCCGTGCCCCGGGGCAGTATCGAGATCCAGTCGCTGCCAGCCCAGGCAGTCCAGGTCTCCGAGGATGAGGTCATCGTGGGCGTGGAGCAGGAGGAGCCGGCCATCCGCTCGATGAACATGGATGTCACGGTCCGGGTCGGGGAGGATAAGGTCACCTTCGCGGCTTTCGGCGTCACCGGTAATCTCGAAGGCACACTGCGTATCGGCAACGATATGGATACCCGGGGTACCCTGCAACTGGTGGAGGGCCATTACGAGGCCTACGGCCAGGAGCTGGAGCTGCGAACGGCCAGGCTGCTGTTCGTTGGCAATCTCACCGAGCCCTACCTCGAGATTGAGGCGATCAGGGAGGTGGGCACGGTGGTGGCCGGATTACGGTTGAGTGGACCGGTCCAGTCGCCGTCTACGGAAGTCTTTTCGAATCCGGATATGCCGCAATCCGATGCGCTGTCCTATCTCATTCTCGGCCGGGCGCCACAAAGCCAGGGCGACGAAGGTCAGATGAGCCGGGCTGCCCTGTCACTGGGGCTGACCCAGGCGAGCAAGGTCACCGGTGAACTCGGCGAGGAGCTGGGTATCCGACAACTGACGCTGGAGGCGGAAGGCACCGGGGAACAGACCTCGGTGGTGGCCAGCGGTTATCTGACAGACGAACTCAGCGTGCGTTACGGGGTGGGGATCTTTGAGCCCATCACGACCGTGGCCTTGCGGTATGATCTCGGCAAATACTTCTATCTGGAGGCCGCCAGCGGCCTGGCAGCCTCCCTGGATATCTTCTACACCCGGGATTTCTGAATCCGCGTCATTCGAGGGTGAACGTGGCGGAAACCGAGGCCGTAAGTTCCCGGATTCCGACGCTGCTCACCACGTCCTTGGCGCTACGGGCCTCGGCCATCATCATGGGTACCGGGCGGTAACCGCTGTTGATGTTCATGGTGACCACCTCACCGCAGGACTGACTCAGCTCCCGGGCCACGAAGTCGCATTGGGCCCTGGCATCGGCGATGGCGGCAGCCAGAGCTTCCCGTTCCAGTTGCGGTTCGTTGGAGTGGAAGAACTGCTGCGGTCCCAGATTGTACTCCATGCCCAGTAGCTGAGCCTGTTCCAGCAACGGATTGAGCAGGGCCAGATCGCTGATCGAGAAGCTCACGGTCTGGGAGGCCACGGCCTGCTGGGTCGACTGGCCTCCCCGCTCTGCCGGCGGGGTGGTCCGGGTGTACAGGTTCAGCCGCGCATCGCTGTAGTCGGCCAGTTGATCCCGCCAGCTCTCGATGCTGTCACGCCATTTTTCCATTTGTGCCCGCACCTGCTCGCTGGCCTTGTTCGCCAGGGGATCCTCTGCGCTGGCGGTGAACTGCAGCCGGGCGCTGTCCGGCTCGTAGCGCACCGAACCCTCGCCGGTGAGGGTCAGTTCGCCGGCCATGGTCAGGGCAGGTGCCATTGCGAGTGAGATGAGCGGAAGCAGTACGCGGTTCCGTCCGTTCATTAGTGTGGTACTCCTTCAGGGCAGAGTTTCAGGGGCGGCCAGACCGGGCTCGTGTTCGGGTTCCAGCCGGGCCAGTTTGTAGTTGCGGGCGGCTTCGACAAAGTTGCCGAAAATCCGACGGTGCCCGCCGTGATACAGCAAATATTCGGGATGCCATTGCACACCCATCAGCCACTGGCCCCGAGTGTTTTCGATGGCCTGGACAAACAGGTCGTTGTCCACGGCGACCACCCGCAGGTTTCGCCCAAGGCGTTTGATGGCCTGGCTGTGGATGCGGTTGGCTCCGATCACAGGCCCGTGCATCAGCTGTCCGAGCCGGCTGTCGCTGACCAGCCGGACGGTTTGCAGAGGTAGCAGCAACGGGCGGTGCCGGGTGTGAACCCGCAGGGGCGTGACATTCTGGCACAGGGAGCCACCATGGAACACGTTGATGAACTGTGCCCCGCGGCAGATGCCCAGTACCGGGATGCCAATGGCTTCTGCTTCTTTCAGCAGTCGCTGGTCGGTGGCATCCCGCCGCCGGTCGTAGCGGGCGGTAACCTGGGGCTCCTGGCCGAAGTTCTCCGGATGCACATGGGTGCCACCGGAGAGCACCAGCCCGTCCAGCAACGAGACATCCACCCGGGAGCCGGGACGAATATAATGGGTACGGGCGCCGTGCATCCGCAGCCCCAGGCTGATCAGTCGATGAGCCAGGCTACGCCGGGCCGGCCCGCTGATACCGATGGTGACCCCCGGAATTTCCGGGGCTCCTTCAACCGCTTCAGACATAACCCTTGGTACGCAGCCACTGGTCTGTGGTTTCCTGCCAGCTGTGGGTCAGGTTGTGGAAGCTGAACTTCCGGCTGTCCCTGAACAGCGCTCTCAACTCGGCCAGATCATCGGCGCGATTGGCGATCTGTTCCAGGATCACCCAGTCGTTCCACACGCTGGAGAAATGCCACTCCGGATTGTCGATGTCGCAGTCGGGCAGCCGGTAGTGCAGGGTGGGGCGACGCTTGATGCGCGGGTCGCGCACGAACCGGGCCAGCAGATCGGCGTCCAGGTACGAGAACAGCGGGAGCAGGTCCAGTGCCCGGTTGCGGGTCGGATTGAATTCCAGGTAGTCCTGCATCAGCTGGCGCTGATCGGGGGCGTAGGTATCCTCCATCAGCAGGTCGGTGTAGCGGGAGACCCAGGGTTCAATGTAGGTGGTGAACTTGCGGCTGATATCAAGCTGATGCCTGGCTTTCAGCCAGTCGTACAGGGCTGCGAAGGCCTGGAGGTAGCGGACGATGGTTGCCGGCTCGAGGTCCGGCAATTCGGGATTGAGCTGAAGGCCGAAGGCGAAATAGATGGCCTCCCGGCTGCCCAGGGCGCCCAGCAGGTGCAGTTCGTCCACGAGGGTTTCCACGTCCTGCAGGCGGGACAGGGGAATCGGGGGCGTCACGATCTCCAGCGGAACGATACGCTCGGCGGCGGCGTCAATCACATCCATGGCCTGGCCCCCTAACTCGCGGATGGACTCGGGCAGGCGTTCATCCGCCAGGTCCAGTTCCTTGATCGGATCCGAATCCAGCTCGATGGTGAAAGGCCCCAGAGCGGATTCAATCCTCGTGACATAGCGTGAAACCGCCTGGGCCGGCGCGTCCAGCAGGCGTGCGGCATGATCGACGAGCACTTCATAACCTAGCCCGGACAGCTCTACCTCCACGCCAACATGGCGCTCCTTGCCCTCGCTGTTGAGTCGCACGTCCGGCAACGCGCAGGTACTGGTCTGTGACATCGGTTTCCCTGACTCTCCGTGCATGGTCCTTTCACCATAACACATCCCCGTGTTGCCAACGGGTTACGCAGGCGACAGAAAATTGCATGGCGGGCTTTACACTGGATAAAACACTGTATATAGTCAAATCACTGTATAAAAAAACAGGCGTGTCCTTCAGCGGCAGGCCTGTCACCTGGACTGACCGGAGTAACGGAATGAAGCTGACTGCCAGGCAACAACAGGTACTGGATATTATCCGCCGTTATGTCGATGAGACGGGCTACCCGCCCACCCGTGCGGAAATTGCGGCGGAGCTGGGTTTCCGCTCTGCCAATGCGGCAGAGGA
This sequence comes from Marinobacter sp., assembly GCA_014762755.1. GTDB lineage: Bacteria > Pseudomonadota > Gammaproteobacteria > Pseudomonadales > Oleiphilaceae > Marinobacter. Next base: position 26,698 of record JABURI010000240.1, read on the forward strand.
ACACCTGAGGGCACTGGCCCGCAAGGGTGCAATCGAGATGGTGCCCGGTGCCAGCCGCGGGATACGGCTGCCGGAAGCCGAGGAGGACCTGGGTCTGCCGGTGATCGGTCAGGTGGCCGCCGGCAGTCCGATTCTGGCCCAGGAGCACATCGAGGATCACTGCACCCTGCAACCGGATTTCTTTTCACCGTCGGCGGACTACCTGCTGCGGGTACGCGGCATGAGCATGAAGGACATCGGTATCCTCGATGGCGATCTGCTGGCGGTGCATCGGACCCAGGATGTACACAACGGCCAGGTGGTCGTGGCGCGGGTCGGGGAAGAGGTTACCGTCAAGCGTTTCCGGAAGGATGGAAACAAGGTTTACCTGATTGCCGAGAATGAGGAATTCGAGCCCATCGAGGTGGACCTGACCGAGCAGGAACTGTTTATCGAAGGCCTGGGCGTGGGTGTTATACGCCGCTCTGATCTCCACTGAGCCGGGCCAGCTACAGATAATCGATAAAAGAACAAGCGGGTGACTTATGGAACAATTGAGCTTCAATCA
>JABURI010000085.1:0-5580 GCA_014762755.1 Marinobacter sp.
CGGGATGCGGTGAAAGGCCTCATCGCCCGCACCTATTTCTACATCCACGACCGCTATGATCTGACGATGAGCCGGAAACAGCAGCAACTTCTACTCAGCTGGCACCGGCAGTTTCCCGTGACTGACTGGGAGCGGGAACGTGACCGGAGAATTGCTGCCGTAATGGGCCACCACAATCCCTTCGTGACCGGCGAACGCGTCTGGACGCTGGGCCACCGGAATCTGGCCGAGGGCATACCGAGAGATTCGGATCCACAGCAGATCGCCCGGGCGGAAACAAACGCGATGGTGATCGGCAATGCCCACAGCCAGATCTACCACCTTCCCGAGGGCTGCCCGAGCTACAGCCGCGTCTCCGAGCGCAACCGGGTGGCCTTTAACAGTGCCCGTGAAGCAGAAGCCGCTGGCTACCGGAAGGCCGGAAACTGCAGAGGTTGAAGGAACAGCCCGGATCAAGGTACAGCTTAACCCTGCCCGGATAATCTCCGGTCCACCCAGGAGTGATAAAGACGGGCCAACAGCGGTCGAATCACCGGCAGGCCAATCACCCAGGCCAGAGGTTTCAGTACCGGGACGCGGGACATCAGCAGGATGTACGCGTCCATTTCCCGGTGAATGGTGCCCTCGCTGTCCTTCACATGCAGCTCGCGCAGTGCGCTGTCAGGATCAATACCTTCCTGGCGCAGCACCTCGTCGCGGCCAGTAATATCCAACCATTCAACGGACTCGCCGGTCTTGCCGGCCAGCTTTTCATACCACCGGCGATCCTTGATACACGCAGGGCATGATCCGTCGTAATACACAACGAGTTTGCCGGAGGAAATCTTCATAGCGTCCTCCCCCAAGGTTGGGAATGACACTACCACCCTAACATGAACGCAGGGGGCGAGCGTTTCATTGCAGCTCCTGAAATCCAGCGCTGCAATGCACCCACACCCTCAAAAATCAGATCAGGCCCGGCTCAGGAACTTCCGCTCTTCCACATTGATCTTGATCCGGTCTCCGGTGGAGATGTGCTCGGGAACCTGAACCACGAGGCCCGTGGTCAGCCTGGCCGGCTTGGTCCGGGCGGTGGCGGAACCACCCTTGACGGAGGGGTCGGTTTCCTCGATCTCAAGCTCGACCGTGGGCGGCAAATCAATGGCTACCGGAGAATCGCTGACCAGGATCACCATCAGCCCTTCAGTGTCCTCGTTGATGAACAGAAGCTCGTCCGCGATAGCGTCCTTGTTGAGCATGTACTGGGTGAAATCCTCGGTGTCCATGAAGACGTATTCTTCTCCGTCGGCGTAGGAGAAGCTGACCGGCCGGCGAACCAGGTCCGCCTGATTCAGCATGTCCGAGTCCTTGAAGGTTTCGTCCAGCTTCTGGTCGGTTACCACATCATACATACGCATGCGGTAGAGACTACCGCCGGCCCGCCCCTGGGGCACGGAGCGCTCGATATCCTTGACGAAATAAACCCGTCCCTCGTACTCAACGGCCTGATTCTTTTTGATTTCACTGGCTTTTGGCATTGCTTATGGTCCCGAAAGAAAATGAACACTAGGGGTGCTGATATACCACGACTTCAGACTATAAGCGATAGCGACAATCAGGCAGAGGCGATAACCACAATGCCCAGAGCTATCAACGTCACTCCCACCCCCTTCGCCAACCATTCGCCCCCAGGCACCATTTTCTCGAGCAGAACGATCACCGCGAGGGCCGCAATCATCAACAAATCCATGATTCCGCCAACAAACAGAAGGGCCATGAACGCCCAACAGCAACCCACACAGTAGGCCCCGTGGATGATTCCCATCTTGAATGCCCCGCTCATCCCCGGGCGCCAATGACGGGTAATGAAAAACAGGGGCCCCCGGCAATGCTTCAGGCACGCCTGCTTGAGAGAGGAAAACTGGTAAAGGCCGGCGCCAATCAGGATGACTCCACTGAGAACAATACTCTGGCTGCGCATCATCGGGCTGAGCAATGCCCACTCTTCAAGCCGCCATTGCAGAGTCGTGGCAATCAGGCTGAACAGTGTCCAGAGAACGAAATAACCGGCGCAGAACAGCCCGGTACCCAGGGCTTCCTGAGCAAATCTGTTGGTCCTGGCCACCTGACGATAAAGCAGGATCATGGGAGCTGCACTGGGAACCATCATGGCCACCATCATGACGCTCCACATCACAAACATCATGACAAAGTAAACGGGCGTCCACTCTCTGAGCATCATGGAACCGCCCGCTGACATGGCAGACATGTCAGCGGCCATATCAAACAGGTACCACCAGCAAACTCCCGCAATCGCCAGCAATGCCACCAGCGTAACCAGTGACGCCCGGGGCATGCCCCGGGCGTTGACCCCGGCCATGTGTCTCACCCCAAACTATCTGTAGACGCCGCCGGGCCCAATATCCAGGTGCGACATGTGGCAGTGTGTGCCATCAAACCCCATGGGTACGTCGGCCCGGGCATTGGTGCGCCCGCTGGCCACTTCCGCCACGGCGTACTCAAAGCCTCCGGGCAAGTCGATGCGGGCCCGGTGCGGTTCACCGGAAACGGGATTGATCACCGGCTCAGCGCTGCCTTCAATCAGATCCGCCACCCGTACCTGCGCCTTGCGATTCTCGACATCGCAGGAAATCTCGATCGGACAGAACACGGGATCATGCATCTTCGTCATCGTGCTGGCGAACACGTTAAAGAACGTCGCTCCCGGCTCTGACGTTTCCCCTGAGAGGATCGCCATCAGGGCATCGCGCTGTTCGGCTGTCGCCCGCTCATCCACAAAGGCCTGGGCCTGGCCATTACCCTCATGGATGGCACCGGGCCACTTCAGTGTCATAGCGAATGACAGGCCATCCAGGCGTGTCTCTCCAAAGTATCCATTCTGTATTTTGACTGCCGCAAAGGCCTGGCAGTCCCCGTGGGTGGGACGGGACATGAACTGGCAAGGACATCCCGGATCACAGTTGCAGTTCACAAACTCCAGTCCCTTGAGTCTCCAGTCTGGTTTGTTCATCTCCGTTACTCCTTTCTGTAACGCAGCCTCACCCTCCCAGACTAGTTCATCAGCACACCGGAAACACCCTTCCCGCTAGACCGTTCCAGACACAAAAATAAAGGAATATTCAGATTGGATTTAAAAACCAATGTACGAGCTTCAGGCCACTGCATCCATGGCCCTGCCTCCGAAACGAAGCAGTTTCAACGGGCGGATATCCATGCGCGCTTCCTGATCGGTGCACAGGCTCGCCATTCTGGCCACGGACTGGACATAAGTGTCATTGGCCAGCTCATCGCACTGCTTTGCGACGCGGAGAATTTCATGAGGATCAAGCTCCCGGGCCGTCAGATCCCGCGCATTCCTGCTACCCGGCAGGCCGGAAACTGCTGCATGTTCCCTCAGGGTGCCTTGGTTGCCTTTCAGAGCAAGTGTGACCCGGGCTGCCGCATTGTAGAACTGGATGATGGATTCCCGGCAGCGGTTGGCAGCATGCTCGATCGCCGGCTCGGTGCGCTTCAACCGGTTCCGGTCAGTTGCATTCAGCAGACTGTCCAGGGTAGCGACGTAGCTGTTTATGTGACGTACCGGCAGGGTAAGAACCGGGAATGTGGAGAGACTATCCAGCAACGCCGAGGCCAGCTTTGCGTCGTCCGTCGGCATCCGGGCAATGGCCAGATGCATCCGGCGGGCAAACAGACGGTCGATATCCCGCAGTCGCCTGCCGAGGTCCCGCCATTCCTTCGATGCATCCTCGACAGCACGGTCCGCATCCCGGAGTTCCCGGGTGGCCAGGCCGAACTCCCTCGGCTGAACAGAGATTTTCTCAGCTAACAGGAGCCTGCCATGGGTCCGGTCGGTGTGGAGCTGCACCGCTCTGGCATACGACTCCTGCAGTGCCGATAATTCCGGCAGCCGGCCGCGCAGGGTATCGATAACCTGCTGCAGCGTTTGCTGCCCCTCGCGACCATCCTCCAGGTGCAGGAAGCGGTTGGTCAGATGGCCATTGAAATACTGATCCAGGGCGTCGCAGTCTTCATCGCTGAGCTTTCTGACCTGGAGAACCTCGTCGTTATCGACCAGATACCGCTCCACATCCTGAATACCTGAGCCCGAATAGAATTGCCGGGTGATAGCCTCACACAGGTGATCAAAATCCGGCAGCAGCCTGGCGGCCGGCTCCTCGAGCCGCACTACTCCCGGAAACTCGAGCTCCAGTGCGTGCCGGATGCGGTCAACGTCTGCGGGGTGGGCCTCCCATACAAAAGTCTGCGGATCACCCATTGCATCCAGAACTGTCTGCCGCTGCCCGGCATTCAGGTTATTGGCACTGTCGGCGATCGCCCGGGGCAGATCCCGCATCAGCCGGGATTCTTCCCGGGCCCGGCCGTTGGCGGTGTGGACGCACTGATCGGCAAAGGCCAGCATGTGAAGTCTTTCCGCAGTCTTCTCAAACACCTTGCTGCCGATCAGCCAGGACTCATAACGGTCAGCCTCGTACTCCATTTTCCGCGACAGTTGTCGACTTACCCGGAGATTGAAAAGCAGCATGCCCCGGAACAGTTTACGGGTGAGAGTCATCATAGCCCGGGCCGGCCCCAGAACCATATTACCCACGAGTGCCGGCGACTTGCTATGCCAACGCTCCAGGCGGACATCCCACGCATCCCCTGCCCTGGCCCGGTTGGCGAACCAGCGGTTGACGCTGTTGACCAGGTAGTTGGCAAACATCGCGGTTGGGTGGGCATAGTGGCCGAACTCATGGCCGAGCACACCAATCATCTGGCGGGCATCGAGACCAGCGAACAGCGGCATGCCCACCGTCAAAGTGAGTTCCCTGCGACGCAGGCCGCGCAGACCTTCGCAAGGTTCAAGAGAAGCAGTGATGCGATCATCAACGCGGATCTCCTGCACCGGCGGCAGCTCCATGCGCTGGCACAGGGCATCAACCAGTCCGTAGAACCGCGCGTGCTTCTGGCGATCCAGCGTGAGCGCCGGTGCAGTGGGAGACCGGCTAAACAGGGAGCGCGCCAGGAACAACAGAGATACGCCGCACACCACGGAGGCCGAGCCGGCGAGAAGTGTCCCGGTTATCGAGCCCGCCCCGGCCAGCTGCCCGGGGATCAAAGTGAGGGACCAGATCAGCCCAACCCCGAGGGCCACGACCAGCCCAAGGTAGAAAAGGGGGGCCATCAGGCTCAGGGCCATTACAGCAATCAGCCCGACCCGATAAGCCAGGCTGACCTGCATGCGGGGAATCGCGTCAGGCAGCAGGGCCTCGTAGTCAGCCTGTGGGTCGCATGGTTCGGCCCGGGACTCCAGTTCCGGCACAGAAACATCCAGACCGGATGCTCTGAGCGCAGCTTCCAGTTTCTGCGCCCGGTCCTGCGTCAACCCGCGTTTGATTACAACGCGCCTGGACAGCATCAGCCCGATCTGTGAAGGCTTCAGCCGGAACCGGGTAGCCAGCGCCTCTGAAACCTTCTCGGTTGAAAACCCCTCCAGGATACGACCTGCAGATTCCACACGGAATTCACTGGATGACGATCCTTGCACGACACTTCTCCTCACATTCGTGGCCGGATAAA
>JABURI010000085.1:5752-27216 GCA_014762755.1 Marinobacter sp.
TCACGAAAAACTTTTCCCACAGATTCTGTGGATAACTTTGTTGGCAACATCAGGACAGGTGCCTGGAGACCTTTTACCGTGTGACCTCGCCGAATGTGAAGGTAATTTGATCAGGGTATACTGCCGCCTCTCTCGCATCCCATGAAAAGGACTGCTTATTCCATGCGGCGCTTCAATATCGCCAGTGTTCCCGGCCGGATTGTCATGGCCCTGCTCGCCATCGCTGCCCTCGCGGGCACCTACCTCCTGATGCAGACCGGCCTCGGGCAACTCACCGAGGCCCGGCAGATGCAGCGGCTGCCGGAAACACCCATTGGCGCGCTGGCGCAGGGGCCCTATGTTATTGCCGGTGAAGTGCGGGTGGCCTCGGGCACGGTCACGACACCCTATTCCAACACCGAAGCTGTGTACTACCGCTACAAACTGGAAGAGGAATACCGGGATTCCGATGGCGATCGGCGCATCCGAACCCTGGACTCCGGCTCCCGTGGAGGTAACTTTCGCCTCCGGGACCAGAGTGGCAACGTACTGATCGATCCCGGCCATAACCTGTCATCGGTCGAGTGGAATCTTGCCCGCTCCTATCGCAGCCGATCCGGGGACCGGATCTATTCGGAGTGGGCCCTGCAGCCAGGTGAAACCGCCCGGATCATTGGTCAATACGATGCCGAAATACAGGCCGTCAGTTTCTCAGGCCTCCAGGCTTTCAGCCTGCCGGCGCTGATTTCCGACCGCCCATTGGGGGCAGACAGCGGTGACCGCCTGTTTGGCGCCGCCATCCGGATCTCCATCGCCACCGGCCTGCTCGCCCTGGGATTGGCGCTGGGGCTGACGGCCCTGAAGGTGCATCGGTTCTGGGTGTATGTGCTGGCGATGACCCTGGCCGTGACCGGAACGCTTTCGGCACTCGGCGTCGCCAAGCTGAAACAGGAATGGTCCGCCATTGCCACGCTCTATGAGGCGAGGTACGAGCAGCTCAGGGATCACACGGACAATCCCCTGTTGCTCGCAGACGTGGCAGCCCTGCAACAGCTTATCCGCCAGAGCACCAGTGGCTGGCTCGACCGGTGGATGTTCCGAAATCTCGTCGAGAAGCGCCTGCCCCTCCCGGAGCTGGACGACCAGACCCGTGCCAGCGCCCGCAAGATTGTGGAAAACCAGCCACAAGGCCGATACCAACATGCCACCAAAAGCTGGATCTTCGCCGCAGGCAGTGGGGCTCTCTCCGTACTCTTGATATTCCTGGCGATCCGTACGGTCAAGCTCAAGCGCCTGATTGAAGCGGTCCCCACCAGCAGCACCCGTGGCCTGAGCTTCGGGCTGTCCGAGCTCAAGGGCATGGTGGACGTGGATGAAGCGCATCCGGCCATCTACGACCCGCTGAAAAACGAAAAGTGCGTGGCCTATGACTACAAGGTAGAAGAACGCGAAGGTGGCGGGAAAGATGACAAGTGGCGCACCGTGGAGGAACGCTCCGAACGGGTGCCGTTCTGGCTCGAGGATCCCCACGGCAAGGTGCTGGTCCACCCGGAAGGGGCGACCATTGAATATCCGAAGTTCCACCAGGAAACCCGGGGCGACCGGCGTTACACAGTCAGACTGCTGGATACCTTCGTGAACGTCTACTGCCTCGGCTTCGCCGGGCTCGACAAGGAACAGTCAGACCGCCTAAGTATCCGGCAGGAAGACAGTTCTCCGTTCCTCATCAGCGCCAAGGAAGAGCAGGACATCGTGCTGGACCGTGGTGCCCGGGGCTTTGTGGGCGTTGCCCTGAGCCTCGGCCTGTCCCTGTTCGCCGCCACCACCGTGTTCGCGGCCGACGGCACCTTCAGTCCGGACAACCTGATGATGGCTGCGCTCGCGGTACCGCTGATACTGTGCGTCTACATCGGCATCCTGCACTACAACGACATCGTCTTTCTGAAAAACCGGGTAAACCGCGCGCGAGCCAATATTGATACTATCCTGCAACAGCGGCACGACCTCTGGCCCAATCTGGAGCAGGTGGTGCAGGCCTCCCTGGCCCATGAGAAACAGCTTCTAAAAGCCATCGCACAGCTCAGGAGCGTTAACCCGGCAGAGATGAAATCGGAACAAGCGGTCGAGAAACTGATCGGATTCGAGCAGAAGGTGACCCGGGCCATGCAGGCCCGGATCGAAAACTATCCGGATCTAAAAAATAACGAGGTGGTCCGGAAATTCATGGCCATCATGGCCGAGACCGAGAATTACCTGTCCCTGCTGCGGAACAGCTACGCCGAGAGCGCGAAGATCTACAACACGCGGATCCAGTCGTTTCCGGACCTGATCCTGGCGAAGCTGTTCCGGTTCCGGGCCGCGCAGCAATTTACGGCCGGGGACTGACTTACCCCTTCAACCCGAGATTCTCGGCATCCTGCTGGATACAACGGTCCAGCAGAGCCAGGTACTCGGCCTTGGCTTTCACCTTGGTCTCCCGGTGCGCACGCATATTCAGTTGCTTGAACTGGCTGGCCAGCGCATTCGCCCGTTCAAGCAACTTGTCCTGGGCGACTACCTCGTCCAGATAACCAGCCGTGATCGCACTTTCAGGGTTGTAGATTTCCGCATTCACCACCGAGCGGTAGAAGTGCGGCGGATTGAGGCGATGGCGGGCAATCTCGATGCCGGCATGGTGCATGGTCATCCCGATGGCCACCTCGTTCAGGCCCAGCTTGAAAGGGCCCTCAACGCCGATACGATGATCCACCGACAGCAGGATAAACGCGCCCTTGGCAATGGCATGACCGCTGCAGGCGCCAATCACCGGCAGGGGGAACGCCGCCAGCCGGCGAGTCAGCGTGGAGCCGACCTTGACCAGCGCCGCCGCTTCCTGCGGCCCCTTCTGCATCTCTTTCAGGTCATAGCCGGCGGAGAACACGCCGGGCTGTCCGGTCAGAATGACCACTGCCTTGTCCTGTTCGGCCTGGTCCAGCGCCTTGTTCAGAGCCTCGAGCACCTCGTGGCTCAGGGCATTCGCCTTGCCGTTATTCAGGACAATCGTTGCAATACCGTCGTTCAGTTCGTAACTAACAAGCTCGGTCACCGGCCTCTCCCTTCTGAATGCCCACAATAAAGTGAGTGTTTGTTAACTTAACAGAAGCAAAGATTGTCGGTGAGGCGCCCGGAAGATTCAATCCCCGAGATCAGCCACGGGCGCCAAAACGAGACGGTTTATCAGATTGTTTTGCTGACGACGTCGGAGGGGGCGCTGATCAGGCCATCGGTATCGATTACCTGGATCGAAAAGAACCACTCGCCCGCGCTCAGGTCATCGATGGTGTATTCCATGGTGCTCGCGTCGTTAATCTCGATGGTGTTGCTCAGATCGGATGCGTCCTGACCGTAGCTGATGACGTAACTGTCCAGCTCGCCCATGGCAAGGCCGTCGCCGTTCACACGGGTGGCCGGAGCGACCCAGCTGAGCTTGGCAGTTCCGGTCACTACCGGTTCACTGGTTACCGGATTTTCTTCCACTGTACCGCTATCGATGGTTCCGGTCGTCTCGTCCGTGGTCTCATCCGTCTGAATGCTGTCGCTGACAACAGTATCATTGCTGTTTGAGTCGGAACTGACCCTCTCACCACTGGACTTGGTGCCGGAATCGTAGGAGCTGGTTGTGTCGTTGCTGCCATCCGCCGAGCCACCTGACACATTGGAATCGCCTCCACACCCTGTCAGCACGACCCCCATAAACACTGCAGCAATCCATGCCTTTGACGTATAAATGACGCTTTTCATAGTCAACAGACACCAATAAATCGTCGAATTTGTAAAATTGTATAAAACGGGACGGATTATGGGTGTGAAGTTTGTCAGTGTTCTAGTTACGAAATGGTCAATTTTTCGACAGGATTCCGTAACAAAACAGGAGAATGGTGAAGCCGAAGCGAGAAGTGATTCAGGCAGGTTTACCCACATTATCTGTGGATAAGTGTGTTAGTAGAGCAAGGAAACATGGCGCCAACCGGCATGGCGCCAGTGCCGGAGAATCATGACGGATTATTGATCGGGCTAGCTCTCAACCAGCCTGGCACGAACGCGGGGAAGGTGATCCGGGTAGTGATTCTGAATGAAGGTGACCAGGCCTTCGCGAACGGCGCACCTCAGATCCCAGTTCTGACTGGAATCCGGCGCACTCATCAGGAAACGGATCTGCAACGCCTGATCACTGGCGTCGGTCACCTGAACCGTACCGAGCTTTCCATCCCACTGGCTGGAAGCCTGCAGCAGGCGATTGAATTCCTCCCGTAACGGTTCCACCGGCATGGTGTAGTCCACCCAGATGAAGACCGTTCCCAACAGATCGGCATTGTTGCGGGACCAGTTCTGGAAGGGATTCTCAATGAACCACTGCAAAGGGACCACCAGCCTCCTTAAATCCCATACCCTCAGCACCACATAGGTAGCAGTGACCTCCTCCACCCAGCACCACTCCCCTTGCACATGCAGAACGTCATCAATGCGGAAGGGTTGTGTCAGTGCGATTTGCAGGCCAGCCAACAAGTTACTCAGAACCGGCCGCGCAGCAAAACCAAGGATGATGCCGCCAACACCTGCGGAGGCGAGCAGGCTGGCACCCATGTGCTGCACCGATTCGAAGGTCATCAGCGCGGCGCCGAGCCCGATAATCACAATCAGTATGTTCAGGCAGCGAACGAGGAAGCGCGTCTGGGTTTCCACCTTGCGAGCACGCTTCCACTGGCCCTCGAGCACCGGATTCAAAGCTACGATAACATCGCCGATCGCTGAGGTGAGCCGCACAGCAGCCCAGGTCAAAGCAAGAATCAGCAAAAGTGTTGTGACATGGCGTATAGCGGAAAGCAGGGGTAAATCATCAGGAGCGGCCTTGAGTGCGCCGGCCAAAACAAACAGACAGAGCACGACACCAAGTGCGCGCGCCGAGGCGTCAAGGAACAGGCGAGGCACGGTTCTGGATCGGGAAAAGCGTTGGACCAGCGCCAACGCCAGCCGGTAGGTTACATAGGTGACCACCACTGCCATCAAGGCCGACAACCCCGGCAACAACCATGCCTGCAGACCAGCTTCCAGATGTTCCAGCACTTTCCTTCCCCAACCGCTTATCTACGTTATCATCAAACTAGTTCATGTCCGGCCCACGCGCGCGAGGCGTCCGTCGATACAACCACGCCAGGCCCAGCAGGGCGAGCCCCAACCCCATGAAAGCGGCAACCCGCCAGAACCCCTGAAGACCAGCCATATCAATGAGGAAGATCTTGGCGATCACGAGACCAAGCAATGCCATACCTGCCTTGTACAGCCGGATGCTGTGATTGACGCCGGAATAGAGAATTGCCGCGATGGCGTACAGCATGCCGACCACCGAATAGGTATACAGTTCGCCCTCGGAGAAACCGGAAACCAGCGCCATATCGCTGCCACGCCAGAGTTGCCGGATTTCAAGGGCAGTGAACAGGAGGAAACTCCCCGCGGCAAACCACCGGGAAACCGCCCGGGGGGCGAAACCCGGCAGCTGGCTGACGATCAACGCCAGCAGCACCGGCCCGCCGTAGGCGGGGAGCAGCATATTGAGCACGGGCGTTGCGCCGATGACATTGTCGCCCAACCACGGGTTATGCACAGTGACCAGAGCCAGGTAGCTCAGGCAGGACAAACCGAGCAGGATGCGCGAGAACAATCGATACAGCCAGGCCAGCGACTCACTGACCTTCGCGCGGTAGAAATAGGTCAGGCTAAGGGCACCCCAGAGCAAGGTATTGATCGTGGCTTCTGTCAGGCTGTATTCCCGGGCGAAGATATCTCCGTCATACAACCAGTAGCGAAGTTCGGTACCAAGGAACAGCACCAGCAGGTGCAGAGTGGCCGCCTCAAGCCAGGGCCGGATGCCATGGTGTTTGTCTGCAATCCAGCTGGCAATTGCTGCCGCCACGGTCGCACCGCCATAGGTCCACAGGGACCAGTGAACACTGACATCGTAGCCCTGCATCCACGGATTGAAGGTCAGCCTCGCGACCACCAATGCCAGGGCGAGTTTGAGCAAAATGTACAGATCAGGCATCTGAAAGCGTCGTGCCAGCCATGTCAGAGTGATGAACTGGACCGACAGTGCCAGGGTCAGCGATGCCTCGCGGAACATCATCACGGCAGCCAGTGAATAAGCGATATGGGCCGCCAGCACAGCCCAGACCACACCCTCCCGGTAGCGTTCAAACCGTTCCATCTGCCAGGCCAGCAGACCGTACAGGCCCGCCAGGATCAGCGTGCCCGTGGCCCATGGGGTTGTCCTTTCATAACCATGCAAAAGCAACCAGCCAAGGGTCAGCCAGACCAGTGGCGAAAGCAGCATCAAGGAAGCCCAGCGCCGCTGGCCGGAATGACGCACCCATTGCCAAAGCGCCGGCGCAACCGTAAGAACCGTTGCTGAAATCAGGTAGGTGACGAACGCCGCACGCTGCCCGGCGGGAAACTGGACCAGGAAAACAGCATCGGCACTGGTGCGACTCATATAGACCAGCCAGCCAACGGTACTGGCCAGAACCGCTCCCCAGGGGAGGAACCAGAGTTCCCTGCGGCTCTGGGGGATCAGCGTGGCCACCGGCATGATCAACAACCAGGCCCAGAAGAACGGAGCATCTGCCGGCTGGCCCGCAACGGAAGCGGCCCAGAGTGCGAGCAGGGGCAGAAAGGCCTGCCGTAATCGCCAGGCATCCTGCTGTACCTTGCCCGGCAGAATCGCAAAAGCCAGGAACAAACCCGCCAGATAACAGGCCGAGGACACCTCAACCGGAACCGCAGAACTGGTCAGCAGCCACCACAGCAAAGCGCCCGCCAAGGTGGCGTACCAGAGCCATTCCCGGAAGACATAGCGCATCAACATCAGGGAACTCAGGGTGACGAGAAAGCTGTAGGACAACACGAAGGTAACGCTGCCGTCCTCGCCACCAATGAGCATGGGTACCAGGTAGGCCCCACTCAGGCCCATGATCGCCAGTAATGGCCCGTGTACCAGCGCCATGACCATGGTGCCCAGTGACACGATCCCCAACCCGATCAGGCCCGTCATCGAACTGATCAGCCCGTAGTGGTGCACACCAGCAAGCAACGCCGCATACAGAGTAATACTCCCTCCTCCTGCGAGCGCCGCAAAGACCTCATCCGCGCCCTTCTGGCGGCGACGGAAGAATTCTGCGGAGCCGTGCAGCGCCAGACCGCTGATGAGCGCCAACAGGAACTGTTGGGTCGGACCGATGAGACCGGCACTGATGGAATGACTGACCATGAAGATGCCTGCCAGACCAACACTGAGACCGCCCAGCCAGACCATCCAGTTTTCCCTGAGGGCGCTGAGGAAACGGCCAGCCCTGACCGGTCCTTCCGGCTCTCCCGAGAGCCCTTGAGCTTCCTCTTGCGTCCTGATCGGTGCCGGGGATTCCATCTCCACCGACGGACGGGGCTCGATCTCCGGAGACTCTTGCCGGGGTTCCGGCCGGAACGATTCCGATGTATCCGGGGTAGCCTCTTCCCTCTCCGTCCGGTCTCTGAGGCTGGCGATTTCTCCCCGCAACGATGCGATCTCCCGCTCCAGCCCTTCGATTCGCCTCGATTGAGCACCACGCTGACGGAACGCAAGGAGCCCAAGCACCGAGCCGACAGGAATGAACAACGCCAATCCCACCATAAATACGAAGAACAATACTTCCACACCCGTCTCCCTGGTTGCACACAACTGCTGCGGTCATCTCCATTACTATTATGCGCGGATAACCAACAAGTTGCCGATCCCCCGATCACGCTTTCGGAAACTGCTCATTGCATCAGATGAGAATTATTATTAGCTTTCTACCTTCCCAAGGAGGTAGGTTTTGTCCCATTTTCAGCTAGCGTTACTACTCGGAATGACTGTGGCCCTCGGCCCCCTGGCGCTGGATGCCTATTTGCCGGCATTTCCCAGCATCGCCGATAGCCTTGGCATTGCCCACAGCGAGGTGGGCCTGACCCTGAGCGCATATGTGGCAACCCTGGGGCTGGCACAGCTGGTCGGGGGGCCGCTGTCTGATCGCTATGGCCGGCGGCCGGTTCTGGTGGGTGGGCTTGCCATTTTTGCGGGTGCTGCCGTGATGGTTTCGCTGGCCGACTCCCTTTCAAACATGGTGTTCTGGCGGATTATCCAGGGTATAGGCGGAGCCTTCTGTGCAGTTTCCGTCCCGGCCATTGTCCGGGATCAGGTTGGCGGGCAGGAAGCGGCGCGGCTGTTCGGGCTGATTGGTCTGATCATGTTTATCGCGCCGGCCGCAGCACCCTCCATGGGGGCTCTGATGCTGGCCCTGGGTGACTGGCACAGCATATTCCTGGTGCTGGCGGGGTATGCTGTGTTTCTGGTGTTCGCACTGAATGTCGCACTGTTCCCGAAGCTGCAACCGAGGCCACCGGCAACCACTCCGGTACGGACACTGGTTACCAACTACACCCTGGTACTCCGCCACCGGACCACCATGCGTTTCGTGGGTATCCAGGTCCTGTGTTTCAGCACCATGCTGTTATTTATCACCCATTCCTCGTTCATCTATCAGGAATGGTACGGGCTCTCGAATGGCATGTTCGCCATTCTGTTCGCATCAAATATCGCCCTGATGGCAATACTGAACCTGATCAACCGGCCTCTGCTGAGGCGGTTCCCGTCGGTAATTCTTTTACGGGTGCAGGTGGCAATGCAGTTTGCAGCGCTGGTGGCACTGGTAGCAGTCGTCCTGCTGGAGGGCCCGTTCTGGCTGGTCGCGGCCTGCATCATCGCCGCCATTGGTTGCCAGGGCGGCATTATCCCCAACAACATGGCCAACGCCCTGGAGTACTTCCCACATCTCGGCGGGACCGCAGCCGCCCTGTTGGGCGCATCCCAGTTCACCATCGCCGGCGGCATCAGCGCCCTGTCATCGCTGTTCGGTGGCGATGCCCTGCTGCCGATTGTGGCCAGCATGCTGGCCTGTTCTACCGGTGCCGTCGTCCTTGCGCTGGGCGCCCCCGGCGCAGTGGCACGGGAAGCGGCCCCGGCTACCTGAGGATCAGATCAGCACATCGTCCAGCGGCCTGCGAAGTGATCGCGGACATTCCGGACCGTGGCCGATGCGCACCACAAGGTCAGGCCGGCGTTCACCAAGGCCAAGAAAGCGCGCAAACTCGGGCCTGATTACAGCAACCTCCACCGGTTGATTGATGAACGCCGTGCGCAGCCCCAGGGCCGCAGCCTGAAGGGCCAAACGTTCATAGCACCGCCCCGCTTCAACCCAGTGGCGTTTGTCATCGTGCTCGGAGTAGAGAACCGCAATCACAGAGGAGCTCTGGATATTACGGAAGTCCTTGCGGTTCTGGGCCTTTGCCGAAAACCCGAACTTCATTGCCAGCAATCCCAGCCATCGGGGCACCGAGGGGCTCCCCATCACCGGGCCATAAAGACCATCGCGGTTGCCTACTGCCTCGATCGCGCTGAAACGAATCCAGGATTTCAACTCACCGGCCCAGGCAACGTCCGCAAACTGGGCTCGGTTTCCTTCCGCCACAAAGCGGGCGACCTGCTCTTTCTGCTCCTCGTTATCGATGAGGAGAAGGGAAACACCGTCACCCATGCCAGCTTTTGTCAGAAGTTCGACTTCATCTTTGGTCAGTGGCTTGCCATCGAACTCAACCCGACTGCATTGCCGCTCAGGAATCGCCTCGAAGAGTGCCGTACGGACAGGGGTCGTTTCCTCAAATTCAACCTTCACTCCAGTCGTCGACGGGTCGTATTCAGGACGTCCTTCCAGGCCAGCTGCCCGCCCGGCCTGAAGCAGGTTCTCGAGGGCACAGCCAAGGCTTGCATAAAGGTGGTGGTCATCCGGGTCTACAGCAGGACATCGCCGTGACAGATCCGGGAGGATCCAGACCCGGCCCGACTCTATCCGGAACTGCCAGGGCTGGGTATTGTGACTGGAGGCCGCCATGGTGGCATAGCGAATGATGGCCGGATACCGGGCATCGCCGCTGCCAAGGTCGTGGTGGCGCCAGAGCCGTTTTACTTCATCCGTGTAGTCCATTCCTCGTCCCACTCATAGGTCATCCCTTGCCCAGAGACCGTCACTGGCTCAGGGGGCTCACTGACTGATTGGCTGGCAGCCTCGCATGGAGAGCGCCAGGTTCGCGCTGGCCCTGATCTGATCGTAGTACTTCGACGCAGTATTCACCCCCATCTCGGCGTAATTGCTGGCCGTCGGGCTGATCAGGCTGCTCAATTGCGCCCAGGCGCTGGCGGATTGCCGGTCCCGACTGTAGGCATCGAAGGCCTGGTAGATTTCGTTGCAGGTGACACCGTCACCATCGGTTGCGGCGGAAGACATGTAGGTGGAGGTCTGGCAGCCAGACAAAAGGGCGGTAGCAGCGATGGTAACGAGGAAAGAATATTTCACGAGCGGTGGTCTCCTGACAGTCATCCAAGGGATTGATACATTGCCCGGGATACTAACAGAAACCACCGCCAGAATAAGTTGCCCCGCCTACAGAGCTGAGGCAGATCACAGTGCCATTCGTTTCATGATCCTGTCACCCAGCAGGTACTGGTGCGCCAGGGCCGCCGCCACGTGGACGCCAATCATTAACCAGAGCACGTTGGCCAGAACCTCATGGACGTCCTCCCCGCTTTCTTCCAGCCACTCCACCTCCGGGCCCGAGCCAGACAGCATCCAGCCAAAGAAGGTGACGGGGTCCCCTTCCCCCAGCGACGTCGCCAGTCCCGACAACGGCATCAGAATCATCAGTGCATACAGCGCGATATGCCCTAACCTGGCCATGGTGGCCCAGTGGGCAGGCGGAGTGAGGCGCGAACGGTTAAGCCATCGCCACAGGCCACGAAACAGCACGAGTCCGAACAATGCCAGCCCCAGGCTCTGGTGCCAGGCCATCAAAGAGGCTTCCGAGAGACTGTCCTCCAATGCCTCGAACCAGACCTCGCTGGCGAGCATGAGCAACAGCAATACAGCCATAATCCAGTGCACGGCACGGGAAACGGCCCCATAACGATTTTCAGCATCCATTAATGTCATCATCAATCTCCTTCAGCAGGGTGGCGAGAGCCCTCCCCGGGGCCCTCGCGCTGACTGTCGACTCTCAATCCCGGCGTGAATCACGAGCCGGTGCGCCATAGCGGTTGAACTCCTGCTCCCGGATGAGGTTCTGGTCGGCGTCCCGCAACTGCACCAGATAGGTACCGTCTTTGGTCTCCTCCACGGAGACGTCCACTCCTGGACCAAACCGGCGCAGCGCCTGGCCATACGCCATGATCCGCATCTCCTCAGTGCTGTATTGTTTGAGATCCGCTTTCATGGGCTTGCCGTCGCGGCGATGCTCATAGCGGTCGTCGTCCCAGTAATCATCGTCCGCGGATACCAGAAGCGGTGTGGCGCTGAGCAATGCGGCGGCGGATAAAGCGGCAATCGTGGTAGTTTTTTTCATGGTGGAACTCCTTGCTTGATGAAACCCATGACGAAATGTCATTGCAGGTCGGGAATCATTGCACCAAGGAAACGTCGCAGAATTGTCTCGGTCAGGCGGCGACTTTGTCGCAAATTGTCGCAAGTGCCCGAATCGCGATGATTTTTGACAATATCGTGCTCAAGTGCCCTGGCAAGTCCCCTATAATCGGGGCAAAGGGTAAACAGACGGAGCAACGAGTGAGCGCATCTCCCTCGATTCTGGTGGTCGACGACCATCGGGACATTCGCGACCTGGTCGGCCGCTATCTGCAGGAGCACGGCCTTCGAGTGCTGCTGGCGGATGGTGGGGATGCCATGAAGCGGCAACTGAGAGCCCACTCTGTGGACCTGGTCGTGCTGGACATCATGATGCCGGGAGACGATGGCCTCACCCTTTGCCGATACCTTCGGGAACACACCGAGTTGCCCGTCATTCTTCTGACCGCCATGAGCGAGGAGACCGACCGCATCGTCGGTCTGGAAATGGGCGCCGATGATTACCTGACCAAACCCTTTAATCCACGGGAGCTTCTGGCCCGCATCAAGGCTGTTCTGCGCCGCACCACAGCGCTACCACCCCAACGCAGCCCCATGGCCGGGCAACGCCTGTCATTCGAGGGCTGGACCCTGGATGTCGACCGCCATCAACTGGTCGATCCGGAAGGCGTGGAAGTGTCCCTCAGCACCGCCGAGTACAAGTTGCTGCTGGCATTCCTTGAGCACGCCGGTCGTGTGCTGTCACGGGATCAGCTGATGGACCTTACCCTGGGCAGGGAGGCGGATGCCTTTGATCGCAGTATCGATAACCATGTCAGCCGGCTGCGCCGGAAGATCGATCCGGATGCCCGCAACCCCAGACTGATCAAGACCATCTGGGGCGGTGGCTACCAGTGGATCGCCAGCGTGGAAGGGACCGAAGGATGAGGTTTTGGCCCCGCCGTGCCGGCGGACAGCTCGCCCTGTTGCTGATTCTGGTGTTGGTAGCGGCACAGATCATCACCATCGCAATTCTGGCGGGAGAGCGCCAGGGCGCCCTGCGCAGTGCCAGCCTCGAGCACGTTCTGGAGCGGATAGCCGATGCCTACACCCTGCTCGACACCACAGACCCGGAACGCCAGGAGCGCATATTACGGGCGCTTTCCAGCCCTTCCCTGCACCTTTCCATCGATCCCGCTCCTCACCTGCCCGCCGACGAAGCTTCAGTCATGACCCGGCAACTGGCCACGGAACTGGGCCTGACCGGTGAACAGGTACGATCAGCCATGGCAGCAGACGACGCAGAATGCTTACCTGACCGGGAACCCGATGGTGATGACCACGAAGACCGTGAGAAGCACGACGATGAGGACGAGCATCACGACGATGAGGATCGCCGTGACCACCGGGAGGATCGCCACGAATGCCCACCCATTCTGGATGTTTCCCTGGCATTGTCATCAGGCGAGTGGTTCAACGCCCGGGCCCAGCCACCAGCACCTTCCTGGCTCTGGCTGAAAGCGACTCTCACCAGCGTGGGCATTACTGCCGTGCTCCTCATCCTCACGGTTCTGGTGGCGATTCGACGCATTCTGCAACCAGTGAACGAGCTTAGCCGGGCCGCCCATGCCTTCGGACGTGGTGAAAAAATCCGGATTCCGGAGCGCGGTCCCGAGGACATTCGCGAAGTGACGCGCGCCTTTAACCAGATGCAACTCCAGGTCGGCCGGGCGCAGGAAGACCGGGAACGCCTCTTGGCTGCCCTGGCCCACGATCTGCGAACCCCTGTTACCTCCATGCGGCTGCGGGTGGAAATGCTACCTGACGGCGAGGACCGGGACCGGCTGCTCGATTCCCTGCAAGAAATGCAGCACCTGGCGGAAGCCACCCTCGACTTCATTCGCGGCAGCACCACCGAGAAACACCGCCGATATGACCTCGCCACTCTGCTGGACAGCCTGTGTGATGATCTCCGGGAAATGGGGCTGGCGGTGAACTGTGAAGACAGTCCACGGTGCGTTCTCCAGGGTCAGCCGGAGGCGGTCAAACGCGCCCTGCGCAACCTGATCGAGAACGCCGTAAAGTACGGGCAACGGGCCGACGTGAAACTGGAAGCCTCTGAAGAAGAGGCCATCATCACCATCACCGATCAGGGTCCGGGCATCCCGGAGGCGGAACGGGACCGCGTGTTCCAGCCCTTCTACCGCCTGGAACAGTCCCGCAGCCGCGACACCGGCGGAGCCGGCCTGGGACTGGCCATCGCCCGGACCCTGATTAGGGGCATGGGAGGAGAGATTCAACTTGGTGCCGGCCCGGAAGGCCGGGGGTTGCGAGTGTCTGTGATGTTACCCATCTCTGGACCCTGCAAGCCTGACTGACTGGCGCGGCGGAACACCCTCCGGGCAAACGGCTTACGCGCCATTTCAGCAACCTGTTGTGTTAGGGTAATCCCACCGAATACGGGAGCCTTCTGCAGATGCGAATCCGAATTACCCATCAGAGAATCACTGTTGCCCTGCAACTGGTCCTGCTGGCTGAAGCGATTTTTGCAGTCTGGGGCCAGCGGTGGTTCACCGCATTCCTGACCGGCATGATCATCCTGATTACCTTCTTCCCGGTGTTGTTCGAACGACGTTTCCGGATTCACATTCCTCCCGAACTCCAGCTGGCCGCCATCGCCTTCGTGTTTGCGTCACTGTTCCTTGGGGAGATCCGGGATTACTACACACGGTTCTGGTGGTGGGATATGGCGTTGCACACCATGTCGGGGTTCCTGTTGGGCATCATCGGCTTTCTACTGGTTCACATCATGAATGAAACCGAGAAGATCCACGTGCACATGAAGCCCGGTTTTGTGGCATTTTTTGCCTTCCTGTTTGCTCTGGGAGTGGGCGCACTCTGGGAGATCTTCGAATTTGCGATGGACTCGCTCTTCGGTATGAACATGCAAAAACCCATGCTGGGTGACCCGTCGGGACTGACCGACACCATGTGGGACCTGATCGTGGATGGAATTGGCGCGTTCGTGATCTCTTTGCTGGGATGGCGTTACCTGAAAAACCCCGATGCAAGGTCCTTTCTCGAGAGCTGGATTGACGGTTTCATCGAGCGTAATCCGAGGCTTTTTCGCCGTTAGGGTTTCCTCTCATGTCGCGATTGGTCTGGAGTCGTTCACCGGAATATGGAGAATGACTCTATCTACGTATCAGGGAAACCATGCTGAAAATCTCCAACACCGTCGAACTTGCCGACTGGGAAATACAGATTACCCAGATCCGCGCCCAGGGCGCCGGTGGCCAGAACGTGAACAAGGTAGCCACGGCGGTCCACTTGCGCTTCGACATCCTCCACTCAACGCTGCCGACCTTTTACAAGGAACGGCTGATGGCATTATCCGACCAGCGGATCAGCAAGGACGGCATCGTGGTCATCAAGGCGCAATCGTTCCGCACACTCGAACTGAACAAGGAAGATGCGCTGGAACGTCTGAAAGAACTGATTCAAAGCGCCGTCAAACAACAGAAAGCCCGTCGCCCAACCCGACCGACCAAAGGCTCGCAACGGCGCAGAGTGGACAGCAAAACCCGGAAGGGAAAGATCAAGGCGCTGCGCGGCAAGGTGAAGGTCTGATTATTTATTTCCGCCACATGGCCCGAAAAGCTGACGCCAAATAGCAAAGCCTTCGCAGAGCGGTGTGGCAGGATGGTTTGATTACATTATGGGCACCCGCGTGGTCGCCAATCCGGAGCTGGCAGAGAGCAATCCACTGGGCATCCGGATACCAAAGGTTGTGGAGCGTCCACTGAACGATGTTTGTCACCGGGTGCTTACTATGGCAGCAAGGCCATGGCGCTCTCCTGGCAGTCGACGCAGGCGGTAACCCGTTCCGGTCAGAGCCTCTTCGGAACAAATCTCTCTCATACACCCTTCCCTGCAGCCTCAAGGCAGCAAGGATTGAACTCAACCCGGTCCCGGCCTTTTTCCTTGGCCCGGTAGAGGGCGTCGTCGGCTCCTGAAACCAGCTTGTCAAAACTGGCACCGTGCCACTCCGCAACTCCAATTGACGCCGTAAGGTTATGGCGATGATCATCGACTGGAACGGAAACCTCCCGGATACATTCAAGAAGCTTTTCGCTCAAATAAGACAGATCCACTTGATCCGAATCTGGCACGATAATCATAAATTCCTCGCCGCCCCAACGGCCAAAGCGATCAACGGACCGGAGCGAAGACGCAATGGCATCGGCAAAAGCTTTCAGACTGAGGTCGCCAATGGCATGTCCGTACCGGTCATTAACCTGCTTGAAATAATCGATATCCAGCAACATGACAGCAAAGGGTCGCTGGCTCCTCTGGCTTCGTCTTACCTCTTCCTCACCAAGGCTTTTCATGTGCCGCCGGTTCGGAATCCCGGTCAGCTCATCCGTCATCGCCAGCAATTGCAGACGCTCATTCGCCTGGAACAGCTCCCGGGTTCTGAGTTGGACGCGTTCCTCGAGCACCTCGTTCAGCTGGCGAACCTCAGAAAGAGCCCTGCGAAGTTCGTGTGATTTTCTCCGGTCCTGGTGGACAAACGCCGCCACATATAGCACCAGCACCGTAAACAAAACCACAAACTCCTGGGCCAGCAACGCGCTTTGGTCCTGATCCCCCTGAATGAAGGGGCCTGCCCCGGCAGCGGTGGCAAAAGCCGCGTAAAGCGCGATCGCCGTGGCCATAAACGAAGCCGCAAAGGGACCGAACCGGATCGCGACCCAGATGGGTGCCACCAGGACCACCAAGGGCGTCAGAACCATATAGGCCTCTGAATGCAGGTTCCAGGAGAAAACCAGGAAGCATGCAACCAGGCCGAAGACCCATGCTGCTGCCATTTCCGGCTGAACGGGCCACACCAGGCTTGCGCCCCTGACCTTTAACCCGGTGCTGAATAACATGTGAAGGAACGGCGTCAGAATAACAAGCCCGGTCGCATCGCCAATCCACCACAGACGCCAGAACGTCAGGAAGGCCGTATCACTGGTTAACAGGAAGGTATAGACAGACGCCCCGCCAACAGCTGCGAGCGGCGCCGCGATAAAAAAAGCAGTCACCAGAAAGATGCTGACATCTCTGGGTTCGTTCCAGTCCAGATCGCCGGAGATCCAATAACGAATCAGCCCCGCGGCCACCATGCATTCAGTGATGTTGATCGCACCAAACAATAATGCCTGGGTAACGGTAAACACCGGAACATCTGCAAGCACTTCCGCAACCATTACCATCAGCACCAGGGGCCACCAGGAGCGTGGCGGCTGGCTCAGGAGTGCCGCTAACAGGACGGCATTGGGCGGCCAGAGAACCACTATCCCACTTTCAAGCGCGGCAAAATGCACACCAACATAGGCGCCGAGGTAGTAGAGCAGCCCGGTGATGATCGGAAACAAAACAGCGCGGTATTTACTGAACAGGGTCACGCTCTCAGCCAAACTCCCTGTGCATGAATAAAGTGGGCCAGCACCCCCTTGTATCAGCTCGTAAAGTCAATCCAAAACTCTGAAAGGAAGGCTTCA
Organism: Marinobacter sp.; assembly: GCA_014762755.1. GTDB lineage: Bacteria > Pseudomonadota > Gammaproteobacteria > Pseudomonadales > Oleiphilaceae > Marinobacter. The sequence goes on from JABURI010000085.1 coordinate 22,776, forward strand.
TTTTTATTATAATCCGTCCATCGTCGATATATTATTCATAAGGTTAGTCCAATTGGCGCTAACATGTGTAGCCTTTCCCGACGCCAGACTGGAAAATCTTGCCGACCTACCGCGCAACTGTCACCCTTGCCGGGAAATTCCCAAAACCAGAACCCATTCTCCAAGGAACATGTTATGGCAAGCTCCAAACTGATCGGTATCGTGTTGCTCGTGGTAGGCATCGCCCTGCTCTATTTCGGTTACCAGTCCACTCAATCCGTGGGCAACCAGCTTACCGAGACCTTAACCGGCCGCTTTACAGACGAGACCATGTGGTACCTGATCGGTGGCGCGGCGGCGGCTGCAGCCGGGGCTTTCCTCACCTTTCTCAAAAAATAACCGGAAGAGGAGCTCTTTATGACCGTGCACCTTGAACTTGCACCTCTTATCAGCCTCGGCGCAGGCATCGGCATCCTGATGTTTCCGAAATTACTGAATTACATCGTCGCTGGCTACCTGATTGCGATGGGCGTTCTTGGGCTCTTTGGGCACACCTTCTGAGACGGAGAGGGGCCATTTCCGGCACTGGCGGAGGTCATCCAGGGACTGCACAAGCAATACCACGACGACCAGGAGTACGGAAACCAACTTGCGGAATAAACTCCTGATTCCGCAAACTTACGATAAGTCGTGTCGGCACGGCTTACTTAACCAACTTCCCGGGCCTCGGTCGCAGGAACCTTCAGCATCAACACGAAGCCTATCAGCAAGAACACAAGGATCGTGCTCATGCCCCAACGCTGGCTATCGGTCAGTGCAGTCACGGCACCCACCAGCAAGGGGCCAGCAAAAGCCGTGGCCTTGCCGGAGAAGGCAAACAGCCCGAACATCTGGGTCTGAAGGTGGGGCGGGGCCACTCGGGCCAGGTGTGACCGGCTGGCCGACTGCAATGGCCCCACGAAAATACCCAGGACCATGCCCCAAACCCAGAACGCCATGGCACTATCCACCAGCAGGATCGCCAGGGCACTGGTACCCAAACCGACCAACGCCAGCAGAATGGTGTTGCGCCCTCCGAGGGCATCATCAATCCACGCAAAACCCAACGCACCCAGGCCTGCCGTCACGTTCAGGGCAATGGCAAATTGCAGCACTTCGGTGGGGCTCATATTGAAGGTACCGGCAGCGTAGACCCCCCCGAAGGTAAAAATGGTCGCCAGGCCGTCGGTATACAGCATGCGGGCGATCAGGAAGCGCACAATGTCCTTGTACTGGCGGACATGAGCGATGGACTCCTTCAATTGCACGAATCCGGCGCGGGCAGCTTCTCCCAGGCGAAGGCCGGTAGACGGCCGATCTGGAGTGAAAACAAACGCCGGCAGCGCGAAGACCAGGTACCAGACAGCCACAAGCACGAATGTGGCGCGCACGTGTTCGGCCTGATCCCGGTCCAGGTTAAAAAGGTTGGCGTCGGTCTCGATAAAACCATACAGCGCAACCACCAGGCTCGTGACCCCGCCCACGTAACCTAGCCCCCAGGCCCAGCCAGACCAACGGCCGGTGCGCTCCTGGCTGGCCATATCCGGCAGCATGGCGTTGTAGAAAATGAACGCGAACTCGGCGCCCAGGGTGCCGAGCCCCACCCATAACGCCGCGTTCCAGAACTGGTCCTGATCGGGCGTCACAGTCCACAACATGGCACAGGACACCACGCACAGCAGGGTAAAGCCGATTAACCAGGGTTTACGGCGCCCCGACTGGTCCGCAATGGCCCCCAGCATCGGCGCCAGGATCGCAATAAACACACCGGAGATGCCCACGATGTTGCCCCAGGCATTGGTACCGGCAACCTCGTCCTGTACCACAGAAACGCTAAAGTACTGGGCGAAAACAAAGGTAAGAATGATTGTGAAGAAGGCACTGTTGGCCCAGTCATACAGCGCCCAGGACCAGAGTGCGCGTTTGTCTTCCTGAGCGCCTGCGCGCTGGGCATGGGGCACTTGTGGTGGCATGTTTGGCTCGGCTAGTGATCCATACAAATGAATTCCGTGGCATGATTGTGGCCGGTATCAAGCCAAATGCCCAGTCTCGCGGGATTAAAGCCACTTCACTCAGATTCTGCAGCAATCTCCTCGAACGCCCGGACCAGGGAATCTGGCTCCTGGGCCCCGGAAATGAGGTACTTGTTGTTGATAATGAACGCAGGTACCGCCGAAACCCCGGCCTGCTGGTAAGTTGCCTCGTCTTTGCGGACCATCTCGGCATACTGGTCCGAATCCAGTATCTCTGCGGCCTTCGCAGAATCCAGCCCGGCATTTTCGGCGCAACTGAGCAGAACGTCCCGATCCGAGACATTTTCAGCCCGGCCAAAGTAGGCATCGAACAGCGCCCGTTTCATGGCAGTCTGCAGGCCCTGCTCGCCGGCCCATTTCACCAGTCTGTGGGCATCGAAAGTATTGCAGGTGAATCGTTCCTGCATCTTCTCGAAGTTGAGGCCCAGATCCTTCGCGATCGTCATCATCTGGTTCTGGGTCGCCCGCATCTCGTCCTCGCTACGGCCGTACTTCCGCGCCAGCGCCGGCAGGATTGGCTCGCCCTCGCCGCTGTGGTCCGGATTCAGCTCAAACGCATGCCATTGAATATTAAAGTCATACTCTAGTGCCAACTGTTCCATGGCACGCTCCAGGCGGGCGTAACCGATGGCACACCAGGGACAGGCTATGTCGGAAACGATATCGATCTGCATATTGTTCATGGTGACTCCTGTTAATAGATCTCAAAGATCACCCGATAAAACCGTACCGGCTAATCCTAAAACCCCGGCCCCGCCAAGACTTCCTGCAAGTCGCCTTTCAGTTCCTCTGGCGCAGTAATCCAGAGTTCGCCCTGCCCACCGGGAAACACTCCGATGTCGAGCCCGTCCCGGGTTAACCCCGGCACCCACTTCTTGAAGAAGTCCGGCAGAGAGATCGCTTTGGGAGAAAGATCACTGGACCCTTTGGCGTAATCAACAGCAAATTCTGCGCTTGGCCAGACCGGCAGGTAGGATACGCCGTCGTCTTCCGAGACGATCTTCAGAAAGTGAATGTCGGCGTTCACCAATATCCAGATCTCACGGTCCTCGACCACGGAATCCAGAAAGTAGTCGTACCTTTCTTCACCATCCATATCGAGGACTTGCGTTAACGGGTTTTCACTCATGAGGGCTCCACCGGGAAGTTGGATGTTGATGACGCAGTCTACCGTAAACGCCGCAGCCCGGCTTTCACAAGATCAGCGTGAGGCCCGCGCCAATGATCCCAAAAATTATTGGTAGCCCATGACATTACCCACAGGATCTGTGGATAACTTTGTTGGCAACGACAGGATATGCGGTGCAAACCCCTCAACCATGCGGGCTGGCAAAAAGCGGAGGTAAATTGACCAATATTCACAGGAGTCCGGCTCTGCTACCCCTGCTCGTAATATTCCGCCAGCTCACCCGCCAGGAAATCAAATACCGTTCGAACCCTTAGGTTCATTCTCAGCTCCCGATGTGAAACCAGCCAGACCTCACCTCCGAAGGTCGTTTCCTCGAAGGCTCGTCCGACGACGGGCTCGGCATCTCCCAACTCAACGGGCATCATGCCGATGCCGATACCCAGCTTGGTCATTTCCCAATGGGTCGGGTGGCTGTCGGTTCTCACCGGGAAATTGCTTTCAGTCACCAGAATCCCTTGCGCTACCAGCGCCTGACGGTATGTCTCATTGTTGGAGACAAAACCAATGAAAGGAATTCCATCCAGCGACTTGCCCTCTTGCTGGATCTTTTCCCCAAGCATCCGAAGCAAATCCGGCGTGCCATAGAGCGCGGCTGAAAAACGCCCGACCTTGCGCGCAATCAGGTCCGGCTCGGTGGGACGAAAATTGCGGATGGCGATGTCCGCGGCACGCCGCTTGAGGTCGCTGGCTTCATTGGATGCAACCAGTGCCACCAAGATACCCGGATACAGCGCACGAAGCTTTTTCAGAACAGGGGGAAGAATGAAGGCGGCAGTCACCTCCGATGCGGAAATCGTGATTTCACCCTCAATGGAAGTTGCTCGCCCTGTTGCCGCCAACGAGAAACTGCTGGCAGCCTCCCCCATTGCTCGGACGTATGCCAGCAGTTCCAACCCGTTCTGGGTCAGCTCCAGACCTCTATTCCCGCGTTCGAACAACGCCGTGGACAACTCCTCTTCCAGAGCCGCAACCTGCCTGCCCAACGTCGGCTGGGAAACACCCAGCGCCTTGGCGGCCGCCGATAACGAGCCCTCCTCCGCCGTTACGAGGAAAGCCCGGGCCCGGTTCCAGTCAAATTTTACCGTTCGCCAATCCATTCATTTTTGCATATCGAAAATACATAAATCGGAATATTACCAACGAAAATGCAGATATAGAATGGCCCCTTCCTTACCTTTCCCTCCATCTCCTCAGTCTCCCT
>JABURI010000046.1 GCA_014762755.1 Marinobacter sp.
TGGATAAACTGTTCAATTACCTGAATGGCCGGATCCCGGTGGTCCATTACCGGGACATCGAGCGGCCGTTTCTCAATGTGGCGCTGCAGTGGCGGCTGGGCGAAGGCATCCGCTTTCCGGTCATCGACACCATGGCCATCGAAGCCCATCTGCACCCGGACCGGCGGCCAAACCGCTGGCAACGGTTACTGGGCAAAAAACCGGTATCGATCCGGCTGGCCGACAGCCGCCAGCGCTATGGACTGCCACATTACGCTTCCCACAACGCACTGATCGATGCCCTGGCCACGGCCGAACTGCTCCAGGCCCAGATTCATCACCATTTCGGGCCGAACACGCCGATCAAGGATCTGTGGCTCTGAACGGCCGGTCAGGACTTCGCGGCTGTGACCTCGTCAATGTACTCCCCGTAGCCCTCGGCCTCCATCTGCTCCACGGGAATGAACCGGAGCGCCGCCGAGTTCATGCAGTAACGCAGGCCCGTAGGAGCCGGTCCGTCATTGAAGACATGGCCCAGGTGCGAGTCGGCATAACGGCTACGGATCTCGGTGCGAGTCGTCCACAGAATTCTATCCTCCCTTTCAACCACGGCATCCGGATGAATCGGACGGGTGAAGCTGGGCCAACCGGTGCCGGATTTGTACTTGTCCCTGGAAGAGAACAGCGGTTCCCCCGACACAATATCAACATACAAACCCGGCCGTTTGTTGTCCCAGTAGGGATTGTTGAAGGCTCGCTCGGTCCCGTCCTCCTGGGTGACTTCGAACTGGATATCGGTCAGGCGTTTCTTCAGGGTTTTCCGGTCAGGCTTCACGAAGGCCTGCGGGTCAAAGCCTTCGCTCTGCCCGTTTGATTCCATGGCCGCCGGCCTGAACTTCGAGAAATCCAGCTCATAGTTCTCACCATAGACTTTCTCGATGAACTGGTAGCGTCCGGAGTTGAAGGTGTAGAACTTGTAGCGCAATGGATTCTTCTTGTAATAATCCTGGTGGTACTTCTCCGCCGGATAGAAGGTGTCCAGCGGCACAATTTCAATCACCACCGGCTTGTCGTAGATACCCGACGCCTGCAGCTCCCGCTTGGCGGCCTCGGCCAGACGCTTCTGTTCGGCGTTGTGGTAGAAAATCGCCGGGCGATACTGGGTGCCGCGATCCACGAACTGGCCCTTGGCGTCAGTCGGATCCATCATCCGCCACAGCCCTTGCAGCAGCCCCTCGTAAGTCATTTTCTCCGGATCGTAATAGACCTGAACGGCCTCGGTGTGACCGGTGCCGCCAGAAGAGACCTGCTGATAGGTGGGGTTTTCGACATTGCCACCAGCGTAACCGGACACCGCTTCAACGACGCCCGGAATCTTTTCGTAGCCCGCTTCCACGCACCAGAAACAGCCGCCAGCGAACGTGGCCACGGCCAGATCCGGATCGTCGGGGGCAAACTCGGTATCGTGCCTGTCCGCCGTGGCAAGAGACGTGTAAGCCGCTCCTGCCAAAACCAGCGACAGCACGAAGGCAAAACCTGGAATACTGCGTTTCATGATAGTTCTCCTGTACTGGATGCCATGCTGTCAGTCTGAACCTGTGGCTTCACGAAACCGTTCACAGAGTATTACGAATCTATAACAGTGCGGATTTTCAGGCGGTCGCGGGTGTTTGCGGTTCTGCGGGCGGGAGCCAGACCCGGAATTCGGCGCCGGCTGGCTCCAGGTTATCCACCTCTATGCGGCCTCTCTGCAGTTCCACCATGCGCCGGGCAATGGCCAGACCGAGGCCCGCATGCCCTGTATTTGCCGCCCCGGCACCCTGATAAAAGGGCTCGAACAGGTGGGCCCGGTCCTGCGGGTGAATGCCGGCACCGGAATCTGCCACGGTCATCAGGACAGCGTTCCCATCCTGGCGAACGGCCAGTTTTACGTCAGTATTGGCGGGGGAATGGGCAATCGCGTTGCTGATCAGGTTATCGAGGATACGCTCGGTCATGGCGATGTCGGCCATCACCATGGAACCATCGGCTTTCATGATCTGGAGCCGAACTGACGCCCGCTCCGCTTCGGGCTGGTGTTTCTGAACCACATCGTGCACCAGTTCAGCCAGCATGAAGGGTTCCGGCGACGGCTGTTTCTCCCGGGCTTCAAGCGCCGCCAGCTCAAACAACTCCTCTACCAGCCGGCCCAGGCGCCAGGTTTCCGCCAGCGCCACATCCAGGAATCGGGCGCGCTCGACGGGCTCCAGATCCGCCTGTTTCATCTTCAGGGCTTCCAGGTAACCCTGGATCGACGCCAACGGTGTGCGCAGGTCATGGGAAACCTGGGCCACCATCTGGCGACGCTGGTGATCCTTCTCTTTCAGAAGGTCGACCTGGGCGGCGATCCGACTGGCCATCTGGTCAAACCGTGCCGCCAGGTAATCGATGTCGTCCCCGGGGGAGACCGGCGTTTCCCGGTTCTCGGGGACCAGGACCTCGCCGCCGATCTCGAAATTTTCCACCCGCTCGGTTAGCCGCGACAGTCTCCGGGTCAGCAGGTGGAAGAACACCAGCCCCGCCAGCAGGCCAACGATGAGGCTGATGCCCAGTGCCCCTGCCCCCATCTGCAGTAACTGATTGCTGTGCACCATGCTCTCGGCCAGATCGTACTCCTCACCCCGGAGCACCACATACAGATAGCCCGAACGGTCATTTTCGAACGGTACAGTGGTTACCGAGAACACCTTTCGACGGTCATGACTGCGGGGATCATCCCCCGGCAGCGGGAAGGCGTCGGGTTGGGCAAGCAATGTCCGGATCGGCTTCAGCGAGACCCGGTTTCGCTTGATCTTGTCCGGGTCAGCGGAGTAGGACAGGATCCGGCCATCCGGCCCCAGCAGGTAGATCTCGATGCCGGGATTGATCGTCATGTACAGGTCGAACAGTTTTTTCAGGGCTTGCTGGTCCAGCTGACCGTCCGTCACGAGATTACGGTCGGCGACCAGATTCCGGGCAAGGTCACGATTGAGTTCCTGATTTACTGCGGCGGTGTACTCACGCACCGAATACAAACTCAGAACCGTGAACAGACCGCCCACAATAACCAGCAGCAAAAACAGCCCCAGCGCGAGCCGGGCGTATAGGGTGCGGAACAGTGACAGGGCCATGAGTCAGTCCATAAACCGGTAACCGACACCCCAGACTGTCTGAATATAGCGGGGCGCCGAGGGGTCAACCTCGACCTTGTTCCGAAGGCGGTTGATGTGGGTGTTGACCGTGTGCTCGTAGCCCTCATGGTTATATCCCCAGACGGCGTCCAGCAGCTGGGTGCGGCTGAAGACCCGGCCCCGGTGGCTGGCAAAATGCCAGAGCAGGTCAAATTCGCGGGCGGTCAGGTCAACTTCCCGATCGCTTACAAATACCCGGTGTCGGACCGGATCAATGCGGAGCTCCTCGATAACCAGCTCCTCCGCCTCGGGTTGTTCTGGCGTTTCCGAGGACATGGCATCGACACGCCGGAAAAGAGCCTTGATGCGGGCCGCAGCCCGGAAAAGTACATGGAACAGCTGAAAAGCGCCGATATCAAGG
>JABURI010000224.1 GCA_014762755.1 Marinobacter sp.
TGGTGGCCTACCAGCGTGTACGCAAGGCAACGGACAGCGTCGTCCTGATCGAGGGCGAGCAGTATGGCACCACCTGCGCCCGGGTCGGCTGTATGCCCAGCAAGCTGCTGATTGCGGCTGCGGAACATGCCCATGCCATGGTGGAGGCAGAGGCGTTCGGTATCTCGCCGGGAAAGGTCGCGATTGACGGCCGCCGCGTGATGGAGCGCGTTCGCAAAGAGCGCGACCGTTTTGTTTCGTCCGTCGTGGAATCGGTCGAAGGCTTTCCCGAATCACACCGGGTGATGGGCCATGCCCGGTTTGCCGGCCCCAACCGCCTGATTGTGGGCGATGACCTGGAAGTCCGGGCCGAACGCATCATCATCGCCACCGGCTCCCGGCCGAACATTCCGGGCTTTCTGAAGGAAGCCAAGGATCGCCTTGTGGTCAACGATGATCTGTTCGACTGGGACGACTTGCCGGAGGCCGTGGCGGTGTTCGGGCCGGGGGTGATCGGCCTGGAGCTTGGGCAGGCTTTGAGCCGTCTTGGCTTACGGGTGCGGATGTTCGGCGTCGGCGGTGCCATCGGTTCCATTCAGGACGATGCTATCCGGGCCTGTGCCCTTGAGACCTTTAACCAGGAATTCCCGCTGGATCCGGATGCCGATGTCACTCACGTCGAGCGGATCGATACTGGGGTGGCCGTGACCTTCAAAAACAGTTCGGGCGAACCGGTGACCGAGACCTTCGATTATCTGCTGGCTGCTACGGGGCGTCGCCCGAACGTGGACAACCTGGATATCCAGAACGCCGATATCGAACTGGATGACCGGGGCTCGCCGGTGTTCGACGAGTACACCCTGCGCTGCGGCGACAGTCATATCTTCATCGCCGGGGACGCCAACAACGACCGTCCCCTGCTGCATGAGGCTGCGGATGAAGGGCGTATCGCCGGGGACAACGCGGCTGCCTGGCCGGATGTGCGTACCGGTTTGCGTCACGTTGCCCTGGGCGTGGTGTTTACCGATCCCCAGATCGCCTCGGTGGGCCTGACCCTTGATCAGGTCGACAAGCAGTGCCATGGCTGTTTCGCGGTGGGCGAGGTTTCCTTTGCCGACCAGGGACGTAGTCGGGTCATTGGCAAGAACCGGGGCATTCTTCGGGTCTATGGTGAGCACGGTAGTGGTCTGTTCATGGGTGCGGAGATGTTCGGGCCAGCGGCGGAACATATCGCCCATCTGCTGGCCTGGTGTGTCCAGAAACGGATGACCGTCAGCGACATGTTGGCAATGCCTTTCTACCACCCGGTCATCGAGGAGGGCCTGCGCACTGCGCTCAAGCAGCTGAACAGGAACCTGCAGATCGGGCCGGAGCTGGCGGACGAGTGCCTCGAATGTGGGCCGGGAGTTTGACCGGCCCTTGATCTCAGTCAGGAGGTGCTGGGCTGATGGTGGGGTAGGGTGTTGCCCGAGCCCCCTGCATTACGCAGGCGGCGAGCCCATATCTTTTCATGGAAGAAGTAGGCCACGGTGTTGATCGCCGGCTCGACCATGGCAATGAGGCTGCCCACAATGATGTCGCCTGTCAGCAGGTAAGCCACCGTGAAGGCAACTGTAAAGTGGGTGATGGCGAAGGTGATGGTCTTCAGCAAGGACTGATCGCCCTTCGGGCCATGGTCGTGTACGAACAGTTTCAAGGCGCTCATGATCCGCTCCGCATGCATTGTCTTGAGTTCTTATTTAAGGACAAGTGAGAATTATTGTTAAATAGATTGTTTAAAGAAAAATGATAGGGCCGGACTATAGATTTGCCATTGTATGTATAAGTCTAGGCTATGGAAGAGATTGTCTGATACAACTTCACGGATACTCCTGCCCCGCATAAAATGGGGCTTAAAGATTCAAATCAGCGTCAAGGAGGTACGTAATGAGCAAGAACTTTATCGGTCTTGATAGTGGAAAAACCGTCGAGCTGTCGGACGCTCTCAACGATCTGTTGTCCAACTACCAGATCTTCTACATGAACGTCCGTGGTTATCACTGGAACATCAAGGGTGAGAACTTTTTCGAGCTCCACGCCAAGTTCGAGGAACTGTATGATGATCTGCTCCTGAAAATCGACGAGATCGCCGAGCGGGTACTCACCCTGGGGCACCGCCCGGCACACGCCTACAGCACCTACATGGAACGATCTGAAATCCCGGAGCGCAAGGACGTGTCCGATGGTCGCGAAGCGGTCGAGAACATTGTCGAGAGCTTCGGCAAGTTGATCGGCAAGCAGCGCAATCTGCTGAGCCTGGCCGGCGATGCGGAGGACGAAGGCACCGTTGCCCTGATGAGCGACTATATCTCGCAGCAGGAAAAGACGGTGTGGATGTACCGGAGTTACCTCGGGAAGTAAATCTCACCGGTTCTGAAAGTGGCGGCCTTGGGGGCCGCCATTTTTTTGTGCCTTATACTGCAACTTCCAGCGGCGGCACCTCCCGGTGCAAGAACCATTTCTCGGTCACCACCTTGCGGGTAAACCAGTGTGAACGCATCAGGGTGCCGGCCAGTGGGGTCTTGAGCCAGTCGGGCACCTGCCAGCCCTGTTCGCTATCCGCTGCCCGGTTGCCGAAACGTTCGGCAATGGCGTCGCCATACACCTGCAGGGACGAAGCGGAATAGTCCGTGGCCTTGCGTAGTACCTCGGCGGCAAGCAGGGCGGATTCGACCGCCGGGCGGATACCCTCACCGCTCTGGGTATAGGCCAGGCCGGCGGAATCGCCGATCAGGATGACGCCGTCATCGACCAGCGGGCGCTCGGCGTGGGCATATAAGAGGTAGGCATGGCCCTTGAACCGTCCGGGCAGGTCGGCGGGGATGCGACCGGTGCTTTTCATCTCTTCCACGAACGCCTGCAGATGTTCGCTCAGTTTGTGGTTGTCTTCCCGGCCCAGGCCGATGTTCAGGTAATTACCTTTGCGGAATACCCAGGCATAGCCCTTGAGATCCCGGCAGAACCACAGCTCGGGCGTGTCCCCCCGGGCCTGGCAGGCGCTGGCCTGCTCGTTGGGCATCTCGAACTCCACTTCTTTGGCTGCGACCACGGTCTCATGACTCCCGGGGCCTTCGCCGAGCAGGCGGGCAACGGGGCAGAAATGGCCGCCGGCACCCACGATCAGGGGCGCCTCCCAGGTGTCGTTGACGACCCAGTTGCCGCCCCGGCGTTCGACGGATTTTACCGGGGTACCCAGCTGCCGGGTGGCCGTTGTTACCCGGTCCAGCAGGTAGTTGTCGAACTCACAGCGCCGGATGCCGTAACTGACCACCTCGCCATGGTCGTTTTCCACCGGCGCCTGTCCCATCATGCCAATCCGGAACCGGCGGATCGGCTGCAGGGTCCGGCCGTTTCCATAGTCGTCCAGATCGATATCCAGCTCTTTCATCACCGCCGGCGTCACCCAGCCTGCGCAGGTCTTGTCCCGCGGGAACTCCTGCTTGTCGATGATCAGGATGCGTTTGCCAGTGTTCTCCAGGGCCTTGGCCAGGGTCGAGCCGGCAGGACCGGCACCGACGATGATCAGGTCG
>JABURI010000013.1 GCA_014762755.1 Marinobacter sp.
TCCGACAGAGTAAGGAATACAGAGACTGTATGACATCTGACCCAAAACACACCGGTGACCTGAAGTTCAGTGACCTGAATCTTGATAAACGCCTGCTGGACGCCATCACCGCCATCGGATTTGAATACTGCACCCCCATCCAGGCAGAGACACTGCCCTGGACACTGGCTTGTGAGGATCTGATTGGCCAGGCCCAGACCGGTACCGGTAAAACAGCCGCCTTTCTGATCACCGCCATCCAGACGCTGCTGGAAACCCCGATTCCGGAGAAAGAACGTTTCGCCTCCGAGCCCCGCGTGCTGGCACTGGCACCGACCCGGGAACTGGCGATGCAGATCGCCAAGGACGCCGAACAGCTGTGCAAGCACACGGGGCATAACGTCGTCACCGTGGTGGGCGGCATGAATTACGACAAACAGCGGGACCAGCTCCAGAATGAAATCGTCGATATCCTGGTGGCCACCCCGGGCCGGCTGATCGACTTCCTGGGTTCCCAGGACGTGTTTCTGGACCAGCTGGACATCCTGATTCTCGACGAAGCCGACCGGATGCTGGACATGGGGTTCATCCCCGATGTGAAGCGCATTATCCGCAAGTGCACGCCGAAGGACGAGCGGCAGACCCTGCTGTTCAGTGCGACCTTCAATCAGGACGTGCTCAACCTGGCCTCCATGTGGACCCGGAACGCCGAGTTTGTGGAAATCGAACCGGAGCAGAAAACCGCCGAACGGGTAGAGCAGACGGTGTACCTGCTGGGCGAGGACGAAAAGCTCCAGGTGCTGGTGAACTATCTGAAACGCCCCGAAGTCGAGAAGGCCATTGTTTTCGCCAACCGGCGCGACCAGTGCCGGGACCTCGAGGAAGACCTGAAAAACCAGGGCGTTAAAGTCTCGCTGATGTCCGGCGAAATCGCCCAGAACAAACGCCTGCGCACCCTCGACCAGTTCAAGAAGGGCAATATCCAGGTGCTGGTAGCCACCGACGTGGCCGGCCGGGGCATACACGTCAACGGTGTCACCCACGTGTTCAACTACAACCTGCCGGACAACGCCGAGGATTACGTACACCGCATCGGCCGGACCGGCCGCGCGGGCAGCCACGGTGTCTCCATCAGCCTGGCGGGTGAGGACGATTCCTTCACCCTTCCTGCGATCGAAACCTACATCAACCAGAAACTGAAAACCGAAGTCCCTGACGATACCCTGAGAGCCCCGCTGGAAAAACCGGCCATCACCCGCAAACGCGGCGGCCGCCGCAGCGGCGGTGGTGGGCGTCCCCAGGGCGGCCGCGGCTCCCAGCGCCAGCGCAGGAACTGAAGGACGTACACGACATGCTGATCGTAGCTGACGAGAATATACCGTTACTCGACTCCTTCTTCGGAGACATGGGCGAAATCCGTCGCGTCTCCGGCCGCCACATGAGCCTCGACGACGTCCGGGATGCAGACATCCTGCTGGTCCGGTCTGTTACCCGGGTCAACCGCGAGTTGCTCGAGGGCAGCCGTGTTCGCTTTGTAGGGACCACCACCATCGGCACAGACCATGTCGATCTCCAGTGGCTGGAAGAGCAGGGCATCCGCTTTTCCGCAGCGCCGGGCTGCAACGCAAACAGCGTGGTCGAATACGTCCTCTCGGTGCTGTCCCTGTACGCGGAGAAACGTGGTCTGACTGACTGGACCGACCTGAGTGTCGGTATCGTTGGCGTCGGCAACGTCGGTGGCGAGCTGGCCGCCAAGCTGGAACGCCTGGGCTTTACGATCCGCCTGTGCGACCCGCCCAGAGCCGAACAGGAAGGCGAACAGGGCCCGGAATTCGTCAGCCTGCAGGAAGCCATGGAGTGTGACGTGGTCAGCCTCCACACCCCGCTGACCCGTAACGGCTCTCACGCCACGTTCCACATGATCGAAAAACGCGAACTGGCCGGACTCACCTCCGATCAACTCCTGATCAGCGCCGGCCGTGGCGAAGTAATCGATACAACTGTCCTCAAGCAGCGCCTGACCTCCACCAACCCGCCGCTCGTAGCCCTCGATGTCTGGGAACGAGAGCCGAAAATCGACCCCGATCTGGTAGATCTCGCCTGGCTGGCGACCCCCCATATCGCTGGCTACAGCCTCGAAGGCAAGGTCCAGGGTACAGAGATGATCTATCAGGCGCTCAGCAACTTCCTGGGCCTGCCTGTCCGCAAGAAAGCTGGCCAGTTCCTCCCGGAACCTGCATTGAGCAAGGTTTCGTTTACCTCGGCAGCTGATGAAGACAAGGCCATCAAGACCGCGCTCAGGGCCTGTTACGACCCCCGAGAGGATGATGCCCGCCTGCGGCTGGCAATGGGAGGAAGTGCCGAGGAGAGAGGCGCCGCATTTGATCGACTGCGCCGGGACTATCCAGTTCGAAGAGAATGTTCCAGTCTGAAGGTCCAGCTGAAAGGCACTAGCAAGTCCCTGCAGGACAGTTTCAGGGCGATTGGGTTCAAACTGAAGATCTGAGGAATGTCCGTCAGGCTTTAACTTGGGGGGAGCTCCGCTGGTAGGGCCACCCTTCCGAAACACGCTCCTGGCGGCACGTCCCTGTGACGCTTGAGCTCCGCCATCCATGGCTCCGCACAGTTTCGGAAGGGTGGCCCTACCAGCGGAGCTATCGAGCTTTCGTGCAGGCCGTTCAGAGATTTGCTTCCTGCAGGGCTCGAATACGGTCTTCCAGCGGCGGATGGGTCATGAACAGAGCACTCAGGCCGGCCCGGGCACCGCGATTGATGCCGAACGCCTGCAATGAATCCGGCATCTGATCCGGCACTTCACTTTCCTGTTTCAGTCGTGCCAGAGCGTTGATCATCGCCGAGCGGCCAGCCAGTTGGGCGCCCGCAATATCCGCCCGATATTCCCTGCGACGGGAGAACCAGAACACGATGGTGCTGGCAAGGATGCCGAGTACGATCTCAGCCGCGATGCTGACTACAAAGAACCCTATGCCGTGACCCTGTTCATTCTTGAAAACCACCCGGTCCACAAAAGAGCCGATCACTCTTGAGGCAAAGATCACAAACGTGTTCACTACGCCCTGAATCAGGGCCAGGGTGACCATGTCGCCATTAGCCACGTGACCAATCTCATGCCCAAGGACCGCGCGAATTTCATCTTTATTGAAACGGTGCAGCAGACCCTCACTGACGGCCACCAGCGCATCATTCTTGTTCCAGCCCGTGGCAAATGCGTTGGATTGGGAGGCCGGGAAAATGGCCACCTCCGGCATCTTGATGCCTGCGTTCCGAGCCAGTTCTGCGACGGTATCCACCAGCCAGCGCTCGGCCGGAGTCCGCGGAGATTCGATGACCTGAGCCTTCGTGCTCCACTTGGCCATCGGCTTGGAAATGAACAGCGAGATCAGAGCGCCGGCGAAGCCGAACACCGCCGCAAACGCCAGCAGCGAGCCATACTCGATGCCTTGCTGGCTCAGGTAACTGTCGACACCCAGCAAACGCAGGGTAAAACTGGCCACCACAATGACCGCAAGGTTGGTCGCCAGAAACAGCAGTATGCGCATGTTAATTC
>JABURI010000160.1 GCA_014762755.1 Marinobacter sp.
ACGACCCTTCAGGTTACCTTGGGTTGCAGGAAAAGCAAATCCTCCAGCGCCAGAGTTAGGGTCTGGCCGGACTGCAGGGGGCCGACACCTTTCGGGGTGCCGGTGAGCACCACATCGCCCGGCATCAGGGAAAACTGACTGCTGATATGGGAGATCAGCGGCACAATGGGATTGAGCATGTCCCGGGTTTCTCCGGTCTGGCGGCGCTCACCGTCGATGTCGAGGGAGAAATGGATGCTGTCACGGGGCAGTTTGTCGGCGGCGACAAACGGGGAGAGGGGGCAGGCACCATCGAACGCCTTGGCGCGTTCCCAGGGCTGGCCTTTTTCCTTGAGTTTGCTCTGAATATCCCTGAGCGTCAGATCAAGGGCAAGGCCGTAGCCGAGGATGGCCGTCTCTGCCTCACTGGCCGAGCCATTGGTCAATGGTCGGCCAATCAGCACCGCCAATTCCGTTTCAAAGTGAACCTCGCCACGGTCCTTGGGAATATCCAGCGGGCGAGTGATGTGAACCGCTGCGGTTGAAGGTTTGATGAACAGCAGCGGCTCATCCGGAACCGGGTTGTTCAGTTCCTTGGCGTGTTCCGCGTAGTTGCGGCCTATGCAGACGATCTTGCCGAGTGGCAGATGGACCGGTGTTCCATCCTTCCAGTGGTGTTGGTAATCGGGCATGGCCGCCTCCCGTGTGTTGGTGTCAATCTCCTTCGAACGAACACACAGTATAGACCTGAAGACCTTCTTCCTGCAGCTTCCGGGAGCCGCCCAGGTCCGGCAGGTCAATCATGGCGGCCACTTCCACGATCTCGGCGCCGATGCGGCGTATCAGGCGGGAAGCTGCGAGCATGGTGCCGCCGGTGGCGATCAGGTCATCCACGAGCACAACCTTGTCGCCCGGCTTGAACGCATCCTTGTGCAGCTCCACCGACGCGGTGCCGTATTCCAGTTCGTAGTCCTCCACCAGGGTGTCGAAGGGGAGCTTGCCCTTTTTTCTTACCAGCACCAGCGAGGCGTTGAGCTCATAGGCCAGGGCCGAACCGATGATAAAGCCTCGGGCATCGACGGCGGCTACCGCATCGATCTTGTCACCGTGGTAGCGGTGCACGAAGGCGTCGATCAGCTTCCGGAATGCGGTCTTGTCCTGCAGGACGGTCGTGATGTCGCGGAAGGTTACGCCCGGTTTTGGCCAGTCCGGAACGGTGCGGATGGCCTGTTTGATGCTTTCGGAGAAGTAATCCATGGGAGATCCGGTAACAGGTCAGGATGCCGCTCAGGCGACATCCAGGAACATGAATTTCAGAACGAAGACAACGGCAATGGTTACGACACTGGCGTTGAGATCGGACCAGCGGCCGGACAATGCCTTGATCACCGCATAGGTAATGAAGCCCAGGGCAATGCCGTTGGCGATGGAGAACGTCAGCGGCATGGTCAGGGCGGTGACAATGGCCGGCGCTGAGTCGGTAATGTCGTCCCAGTCTACCAGTTTCAGGCCACTGGCCATCAGTACCGCCACATACAGCAGCGCCGGCGCAGTGGCGTAGGGCGGAATAATGCTGGCAATCGGCGACAGCAGCAGGCACGCCAGGAAGAGCACGGCAACCACGACCGCGGTCAGGCCGGTGCGGCCGCCGGCGGAGATACCTGCGGTGGACTCGATATAACTGGTGGTGGTTGAGGTACCCAGCGCCGCGCCCGACATGGTGGCGACGGAATCGGACATCAGTGCCCGGCCCAGACGCGGCAGTTTGCCGTCTTTGTCCAGCAGGCCGCCCCGCTGGGCGGCACCGATCAGGGTGCCGGAGGTGTCAAACAGGTCCACGAACAGGAAGGCAAAGATTACACTGATCATACCGACATTGAAGGCACCGGCGAGATCCAGCTGCATGAAGGTCGGGGCAAGACTCGGTGGTGCGGAGACGAACCCGTCGTATTCAACCATGCCCAGCATCATCGCAACCACGGTAATGGCGAGAATGCCGATCATCACGGCGCCGGTAATCTGACGGAAGGACAGGGCGCAGATCAGGACAAAGCCACCGAAGAACAACAGGCTCTCGGCCACCTTGATGTCGCCCATGCCGACCAGGGTCGCGGGGTGATCAACCACGATACCAGCATTCTTCAGGGCAATCAGGGCAAGGAAGAAGCCGATACCGGCCGAGATGCCGAAGCGCAGGGACATCGGGATACTGTTGATCAGCCATTCCCGGACCTTCACCACACTCAGGATGAAGAAAATGAAGCCGGACAGGAATACCGCGCCCAGCGCCACTTCCCAGCTGTAGCCCATGCTGCCGACAACGGTGAACGAGAAAAATGCATTCAGGCCCATGCCGGGCGCCAGGGCGATCGGGTAGTTCGCCCACAGACCCATGATCAGGGTGCCAATGGTGGCTGCCAGGCACGTGGCCACGAAAACCGCGCCGAAATCCATGCCGGTGGACGACAGGATACTTGGGTTGACCACGATGATGTAAGCCATGGTCAGGAAGGTTGTGATGCCCGCAACCACTTCTTTACGAACGGTGGTGCCGTGGGCCTGGAGTTGGAACAGTCGTTCAAGCATGACGGATGTCTGCCTCACAGGATGCTGGAAGTTGGGGTTTGGGCCCGGTTTGAGCCGAACGGTTCTGAATTGCGTGAAAAAACGGCAATGTTACCGTCTGAGCCTTCTCAGGCCAAGGGATGATTGACAGTTCAGGATTACAGAAATGTGCCTATTGCTGACCCGGGTCTCTTTGCAGCCGGATATCAAAGCGGACCGCCAGCATGCGGACGATGACGATGAACAGCAGACCGATGGTCAGTGCCAGCGCCTCACTCTCCAGGAACCACTGGCAGACAAAGTAAAGCCAGCATCCGGCGAACGAGATCGACGCATAGATCTGATCTTTGCGGAAGATGTAAGGCACCTCGTTGCACAGGGTATCCCGCAGGGCGCCACCGAAGGTGCCGGTCATCACCCCCAGCAGGGAAGCAACGAACCAGGAGTGCCCCAGATCCAGTGCCAGTTGGGCACCGAGGATCGAAAAGATCCCGAGACCAATGGCGTCCGGAAACACGATGCGCGACTCCCGCAGGCTGTGAGCCCGGCTCCAGTAGCTGAAGACGATGGCCATGGCCAGGATCAGGATGGGTTGCTCCTCGTGCTTGATCCAGTAAAGCGGGTGGTTATCCATGATCAGGTCCCGCAACGTGCCGCCGCCCAGGGCTGTGATAAAGCCGATGGTAAACACACCCACAGGGTCCATGTTCTTGGAACGCGCCACGATCATGCCGGAAATGGCAAAGGCTACGATCCCGATCATTTCAAGCAGGTAGATGATGTCGAACATGGAAGATTCCGGCAAACAGATAACAGAGCAGGTGCAGCCCGCGACAGGTGCGCGAAGGATAGCCGAAATTGCCGGCCGATTCATCTCTGAAACCGTCCATGCAATCCTCCGGAAACGGATCTGTGATCCGGGGCGACAGGTTCGTG
>JABURI010000149.1 GCA_014762755.1 Marinobacter sp.
CGGTCACCTCTCTCTTTTTATACAGCGTTGGTACCGCGCTGCAGGCGCTCCATTTTCGTGGTCGGGTGCAGAGCAACCTGGCCATCACCACTCTTATCGGAATGCTGGCCCTCACCAGCCATGGCCTGCTCATTGCCCAGACGGTGCACCACGACGGCGGCTTTGACCTCAGCTTTTTCAAAAGTTCACTGCTGATTTCCTGGCTGATTGTCTTCCTTTTATTGGGACTGAATCTGAGAAAACCAGTCCAGAGCCTGTTCCTCGGCGTGTACCCGCTCGCCGCGCTGACCATCATCCTGGCCCTCATTACCCACACACCTTCCAGGCTGGTTTCCGAGCAAAGCTACGGCATGCTCTCGCACATCGCGTTATCTGTGACAGCCTACAGCCTGTTTACGCTGGCCGCCATCCAGGCCATCCTGCTCTACTTCCAGAATCGCCAACTAAAACACAATTACAACAGCCTTCTGGTTCGCAACCTGCCGCCCCTGCAAACCATGGAGTCACTGTTGTTCGAAATGGTCTGGGCCGGGGTTGTGCTTCTGATTCTGGCGATTGTTACCGGCGCGCTGTTCATCGAGGACCTCTTCGCCCAGGACCTCGCCCACAAGACAATATTCTCCCTGCTGTCACTACTGGTCTTCGTGGCCCTGCTGATCGGCCGGTACACCCAGGGCTGGCGAGGCATGACCGCCAGCCGCTGGACACTCGCAGGCTGCATTCTCCTGATGCTGGCCTTCTATGGCAGCAAATTCGTCCTTGAACTGGTGTTCCACCGGGGGGGCTAAAAGGCCATCTGCCCCGACCCGCTTGACACCTGACCGGAACAAAACCTATTTTCCCAACTTGTCAGTAATATAAGGACCTTATCCTTTGAACGAAACATCGCTTTCCGCGCTGTTTATCCTCCTTGTTGCCCTCATCTGCCTGTCAGCTTTTTTCTCGAGCTCCGAGACCGGCATGATGTCGCTGAACCGGTACCGCCTGAAGCATATGGCGAAGACTGGCCACAAAGGTGCCAGGCGCGCCCAGGGCCTGCTTCAGCGAACCGACCAGTTGATCGGCGTCATCCTCATCGGCAACAATTTCGTCAACATCCTGGCATCCTCCATCGCTACGGTCATTGCCATCCGGATCTGGGGTGACGCGGGCATTGCCATCGCCACCCTGTTGCTGACCATTGTCATCCTTATTTTCGCCGAGGTGACCCCGAAAACCCTGGCCGCCCTGTTCCCGGAAAAGATCGCCTTTCCCGCCAGTCATGTGCTTGGCCCGCTGCTGAAGGTACTGTACCCGATTGTCTGGGCGGTCAACCTTTTCACCGGACTGATCCTCAAGTTGCTCAAAGTGTCTCCGGAAGACGCTGCGTCCGAACATCTCAGCCGGGAAGAACTCAGGACCCTCGTCAACGAAGCCGGCGCACTGATTCCCGCCAAGCACAAGGATATGCTGGTCAGCATCCTTGACCTGGAAAAGGTGACGGTGAACGACATCATGGTGCCCCGCAATGAAGTGGTCGGCGTTGACCTTGATGACGATACCGACACCATCCTCCGACAGTTGCGGAGCAGCCAGCACACCCGTCTGCCGGTCTTCAAGGGCGACATCAACAACATTCAGGGAATCCTGCACCTGCGCAGCGCGTCCAAGCTGGTGCAGCAGGACGAAATCAACAAGGCGATGATCATGCAGCTGTGCCAGGAGCCCTATTTCATTCCCGAGAGCACGCCGCTAAACACGCAGCTGATCAACTTCCAGAAAGGCAAGCGCCGGTTCGGTATCGTCGTCGACGAGTACGGAGATGTACTCGGCCTGGCAACCCTGGAAGACATCCTTGAGGAAATCGTCGGGGAATTCACCACCGACTATGCTGCGACCAGCCCGGACATCATCCCCCAGGATGATGGCACCTTTATTATCGACGGTACGACAGCGGTCCGGACAATCAACAAGACCCTCGGCTGGAAACTGCCCACGGATGGCCCGAAAACCCTCAATGGCCTGATCACTGAAACCCTGGAAAACATTCCCGACACCAATGTGTGCCTGAAAGTGGACGGCCATCGGGTGGAAGTGCTCCAGATCAAGGACAACGTGGTCAAGGCCGCTATAGTGCACCCCCGCAAACGGAAGAAGCGCTCACTGCACCTCGGCAGTCGCTGAATTTTTTGACAAGGCTCTCAGGATGGCGTTTATTCATGTTAATCTACGGCAAATTGCGGTAAATTTAACCAACAACGAGAACACATGGATTTCCAGCTCGGTCATGTATCCGGTTAAGGCGTAGACAGGAGAAGGCCATGAATAAGCAGTCCGGCATACATTACCTCCGCGACCCCAAGCAAGCAGCCAGCACCAAACCGGTTCCTGCAGGGGTTACGCGAATTCGTGACACGGTGGTCGCCGGACTTGGCGATCTGCTGCAAGGAGCCTTTGACGCCGTCGACGACTCCCTGTTCGAACTGGCCAACAACGCCCGCAGCAACAACGAACAGAATCGCTATTTCGAGGCGATGCGGGAAATCCGTATCAAACGCAAGGGTGTGGAACGCCAGTTCCAGAACTCCGTCTCCGGATTGTTCTCCGATCCCCCCCGCACTGGCCAGACTCAGGGGGAAACGTCCTCCTACAGCACCAACGCCGAGACCCTGTCACTGGTTGGTGACGAAGATCTCGAGGAACAGGTGGCCCTAAATGCCATGATTGGCAAGGCCAAGGCGCATTTCCAGGGGCCACTGCTTCAGCTGCAGGCCCGCTTCAGCCAGGTCTACCCGGGCGCCAGCGATGATTCGCCGGTCAACCCCATGGCTCCGGAACACCTGTGCAGCGCCTTCACCGATGCCATCCAGGCGCTGGAAATCCAGATCCGGGAACGCCTTATCCTGCTCAAGCAATTCGACCGCTACGTGGTTTCAAACCTGGGCATGCTCCTGGACGAAGCCAACCGCATCCTGATCCAGGCCGGCATCATTCCCAACTTCCGGTACCACGGAAAATCCGGCCAGCAGGTCGACAAGAAAAGCACCCAGGCATCGACCTCAACCTCCCAGGCGGCATCAGAAAAGTCCGACACGAGTGTTGCTGCCGCATCAGGCGAAGCCAGTCCCGTTTTCGAGCAGATCCGGCAGATGCTGGCCCGGCAGCGGGCGAATGCCGGCATTCCGCCCCGATCATCAAATACCCAGATCCGCGTGATCGGCCACGCGGAACTGGCCAGCCTTCTGAGCGCCATGCCGCTCGCCGAGTCCTATACACCGGACGGCGACCTGAGTGAGGGCGAGCCGGTGACCGTGGACCTCCGCGCCGTGGTCGAGCAACTGCTGGCGAGGGCAGAATCGGATGACGGCCGCAAGCCGGCCCTGAATGAAGTGGACGAGGATCTCATCAACCTCGTATCGATGCTGTTCGAATTCATTCTGGACGACT
>JABURI010000242.1 GCA_014762755.1 Marinobacter sp.
GTTCCAAGATGGACGAGGTGATCTACGAGGAGTTCAAGGGTACCGGTAACATGGAGGTGCACCTGGACCGTCGTATTGCCGAGAAGCGGGTTTATCCGGCCATCAATATCCGCAGCTCCGGCACCCGCCGTGAGGATCTGCTGATGTCCGAGGCGGATATCCAGAGGGTGTGGATCCTGCGCAAGCTGCTGCACTCCATGGATGACGATACCGCGGCCATCGAGTTCCTGCTGGACAAGCTTAAGGACACGAAGACCAACGAAGAGTTCTTCCAGTCCATGAAGCGTCGTTAACTAGCTTCTGCGCTTGGGCCTGCGGGGGCGGGCAGTACCGGGGATGGCCTCCCCGGACACGCCGTGAATACGTCCCTGTAGGCTTGGTCTTGCCATCCCTGGCAAGACACAGTCCGGGGAGGCCATCCCCGCCACTGCCGATCAGGCACTGTGCGCGCACTTTCTTGATTCCCCACCTCGTGTCGGCGCTGCTCCGGCAGTCCAGGCGACGAGTCACTCCGTACCTATAGGCCGATACAGAACGGAGCACACGATGAAATACAACGACCTGCGTGATTTCATTCATCAGCTGGAGAAGCTGGGTGAGCTGAAGCGGATCAGCGTGGAGGTCGACCCCCACCTGGAGATGACCGAGATCTGTGACCGCACCCTGCGGGCAGGTGGGCCGGCGTTGTTGTTCGAGAATCCCAAGGGTTATGACATGCCGGTGCTGGCGAACCTGTTCGGGACTCCGAAGCGGGTGGCGCTGGGGATGGGGCAGGACAATGTCACGGCGCTGCGGGACGTTGGCAAGTTGCTGGCCTTCCTGAAGGAGCCGGATCCCCCCAAGGGCTTCAAGGATGCCATCGAGAAGTTGCCGCTGTTCAAGCAGGTGATGCGGATGAGTCCGAAGGTGCTCCGCTCGGCGCCCTGTCAGGAGGTGGTGATCGAGAAGGATCAGGTGGATCTGTACCAGATTCCGGTGCAGCACTGCTGGCCCGGGGATGCCGGCCCACTGGTGACCTGGCCGCTGGTGATTACCCGTGGGCCCCATAAGGAGCGGCAGAACCTGGGGATTTACCGGCAGCAGGTAATCGGCCGGAACAGGCTGATCATGCGCTGGCTCAGTCATCGCGGTGGTGCGCTGGATTTCCGGGAGTTCCAGAAGGCCAATCCAGGCAAGCCTTACCCGGTGGCGGTGGCGCTCGGGGCCGATCCGGCCACGATTCTCGGGGCGGTGACGCCGGTGCCGGATACTCTGTCTGAATATGCCTTTGCCGGCTTGCTGCGTGGTTCCCGCACGGAGCTCGTGCAGGCCGGGTTGAGTGATCTGCAGGTGCCTGCCAGTGCCGAGATCGTGCTGGAAGGGTTTATCTACCCGGACGATATGGCGCCGGAGGGGCCGTTTGGTGATCATACCGGCTATTACAACGAGGTGGATCAGTTCCCGGTGTTCACCGTGGAGCGGATCACCCATCGCCGGGAGCCGATCTATCACAGTACCTACACCGGTCGGCCGCCCGATGAGCCGGCGATTCTGGGGGTCGCGCTGAACGAGGTGTTTATTCCGATTCTGCAGAAGCAGTTTCCGGAGATCGTGGATTTCTACCTGCCGCCGGAAGGCTGTTCCTACCGGCTTGCCGTAGTAACCATGAAGAAGCAGTACCCCGGCCATGCCAAGCGGGTGATGATGGGAGTATGGTCGTTTTTGAGGCAGTTCATGTACACCAAGTTCGTCATTGTCACCGATGACGACGTGAATGCCCGCAACTGGGAAGACGTGATATGGGCGATCACGACGCGGATGGATCCGGTCCGGGATACCACGATGGTGGAGAATACGCCCATCGACTACCTGGATTTCGCCTCGCCGGTTTCGGGCCTTGGCTCGAAGATGGGCATGGACGCTACCAACAAGTGGCCCGGTGAAACCGACCGGGAGTGGGGCGAGCCCATTGCCATGACCGATGAGGTGAAACAGCGGGTGAATGACATCTGGGACAGCCTGGGGATTGAAATTCCGGGGTCCCGCCCTGATTGAGAAGGACAGTCATTTGCATCGGGTTGTACTGAGGCCTTCGGGATTGCGTTATTCGGTGGATCCCGGCGCGGATCTGCTCGGTGCCGCGGCCGAAGCAGGTATCGCCGTACCGGCTGCCTGTCGCAACGGGGTGTGTGAGATCTGTGAGGCCCGGTTACTGTCCGGCACCGCCCTGAATACCCGTAACCAACGTGAAATTTCGATTGGTGAGCGTTTGATGATGTGTCGAACCCATGCGCTCGCCGACCTGGAACTGGAGATAACCGCCGTTATGGCAGCAGGAAACAATCAGCCCCGAAAGGTGCAGGCAAAGGTGGTGGATGTCCGGTCCATCAGCCACGATGTTTATCGGGTGGAGCTGGAGATTCCCCGTCGCCGGGAGCTGTCTTTCCATGCCGGGCAATATCTGTCGGTGAACCTGCCGGATGCGGATCCTTGCTACTTTTCCATCGCCAGCAGCCCCTCAGAGCAAAACATCGAACTGCATATTCAGGCCTCGCCGGATTGGGTCTCGGCGCAGAAGGTGATCGATGCCCTGACCTCTGGCCAGGATGTGACCCTCGAGTTGCCCCACGGCAAGGCCTGCCTGGCGTCAGCGCCGGACAAACCGGTGTTGCTGGTGGCTGCCGGCACCGGCTTTGCCCAGATGAAGAGCCTGGTGGATTATCTGCGGGAGACGAACTTCAATCACCCCATCACGCTGTACTGGGGGGTGCGCAAGCATGAGGACATGTACCTGCGCACCCTGGCCCAGCAGTGGGAGCGGGACTGGCCGCCGTTCACTTTCCTGCCGGTAGTGGGTGATGATGAAGACAACGACTGGGGTGGTCATCACGATCAGCTGGTGCGTGCGGTGTTGGCTTCCGGCATGGACTGGAACAATGTGGAAGTGCATGCCAGTGGGTCGCCCACCATGGTCTATACACTGATGGATGCGCTGATCGAGGCAGGCTTGCCGCAGGCGGCGTTTTTCTCCGATGTTCTGGAGTACGCACCCAGGTGAAAATGGGGTCAGAAGAAAGCTTTCTTCAGACCCCGGCTTGGCGCTCCACCCCAGGGCAGGTATGAAATCGGGGTCAGATGAAAGCCTTCATCTGACCCCCTTCTTGGATCTGCCCCCGGAGTTTCGTCAGGCTCTCGGCATCGGCAGTTCCGGCAGCCCGTTATCCTGGGCCAGCCCCTGCATCATCAGCTTGATGCTCAGCTCTTCCTCGCCCATGTGGGCGTTCAGCCGGCTCAGTTCGGCCAGGGCCTCGCGGCTGCGGCGCAGCCTCAGGCTGGTTTCGAAATACTCCCTTGCCTTACCCCAGAGTTCGTTGCGCAGGCTCAGGCGCCCCAGGGCCAGCAGTAGTTCGGGATTGTTGGGGCGGTCCTTGAGCCATTGCTCGGCGATCAACAGCTGCTCGTCCGTTTTCTGCCCCTCGATCCGGCCGTAGAGGTTGATGAGCTCGTCACTCCAGTGGTTGCGCAGTACCTTGCGCAGCAGGGTTTCGGCCTGGGCCTCGTCTCCAAGTTTGGCCAGGAGGCGGGCGTAATCCCGGATCGTGTATTCATCACGGCGCAGGAATCCGGGCAGCTCGTCCCACAGGCGGGTCAGGGGTTCCAGGGATGCCTCCGGATCCTGCTTGCGTGCCCGTTCACATTCCTCGGCTGCCTGCTCCAGCAGGTTGTGCCAGACCTCCCGCTCCAGCTCGTGGAACTCCGTTTCCGGCAGGACATCCCGTTTGCGCAGTTCCGGCAGCAGTCTGGACAGCTCCCGCCAGTCCTCGAGCCTCAGGTAGGTATTCTTCAGCAATTTCAGCACGAACGGATGGTGCGGTGACTGTTTGCGCAACCGCACCAGGGTGGCCAGTGCTTGCTCCAGGCGGTTTCCCGCCAGTTGCAGCTGGGCCTGGGTGATCCCTACGGCGAGATCCGAGCCCGGTGTGCTCTCGAAGGCCTGGCGCAGCAGGTCATCCACGGCATCGTGATCACCGGATTCAAAGGCCGCCTGGGCGGCCGCCAGGTAGTTGATCAGTGGTGTATCCGCCTTGTCGGCAGCAGAGGTCAGCAGTTTCCGGGCCCTGGGCCAGTTACCCTCGGCCAGGGCCAGCAAGCCCTGGGTGGTGCGGCGTCGGGCGCGGCGCTCGTTTCCCCGCGCGATCCAGCCAGCAACCACGCCGGTGCCCTGGCGGAAACGCCGGATCAGGTTGATGGTCATCACCGTCAGCACCACCAGCGCCACGAACAACGCCAGGCCCACCCAGAAATTGGTTTCCACCAGGTAGTGGCCCAGGCTGACCCGGATGTAGCCCAGGTCATATTGCAGACCCAGCGCCAGACCGGTGCCGATCAGCAGTGCAACCAGGATAATCAGCAGGAGGCGGATCATGATTCCGTGCCTCCGGCGCTGGCACTGGTCTGCTCGCCGTCACCGTTGCCGCCATTGCCATCGAGGCGGCCCGCCAGGCGTTGTTTGAGAAGATCGAGGGATTTGCTGATGTCCGGCAGTTCCGGATCAACGTTGCGTCCGGCCAGCTCCGCCAGGGTATCCGACAGGGCTTTCACCCGCGGATTTTCCGGGTTGTACCAGTCACTGATCGCAGCCCGGGCCTTGGCGAGGGCACGCTCATACAGGGCCTGATTGCCGCGCAGGACCGCCATCTCCGCTTCTTCCAGCATCAACTGCAGGTTGAGCCGGGCGTAGGCACTCTGGTCCGGCGACAGCAACGGTTTGACCGGCTCATCCAGCCGGCGCACCACCACGACCCGGGCGAGGGTATCGGTGAACTGGTTCCAGGCCTGGGCGAGCAGGCTCGGACCGCCCTCGGTCGCCTCCA
The DNA here is from genome assembly GCA_014762755.1 of Marinobacter sp. Taxonomy (GTDB): domain Bacteria; phylum Pseudomonadota; class Gammaproteobacteria; order Pseudomonadales; family Oleiphilaceae; genus Marinobacter. The sequence goes on from JABURI010000242.1 coordinate 4,854, forward strand.
GTTTGGCACTGCCGTCACCGCCCACGAATCCGGGGGCCGATTCGTGGATCAGGGCCTGATCGGTGAGCTGGTTGACGCTGTCTATGCCGGCTTCCAGGGTTAGGTACAGGCCGGTACGGTCCACGTTCTCAATGCCTTTCAGGGCAAGCAGTTCCCGGGCCAGCTGCTGGCGCACGGGGTAGACGCCGATATCGTCGGATTCGGCCAGCACCTCGTCGGCGGCCTGCAGGGCGGAGATCGCGCCGCCAATGTCTTTCTCGATCTGCAGACGCTGGTTGGCAATGCGCAGCAGGTATTCCGCCTCGGCCAGCAACCAGTCAGTGCGGGTGCGGTTGCCGGCTTCCAGCAATTCCCGGGCGTTGTGGTCAATCTGGCGTTGCTGGGTGGCGATCAGCTCCCGTTGGGCGGCCAGTTTTTCCTCCAGGGACTGGAGTCTCTGGGCCTGTTGACTGCCCCGGTCACCATAAAGGTCCTCAAGCTGGCGAGTGTCCTGCTGAAGGTCCTCAAGGGTCTGGAGGGTGGCCTGATGGGTTTGCCACTGCTGCCAGTTCCATAGCGCCAGGGCTATGGCGACTACCAGTGCAACAATCGCGAGTAACCACAGGGGCCAGAGTTTCTGGCGGCTGGGTTGTTCCCGGGGAATGGGAGCGGGCAGTTGATCGGTTGTTTCAGTCACGGGCGTCCTTACGTTTCTTGTGCGGCGCCACCGTTTCTGCCATAAAGCTGTGCTGCAACAGTGGCCACGATGTCATTATCGGCAAGACTTCCTGGTACACACGGGTTTTCGAATCCCGATTCCCGCGCCGCGTGGGCCACGCGTTCGGCGGGAACGATCAGTAACCTATCGTATAGATTATGGCCGCTCTTCGCACATAGTGCGATGAGATTGTTCAAGGTTTCCCCGGACAGAGCCACGATCACTTCCGGCGCGAACTCGCCGAGGGCGAGATTTAACTCGTCCTGAGAGTAGTCCGGACAGAACCTTCGGTATAGGGGCAGCACGGTGACCCTTGCGCCTCTGGATTCCAGTGTCTGGCGAATCAGTTCACGGCCGTCCTCGCCGCGGGCAATCAACACCCGCTCCTCATCCGGCCGGCGCAGGGAAGGAAGTTCAAGCAGCGCTTCGCTGGTCCAGCCGTTGGCAGGCCGGCGCACCGACAGACCGTGACCGGCCAGCACCGCGGCGGTGCCGGCCCCGACCGCATACCAGCGAATTCCCATGGGAATCTGCGGCCACCAGTTGTCGATCTCTTCCAGCAGCCGGCGGGCCGCATAGGGGCTGACAGCGATGACGTGGGTGAACTGGTCCAGATCCAGGATGGTGGTGCGCTTTTCCGGCGTTTCCGGAAGCGGCTCGCGGTCAATCAGCGGCAGGATCCGGACCTCGGCACCGGCCGATTCGAAGACCCGTGCCAGGCGTCCGGCTTCCGGTTCCGGCCGGCAGATCAGGATCCGCCGGCCGGTCAGGTCAGGCGGATCAACGCGGGGTGTGACCATAGATTTCCGCCAGCACCTTGTCCGCGCCCATGGCCAGGAGGTCTTCGGCAAGCTCCCGGCCCAGGCGTTCACCCTCGCCCCGGGGCGCCCGGCCTTCCACCCGGAAGATCTGCTCACCGTTCACTGCGCCCACCAGACCGCGCAGCCACAGGGTGTCGTCATCTTCCAGCAGCGCGTAGGCGGCGATGGGCACCTGGCAGCCACCCTCAAGACGCCGGTTCAGCGCCCGCTCGGCCCGGACCCGGTCCCAGGTGTCGGTGTGGTTCAGGGGGGCAATCAGCTCCAGCAGTTCGGTGTCATTGACCCGGCACTCGATCCCGAGGGCGCCCTGGCCGACGGCGGGCAGCGATACTGTGTCCGGCAGGCAGTAGCGGATGCGGTTGTGGAAACCCAGGCGCTTGAGGCCGGAGCTGGCCAGTACGATGGCGTCGTATTCCTCGGCATCGAGCTTCGCCAACCGGGTGTTGACGTTGCCCCGCAGGACCTTGATCTGGAGGTCCGGGCGGTAGGCACGCAGCTGGGCCTCCCGGCGCAGGCTGGCGGTACCGACCACGGCACCCTCCGGGAGAGAGTCCACGGTCTCGTACTTGTTGCTGACGAAGGCATCGGTCGGATCCTCCCGCTCGCAGATGGCCACCAGGTCCAGGCCTTGCGGAAACTCCATGGGCACGTCCTTCATGGAGTGCACGGCCAGGTCGGCACGGCCGTCGAGCATGGCTTCCTCGAGTTCCTTCACGAACAGGCCCTTGCCACCGATTTTTGCCAGCGGCACGTCCAGGATCTTGTCGCCCTGGGTCTTGATCTTGACCAGCTCGACGCTGACGTTGTCGTGCAGACGCTCCAGTTCAGCCTTGATGTGTTCTGCCTGCCAGAGCGCGAGGGCACTGCTGCGGGTTGCGATGCGAAGGGTACGTTTGGACATGGCACTCACTGTCGGTTGGGAAAATGTCCGCCAAGGTTAACGCGTGACGGCAGAAATGTCCCGTGGGGAAAACCGCAGTCAGCCGGGCTGGTGCTCCTGCAGCCACTGGCGCACGTCGGTGGCATGGCGTCGGCTTACCGCCAGACGCTCGGGCCGGTCGCGGAGGACGATCCGGTTCTGGCCTTCGGCGGTGCGCTCCAGTGCCTTGACGAACCGCACGCCCACCAGGGTATTGCGGTGGACTCTCAACAATTGGTCGGGATAGCTCGCTTCCAGTTCCTTGAGGGTATAGTCGGACACCGTCTCGCCTCCAAGATGGTGGATGGTGACGTATTTCTGGTCCGCCTCGCAGTAGAGGATGTCCGCCAGGTCGATCAGCTCCGTGCCGCGGTGGGTCCGGACCGCCAGTTGGTCGTTCCGGCGGTGATTGCTGCCGGCCAGTTGCTGGCGCTGGACCCGGTTGATCCGCCCGACCCGTTCGAGGGCCTCGGCCAGGGCTTCCTTGCGCACCGGCTTGAGCAGGTAGGCGGCGGCCTGCACATCAAACGCCTGGATGGCATAGTGATCGTAGGCCGTGCAGAAAATCAGGGCCGGCGGGTGTTCCAGCTGACCGAGCCTTGCGGCTGCCTCCATGCCGTCCATGCCCGGCATGCGAATATCCAGCAGCAGGATATCCGGCTCTAGCTCGGCGACCTGTTGCAGGGTGCTGTCGCCGTCGGCGGCTTCGCCACAGATGCGATAGCCGGGCAGTGCGTCGACCAGTCGCCGGAGACGTTCCCGGGCCAGGGGTTCGTCATCGGCAATCAGGATGTTCAGGCTGTGGTTGCCGTTTGCGGTCAGGGCGTCTGATGTGCTCATTGGCTGTCGTCAATTACTGTTGGCTGGCCTTTCGCCGGGGCAGGCGCAGCGTCACGGTGTAGGTTTCATGCTGCTGGCTGTGCTTGAGCACCGCCGGTTCGCCGAACAGGGCCTGCAATCGTGACTGGATGTTGGCCAGTGCCATGCGGTTGCCCCGGTGACGTCGCTGGTCCTGTTCAGGTTTCGGATTCTGCACCATCAGGTAGACAAACTCACCCCGGGCCGAGATTTCTATCCGCACGATGCCCCCTTCGGGCCGTGGCTGGATGCCATGGTAGATGGCGTTCTCGATCAGCGGCTGCAGGGTGAGGGGTGGGATAGCCTGGTGTTCCAGGCCCGGGCTGATGATCCAGTCCACCCGCAGGCGTTCACCAAGGCGCAGGCTCTCGATGGCGAGATAGCGTTGGCAGAGTTCCAGTTCGCGCGCCAGCGGGATCAGCTGGTCCGCGGTGCGCAGGCTGGCCCGGAACAGCTCGGAAAGATCCAGCACGGCCTCTTCGGCCTGTTCGGGCCGGGTAGCGATCAGGCTGGCGATGGTGTTCATGCTGTTGAACAGGAAGTGTGGCTGGATTCGCGCCTGCAGGGCCGCCAACCGAGCCCCCATCTCGGCCTCCCTCTGGGTCTGCCACTGGTGCTGCAGGTAGAAATAGCGCAGCACCATGAGCACGATCAGCAGCGCCACCAGCAGCTTTTTGGCAATCCCCTGCCACTTGGTGACGCCGGGCTCCGGATGCAGCACCCGGTCGGCAAACAGGCTGAATGCCAGGACGTCTGCCAGCACGATAGCAACGATGATAAGGGTCGAGCGGGTAACCGTCATCCGCGCCAGGCGGCTGCGCAGCAGGCAGATCAGGGCGGCGCTGGTAAGGGTGGTCCACTGCACGAACAGGGACAGCAGGCCGAAATAGTTCCAGTCGATCCAGCCGGTCTCGGTCTGCACGATCGACAGCACCAGCACGAACAGTTCACTGGTGACCAGAAGCAGGAATACCGCCCGGACCCGGCACAGGTCCGGGACGAAGAAATCATGACTGCTCACACTTTTGTCGCCGTTCAGGGGTGTCTCCTTTGCACCGGTCAGAATGCTATAATCCCGCCACATCAAATGTACCCGTTGCCCGCAGATGATGCCGGGCCGTCAGCAGGAAAGATAGACCATGACGGATCAGAAAAAGTCTGACCAGACCACATCCTCCGAAAAACCCTGGGGCGGGCGCTTCAGCGAGCCCACCGATGCCTTTGTCGAGCGGTTCACCGCGTCCGTGGGTTTTGACCAGCGCCTGTATCACCATGACATCACCGGCTCCATTGCCCACGCGACCATGCTGGCGGAAGTGGGCGTGCTGACTGCCGAAGAGCGGGACCAGATCATTGAAGGGCTGAAGGGCGTGAAGGCCGACATCGAAGCCGGCACGTTCGAATGGTCCGTGAGCCTCGAAGACGTGCATATGAACGTCGAGGCACGGCTGACTGATCGCATCGGCATCACCGGCAAGAAACTGCACACCGGTCGCAGCCGGAATGACCAGGTGGCTACCGATATCCGCCTGTATCTACGGGATGAGATCGACGTCATCGCCGAGGAACTGAAGCGCCTCCAGACCGGCCTGCTGGACCTGGCCGAGCGTGAGGCCGATACCATCATGCCTGGCTTCACCCACCTGCAGACCGCCCAGCCGGTGACTTTCGGTCATCACCTGCTGGCCTGGTACGAGATGCTGGTCCGCGATGCCGAGCGCCTGCAGGATTGCCGCAAGCGGGTCAATGTCATGCCCCTGGGCGCCGCTGCCCTGGCCGGTACCACCTATCCCATCGACCGGGACATGACCGCCCGGCTGCTGGGCTTTGACCGGCCCACCGAGAACAGCCTGGATTCGGTCAGTGACCGCGACTTTGCCATCGAGTTCTGCAGTTTCGCAGCATTGCTGATGACCCACATGTCCCGGTTCAGCGAGGAGCTGGTGCTGTGGACTTCCGCCCAGTTCGATTTCATTGATCTGCCGGATCGCTTCTGCACCGGTTCCTCCATCATGCCCCAGAAGAAGAACCCGGATGTGCCGGAACTGGTGCGCGGCAAGACGGGGCGGGTCAATGGTCACCTGATCAGTCTGCTGACCCTGATGAAGAGCCAGCCACTGGCTTACAACAAGGACAATCAGGAAGACAAGGAGCCGCTGTTCGATACCGTCGACACCGTCAAGGGTTGTCTGAAGGCCTACGCCGACATGATTCCGGCGATCCGTTCCAAGGCCGACAACATGCGGGTGGCGGCCAAGCGTGGTTTCTCCACCGCCACCGATCTGGCGGATTACCTGGTCAAGAAAGGCGTGCCGTTCCGGGATGCCCATGAGATCGTTGGCAAGTCGGTGGCCTTTGGTGTGGCCGAAGGGCGGGACCTGTCCGATATGACCCTGGAGGAATTGCGGCAGTTCTCGGATGTGATCGGCGAGGACGTGTTTGACGTGCTCACCCTCGAGGGCTCGGTTCAGGCCCGCAACCATCTGGGGGGTACCGCACCGGAGCAGGTGCGCGCGGCCGTCGCCCGGGCCCGGAAACTGCTGGGCTGAGCAGGGGCTCCGGCGCCCGGGTCAGCCGCCCGGGTGTCCGGAGGATGAGAGGCCTACTACCGCCGGCGTCAGGTCTTCCAGTGGCCGGGGATCCTCCAGATGGGAGCCCTGGCCGAAATGGATGCCGAGCGTCCTGACTCTCCGCAAGGTGCGGTCGCTTTCGATGTGGGTGGCTACCGTGGTTTTTCCCGCCGCTTCCGCAATGCGGTGCAAGGCTTCCACCATGACCTGTTGTACCGGGTCCTCTTCCAGCTTTTCCATCATCCGTCGATCCAGTTTGATGATGTCGACGGGCAGCTTTGCCGCCAGGCTGTAACTTTCCACTGAAGCTCCTGCGCCTTCCAGCGCTACGCGGCAGCCAATCTTGTGCAGGGCGTCGCACAGGATAGCGACGTCGTCCGGATACTGGGTGGCGTGTTCCTCACGGATCTCCAGGCAGAAGTATTCCGGCGAGAACGGGCAGTTGACCAGTTCGGCTTCCAGGAAGTCAGGGAAGGTGTCATCGAGCACGCTGGTGATGGACAGGTTGAAGCCACAATACTTGATCCGGGGTTCCAGGAGTTGGTGTTGCGACAGCCAGTCGAGGGTTTGGCGGATCACCTGGCGGTCCAGCCGCTTGGCCAGGTCAAAACGCTCGGTGACCGGAAGGAACTGATCCGGCTGCAACTGGCTCTGGCCGTCCCGGAGCGCGGGGATGCGACAGAGGATTTCGATATGGTCACCCCAGGTGGCGCTGGCGATGGGCTTGAGAGCCTGGTATTCGAGCAGTAGCCGGTCGTTGTCCAGGGCCTCCCGGATCTGCTCGAGCCGTTTGGCAATCATATCCTCGTCCATGCTGGAGGCGATCGCGCGGGCGGTGTGAATCCGGTTACGGCCGGAGGTCTTGGCGGTGTGGCACAGGTCAGCGGCCTGGGTCAGCAGCTTCTCGGGATCGTTCGGGAAGTCGTTCTCGATCACCAGCAGTCCGCCGCTGACGGTGGTCTGCAGCTTGCTGCCCTGCCATTCGAAGACAAAACCGCGCACCAGTTCCCAGATATCGTCCGCAATCTTGCGGGCCCGGGGCTCCGGACAATTCTCGATCAGCAGGACGAAGGTATCCCCGGATAGCCGGGCCAGGGCATCCCGTTGCCGTATTCGCACCCCGAGATTGCCGGCCAGCTCCCTCAGGTAACGGTCGCAGGTACCACTGCCGGCGGTTTCGTTAAAGCGGTTGAAGTCGTCCAGGTCCAGGTACAGCAGGCTGTCGATGCTGTCCCGGTGGGTTTTCTGCTCCAGGGTCCGCAGCAGACGGGCAAAGAATTCCCGACGATTCATCAGGCCGGTGACCGGGTCACGGCGGATCCGGTCACCGGCGTCGTTCTGACTGATCCGGGTGTGGGTGTTACGGCCCACGTGAACGGCTCCCAGGATATCGCCGTGGGCGCTGGTCAGGCGCTGGTAGTGGAACTCATGGACGGGCAGGTCCCGATTCTGATGGGCCAGCGGCATCTCCACCACAAAGCTGCCCCGCTCGAAGGCCCGTTGCCAGAGTCGTTCGATCAGACGGCGTTCATTGGGGTGATCCCGGAGCAGGTCCCGGAGGTTGTCGCCGGCAGCCGGTGTTCTGCCGAAAGTTTGGGCAAACTGACTGGCGTAGGCCTGGTTGCAGTGCAGGAGGGTCAGCCGGGTATCCACCGCGGCCACCAGGTCAGGGGTTGCCTGTCCGGCCGCCTCCATCAGCCGATGGCAATGGTCGAGGGCCTTTTCCTGTTCCATGATCGAGGTCCGATCCACCAGGGTGCCGACCAGGCGATGGATACGCCCACCCTTGCGCAGGGCCCGGCCGTCCAGGGCCATGCGGCGTTGTTTCTGCCGTGCCGTCAGCACATTCAGTTCCAGGGAAAATGGCTGACCGGTGCGGATACAGCGGCGGAACAGGGTGCGGACCCGGGACTGGCCAGCCTGGCAGTAAAACAACGCCTGGTCTGGTGTGATGTCGAGGCCCGGCCGCAGCTCCAGCAGCTGGTAGATGCCCTCGCTCCAGGTCATCTCGTTGCTGGCAATATCCAGCTCCCAGAGTCCGAACCGGGCAAGGTCCTCGGCGGATTTCAGAAGGCAGGGGTCCACGCGGGCAGCGTCAGCCAGGGCGATGGTGGCACGCGCCGCCTGGTCCGAATCGTGGACGGCCTGTTTGAGGCTGAGTTGTGCGGTAAAGAAGAAGCCGTCCCGGTGCCGGAAGGTCACCAGGATCTGCTGGCCGTCCTCGATCTGATGGCGGTTCACCGGTGCAAACGGGTCGTCCTGGCGGGAAGCCAGGATACGATGGACCGGGTGCCCCACCAGTTCCCCGGCCTCATACCCCAGGACCGCTTCGGAATGATGGTCGACCTGGACGACAGTGCCTTCGTCGTCGATTCTCAGCAGGGTCTGGCGGCCATCCTGTGGCACCTGGTCTGGTCGGTAGCGGCGGATCACGAATTCTTTCACGTGCGAATAGCCTCGGGTGTCAGACAGTGGCTCCATGATACTGATACCGTCGTGGAAAAGAACCTTTCGGTCCGCTGCGGTGTCTCGCCCGCTGCCATGGGTGTCAGGTATACTGCGCCAAAGCAACTTTCAGGGGGCGCCCATGCCTTTTCGACGTTTTGCGATCTTCAGCCTCGCGTTCAGCCTGCTGCTGGCCGGTTGTGGCCAAAAAGGCCCGTTGTACCGTGATCAAGGCGGAGCGATGGCCGGCGAGGCGGTCCAGACCGTGACCGACGGTCAGGCCGACGAAGACCGTGAGCCGAACGGCGACTGAGCAACCGCGCACCCGAGTAACGAACCAGGATATTCATGGACCACTTCAACTACCGTAACGGCGAGCTCTACGCCGAAGACGTCCCTGTCTCCGAAATCGCCGCGCGTTTCGGTACACCCGCCTATATCTATTCCCGGGCCACCCTGGAGCGCCATTACCGGGCCTATGACGATGCCCTCAAGGGGCGTCCGCATCTGGTGTGCTATGCGGTCAAGGCCAACAGCAACCTGGCGGTGCTGAACGTGCTGGCCCGGATGGGGGCCGGCTTCGATATCGTCTCGGCGGGTGAGCTCGAGCGGGTGCTCCGGGCCGGCGGTGATGCTGGCAAAGTGGTGTTCTCCGGTGTCGGCAAGCAGGAGTGGGAAATGAAACGTGCCCTGGAAGCGGGGGTGCGTTGTTTCAACGTGGAATCGGACACCGAGCTGGATCGCCTGAACCAGGTGGCCGGCGAGTTGGGGGTGAAGGCCCCGATCTCCCTGCGGGTCAACCCCGATGTTGATGCCGGGACCCATCCCTACATCTCCACGGGCCTGAAAGAGAACAAGTTCGGGATCGATATCGCCGAGGCGTCGCAGGTATACGCCCGCGCCGCGGCCCTGCCGAACCTGGAGATCCATGGCGTGGATTGTCACATCGGGTCGCAGCTGACCTCCGTATCCCCGTTCCTGGATGCCCTGGATCGGGTACTGGCACTGATTGATCACCTGGCGGATCAGGGCATCTGGATTCGCCATCTGGACATGGGCGGCGGCCTGGGGGTGACCTATGACCAGGAGCAGCCGCCCCAGCCGTCGGACTACGTGAAGGCCCTCGCGGACCGCCTGGGTGACCGTAACCTGGAGTTGATTCTCGAGCCGGGGCGCTCCATTGCCGCCAACGCCGGGATCCTGGTCACCCGGGTCGAATTCCTGAAGTGCACCGAACACCGGAACTTCGCCATCATCGATGCCGCCATGAATGACCTGATCCGTCCGGCCCTGTACAGTGCCTGGCAGTCCATCATCCCGGTCAGGCCGCACCAGGACGGCGAAGAGAAGGCCTGGGACCTGGTGGGCCCCGTCTGCGAAACCGGGGATTTCCTGGGCAAGGACCGGCATTTGCGGTTGCAGGCGGGCGACTTGCTGGCGGTTCGCTCCGCCGGCGCCTATGGTTTTGTGATGAGTTCCAATTACAACACCCGCAACCGTCCCCCCGAGCTGATGGTGGACGGTGACCAGGTCCACGTGGTGCGCCGCCGGGAAACCCTGGAGGACCAGCTCGCCCCTGAAAGTTGCCTGCCGGAATGACCAGGGAGCAGGAGATGAGTCAGCAGCGACGAGGGCAGGGCCCGACCCTTCGGTTCACCAAGATGCATGGCCTGGGCAACGATTTTATGGTGGTGGATGCCATCAGCCAGCCGTTCCGGCTGCGCCCGGAGATGATCCGGGAGCTGGCCGACCGGAACTTCGGCATCGGTTTCGATCAGCTACTGGTGGTGGAGCCGCCCGGCCTGCCGGACGTGGATTTCCGTTACCGGATTTTCAATGCCGATGGCTCGGAAGTGGAGCAGTGTGGCAACGGTGCCCGCTGCTTCGCCCGGTTTGTGCGGGACCAGCGCCTGACCAACAAAAAGGTCATCCGGGTCCAGACCGCCAAGGGTGTGATCGAGCTGCGGGTCGGAAAGGATGGCACGGTCATGGTCAATATGGGGGTGCCCGAGCTCAATCCGCCGGCGATCCCTTTTGCCGCCGACCGTCGCAAGGACGTTTACACCGTGGATGTGGATGGCCAGACCGTGGAGCTCAGCGCGGTCTCCATGGGCAACCCCCACGGTGTCCTGGTGGTGGATGACGTTGATACGGCGCCGGTGGAAACTCTGGGACCCATGCTGGAGCGCCACCCCCGCTTTCCTGCCCGGGCCAACATCGGGTTCCTGCAGATCCTTGATCGGGGCCATGCCCGTTTGCGGGTGTTCGAGCGGGGCTCTGGCGAAACTCTGGCCTGCGGTAGCGGGGCCTGTGCCGCCGTGGTCGCCGGTAATATCCGCGGTTTGCTCGACCAGCGGGTGGAGGTGGAGCTGCGCGGCGGCAAGCTGGTCATCGAATGGCCCGGGGAAGGGGCGCCTGTTATGATGGAAGGCCCTGCGACCACCGTGTTTGAAGGGCAGTTGCGTCTGCCCGCTGACAACCATACCCGCCGCCGCAAGAGCGGTCGTTCCAACAGACAACGTTCCTGACAGCCCGGGAGAACGCGATGACAGAACAGACGGTCCGCAAGAAGGCCGAAGACCTCACGCCGGAACAGGTGGCCGATTACCTGAGGGCCAATCCTGACTTCTTTGTTGACCAGGACGAGCTGTTGCGCAGTCTGACCCTGCCCCATGACAGCGGGCGCGCCATCTCGCTGGTGGAGCGGCAGGTGCATCTGTTCCGCGAACAACGCGACACCCTGCGCCGGGAGCTGGTTGAGCTGGTCTCCATTGCCCGCCATAACGACCGTCTGTTCGAGAAAAGCAAACGGCTGCTGATGCAGGTGATCGAGGCTCGAACCCTCAACGATATGGCCGCGGCGATCGATGACAGTATTCGGGGTGATTTCGGCCTGGATGCCGCCTCGGTCCTGCTGTTTACCGACCAGGCCCTGCCGGAAGCCTCCCAGGGGGCGTTGCACGTGGTCGGCCCGGAATTGGCCCGGGAAAGGCTGGGAATGCTGCTGGATGGCGACCGCGCGGTGTGCGGACAGTTCCGGGAGAGTGAACGGGAGTTCCTGTTCCCGGACCGGGAAGAGCCGATTGCCTCCGTTGCCCTGGTTCCCCTGCGCCACGAAGAACTTGTGGGCGTTTTTGCCGTTGGCAGCTGTCAGCCGGGCTATTTCGATCAGAGCATGGGGTCACTGTTCCTGAGTTACATCAGCGACACCCTGAGCCGCCTGTTGCCTCCGATGATCCGGCGCCACACCGGCGGTGCGGAGGTTGCCGATATTACCGTGGAGTCCCGATAGGGTGTCAACGGGGGCCGCCGCCACCATGTTGCCCGATTCCCTGCAGGAGCCGTTGTCCCGGTTTGTTCGCCACCTCGCCTCCGAAAAGCGCCATTCGCCCCGTACCTGTGACAGTTATGAGCGGGACCTGAACCGCCTCGGGCTGTGGCTGGCGGAGTCCGGCCGTGACCAGTGGCGGTTGCTGCTCAGCCATGATTTACGCCGTTATGTGGCGGTTCTCAGCCGGCAAGGGTTGCGTGGCCGCAGCATCGCGCGTCACCTTTCGGCCATCCGCCGGTTCTACAATTTCCTGCTGCGGGAACGGCTGGTGACGGACAATCCGGCAGTGGATGTCCGCGCCCCCAAAAGCGGTCGCCGTTTGCCCCGCGTGGCCGACGTGGACCAGCTTGGCCAGTTGCTCGACGCCAGTCCTGACGACCCTCTTGAGGTGCGGGATCTGTGTATGTTCGAGTTGATGTACTCCTCCGGTTTGCGGCTTTCGGAACTGGCGGAGCTCAACCTTGAGTCACTGGACCTGCGTGCCGGGGAAGTGCGGGTGATCGGTAAGGGCAACAAGGAGCGGATTCTACCGGTGGGGCGTAAGGCTGTGGACGCCATTCGGGCCTGGTTGTCGGTGCGGCCGGCGCTGGCGCCGGAGGGTGAGAAGGCAGTTTTTGTCAGCCGGCGGGGTGACCGGCTCAGTCGGCGCAGCATCCAGTCGCGGCTGGGGCGCTGGGGTATAACCCGGGGCGCTGACCAGAAACTGCATCCGCACCTGCTACGGCATTCCTTCGCCAGTCATATGCTGGAATCCAGTGGCGATCTGAGGGCCGTCCAGGAACTCCTGGGCCACGCCGATATCACCACAACCCAGGTGTATACCCATCTCGACTTCCAGCACCTGGCGCGGGTCTACGACCAGAGCCATCCCCGGGCCCGGCGCAACAAATCCGGACCCGGTTCCGACGATCAGTGACGCATCATCGCGTCCAGCTCGTCAATGATTTCGGCCCAGTCACTGTCCTCTTCCAGCCCTTCTTCCAGGAAGTGGGACTGGCTTTCGGACCAGAACGGAGCGTCCTGCAGGGCTATCTCCCGGGGGAGCGGGGAATGCCTGGCGACAAAGTCCTCGATGCTCTTGTCATCGGAGGCCAGGCCGAGCTGCTCGAACAGGGTGCTCAGGGAGTGTTTGCTGGTGTCCATGGAGAACGGTCTCCTCGTTGAAAGTGTCTGAATGAAATCAACCACGTTTGCAGGTATTGTTCACTGAACTTTAGCGAATCCCGGGAGGATATCCAGTGAAGGTCGTCCTTCGCTCCCTGTTACTATGCAGCCTGTTTGGCCTGTTTCAATCCCCCGTACTGGCGGATCCTCCCCAGCCGTCGCCAGCGCCGGTGCTCGGCCAGTCCGATCTTGAGTGGCTGCAACAGCAGGAACGGTTTGTGGTGGGTGTCCGGGGCGGGCAGGTGCCGTTGGTTTTCGATACCGGCGACGGGGTGCTGGCGGGAACCTACATCGATTACCTGGCCCGTCTGGCCGACAAGCTGGGTGTGCCGGTGGATCCGGTTCTCCTTGATGGCGGGGAAGAAGCCGAGGCCGGGCAACCAGAGCCGGATGCGCTGTTGATGACCCATGCCCCGGGCACCCGCATTGCCAGTGGTCAGCGCATGACCAAGCCGCTGATGTCCCTGACCTATGGTCTGTTTGTCAGTGCCGGTGACGCCGCCATCCAGACCCTTGCGGATCTGGAGGGAAGCCAGGTCGCCATCATCGAAGGGGACGCCAACCAGTATGCGATGCTGGAGTCGGTCGAAGAATTCCAGCCGGTGCCGGTGAACGGCATCGGTGAGGCGGTCAGCACTGTGCTCTCCGGCAAGGCACAGGCGTTTATTGGACCGGTGCCGGTGGTGTCCGATTATCTGCAGTCGGCCATGATCAACGGCATCGGCCTGGCGAGGTTGCTTGATGGCAAGCCGGTGGATGTGGTGCTCCAGGTACCGGCGCGACAGGATCGCCTGTTCCGGGTTCTCGACAGTTCGATTGCCGCCATCAGTCACAACGAGCACCGGGTGATCCGCCAGTCCTGGCTGCAGGCCGATGTACCTTCCATGGAGCGCAGTGGCGTCGAACTTTCGGCGACGGATCAGGACTGGCTCAAACGCAACCCCAACCTGCGCGTAGCCTTCCGCTCGGACTGGCCACCGTTCGAATACGAGCAGGACGAGAGGCCCACCGGCCTGGTCGCAGACCTGGTGACCAGGCTGGAATCCGAATTGGGTATTCGCTTCAGTCGCAGCCTGGCCGAGGACCGCTCCCGGGCGGAACAAATGCTGGCGGATGGTGAAGTGGACATTCTGCCTGGCCTGTCCAGGACGCCCCGTACCGAAAACGAATACCTGTTCACGCGCGCTTACCTGAATGTGCCCATCGCCCTGGTGATCCGTGACGACGGTCGGTTTATCGGCGATCTTCGGGAACTGCGGGGCGAACGTGTTGGTGTCGTCAACCGCCATGCCGCCCACGATTACCTGCTGATCAACCATCCCAACCTGGATCTGTATCCCATGGCTGACGTGGAAACAGGACTGCTGGCCCTGTCCAATGGTGACCTGGATGTGATGGTGACCCATATTCCGGCCGTCAGTTACACGGTTGCACGGCTGGGGCTGTCGAATCTCCGCATCACCAGCATTACCCCCTACCAGTACGACCTCAGGCTGGCGGTGCGCAAGGATAACCCGGAACTGCACCGGATCCTGAACAAGGGGCTGTCCAGCCTGGAGGCCTCGGAAACCGAGTCCATCTATAACCGCTGGATTCATCTGGATATCGAGCAGGAAACCGACTATACGGTCGTGCGCCGGGTGGTGCTGATCGCCATCGTCGTGGTGCTGATCTTCCTGTACTGGAACCGGAAGCTGTCCCGGGAGGTGGACGAACGGATCCGTTCGGAAAACGCTCTGCGCCGCAGTGAGGACGAGTTGCGCGCGGCCAAGCTGGAGGCCGAGCGGCTGGCCCGTGAGGCCGAGGCGGCGAGCCGGGCCAAGAGCGAGTTCCTGGCCAACATGTCCCATGAAATCCGGACCCCGATGAATGCCGTCATCGGCTACAGTGACCTGCTCAGTAACAGCGTGACCGATCCCCAGCAGCGAAGCTACCTCGACGCAATCCGCGCCGGCAGCCGGAGCCTGCTGATGCTGATCAATGACATCCTGGACCTGTCGCGGATCGAAGCGGGCAAGATGCGCCTGGACTATTCGGCGGTATCGGTGCGACGCCTGCTGAGCGATGTCCGGCATATTTTCGATCTGCGTGCCCGCGACCAGGGCATTACCCTGGAAGTGAGCGTGGATTCGAGAATGCCCGCGGCAATGATGCTGGACGAGACCCGGCTCCGCCAGGTGCTGTTCAATCTGGTGGGCAATGCCATCAAGTTCACCCACGAAGGAGGTGTTACTGTCCGGGCCACAGCAAAACCGCTGAAAAATGCCAGGGATGAGGAGGGCAGAGCAACGGACCGTCAGTTCTACCAGCTGGTGGTCAGGGTCAGTGATACCGGAATCGGTATACCGGCGGACCAGCTGGACAGGATTTTCGATGCCTTCGAGCAGCAGGAGGGGCAGAACACCCGCCGTTACGGGGGCACCGGCCTGGGGCTGGCGATCAGCCGCAAGCTCGCGCGCATGATGGGCGGGGACCTGGCCGTGGAGAGCGAGCCTGGTGCCGGTTCGGTATTTACCGTCACCCTGCCGAAAGTGGAGGCGACGGTGGAGCAGGCCGAGGAAGACGGCGAGCCGAAAGAAGAGGAACGTTTGCTGGCCCAGACTCTGAGCATGCAGGAACGGGGCTGGCTGCGGCAGCAGTTGGCTCGCGACTTTGGCGATGAGTGGAAAGCCGTCCGTGAAAGCGGTGACCCGGAACAGATGAAGGATTTTGCCCGGCGCGTCGTGGCCTGGGGCCAACGGCACCGGTCACCGTCGGTGACCCGTTACGGGGAAAAACTGCTGGCGGATGTGGAGGCGTTCAACCTGGACGCGGTGAACAGTGCACTTGAGTCGTTTCCGAAGCTGCTGGGGCGGCAGGGCTGATCTACCGCCGATTACAGGCAGTCGAACTGGGAGCGGCGGTCAAAGGCCACGGAGACCATGTCGTAGCCGGACTCGGACAGATTGCGGATCAGGTCACGATCCTTCAACAGGGTCATGCACACCTTGTGGACACTGGCCTGTAGCTGCTCCGTGGGCGGCTCGCCCGCTGAGAAGCGGAAATCCACGATCAGGTATTTGCGGTCCACCGTGGCGGCGACCGGAATGTCCTCGCGGACGATACTTTCATAGCCGATGTAGGTGGCGTGCTGCTGGGGAAAGACCTGGCTCATCAGCACGTCAATGTTTTCGGCGTGCGCCAGTGGGGCGGCCAGCAGCAGGCTGGCGGCGACGGTGCGGGACAAGGTTCGAAGGCTCAATGCGTCCACTCCCTGGTTTCATTTTGGGCAGTGTAACAAACTGTAACATCTCGTTACAGGCCATTATTGCAGAGTGTGTCGCCAGTTACGCCGGTGACGGGAAAGATTTTTCAATTGTTTGCAGTCCGCATACAGTTTCTCCGGACTGCCCCGGGTGAGTAGATCAACTATTCTTTCAAGAGCACAAACGGTAGGGAGAGAGCCATGTTTCAGCTGGTATTCAAAGGTGAGTGTGTCGCGGGAACCGATGAGCAGACGGCAAGAAATAACGCCCGGGCGCTGTTCAAGGCCTCTGTCGAACAGGTCGAACGCATGTTCAGTGGTCAGCCAGTGGTCATACGTAACAAGCTTGAGGAGGCTCAGGCCGAAAAGTATCGGGCAGTGCTGCAGAAGCACGGCATGAAGGCCTATGTTCAGCCTATGCCCGGTGCCCGACCCGCACCGGAGCCGTCGCGGGCCGATACCCCGGCTCCGGCCCCTGGCGAACCGGCGCACGGATCGGCTGCAACCGCCACCTCCACCGTATCAGCCACCGGTGGCGCCGGCCCGAGGGTGGAGCCGGGGGATCGGTTGCCGGTCGCCGGGGAAAAAGTAGATGACATTCTTGCCGGCAGCGGTCTCAACCTGGATCCGGTGGGGGTGACCCTCGCCGAGCATCAGGAAGCCGCGCCGCCCATGTTCGAACACCTGGAGGATTGGACCCTGGCCCCGGCGGGCTCCGACCTCGGGGTGGAGCGCGAACTGCCGCCGCCCATGGTTCCGGATGTCTCGCACCTGTCCCTGGTGGACGAGGACGACAAGGAAAAGCGCTGAGTGACTTCGGTGACAGGACGCCTACTTTGAAAGCGCTGATCATCCTGCTCCTGTGTCTGCTGACACCGGCCTCCCTGCTGGCGGAAGACCGTGCCCGCGTCGGTCTGGTGCTGAGTGGTGGCGGGGCCAAGGGTATGGCCCATGTCGGGGTGCTCCGGGTTCTGGAGGAAATGAATATCCCGGTGGACGTGGTGGTGGGTACGAGCGCCGGTTCGGCAGTCGGTGCCCTCTATGCGTCAGGCATGCCGGTGGCCCGCATTGAGGAACGGTTTATCGAAATGGATTGGCTGGCCAGCTTCCAGGATGACCCGGGGCGGGTTTACAAGCCGATCCGGCGCAAGCAGGACGACTGGCGCTTTCCGGTCATGCCGGGTCTCGGTGTCCGGGCCGATGGTCTGCATGTTGGTGGTGGCATCGTTGCTGGCCAGAACCTCGGATTCATTCTCAACGAACTGACCCGGAACGCTGCGTTAGTGCAGGATTTTGACCGGTTAGCGATTCCGTTTCGGGCCGTGGCGACGGATCTGGCCACGGGCGAACAGGTGGTCATCGGCCGCGGTAACCTGGCCGAGGCGGTGCGCGCAAGCATGAGTATTCCGGGTGTCTACGCTCCGGTGGAGCTGGACGGCCGCCTGCTGGTGGATGGGGGGGTCGCCAACAACCTGCCCGTGAGTGTGGCGCGGGAGATGGGGGCCGAAGTGATCATCGCTGTCGATATCACCGACCCGCTCATGGACACCGATGATCTGCGGGAAGCCTTTTCTGTGGTCGGTCAGCTCACCACGCTGCTGACCCGCCGCAATACGGACCAGCAGCTGGACCTGCTCGCCGAGCAGGATGTTCTGATACGGCCGGACCTGGAAGGCCACACATCAGCGGACTTCTACCAGGCACCATTATTGTTCGAACTGGGAGCGACTGCGGCCCGCAACCACGCCGGCGAGCTCAGGCCCCTGCAGGTGTCGCGCACCGACTGGACCGCCTACAAGGCCCGGATGTCCTCCCGTGCGTTCAATGCGGGCCCGATTGCCCGTATCGAAATTGAGAGCAGTCGCCGGCTGGCAAGGGATTTCCTGCGGGAGAGGATTCGTCAGCCCGTCGGTGAACCTCTGGATGTCGAGGCGCTGGAGGAGGATCTCAAGCGGATCTATGGCCTGGGCTATTACGAAACCGTCTCCTACTCATTGTCGCCCTCAACGGAGGGCACCGTGCTGGTGATCCAGCCCCGGGAAAAGTCCTGGGGACCGAATTACCTGTCCTTCGGGCTTGGCTATGAGGACAATTTCGATGGTGAGACCCGATTCAATATTGCCGCCTCACTACGCATGACCGAACTTAACCGGCTTGGCGGCGAGTGGCACACGGGGCTCCAGCTGGGCACCGACCCCTGGGTAAGGACCCAGTGGTATCAGCCGCTGGACTTCGGCTATGACCGCTTCGTGGTTGTCGGTGGCGAGTATTCCCGTGACAATTTCGGCGTGTACGACGAGGCCGGCCGTCAGATCGCGGAAGTCGACGTCACGTTCCGTTCCGCGGACCTGGCCGTGGGGATGGAGCTCGGCGGTGATGCCGAAGCACGGTTGATTTACACCCGGGGCTATTCGACGGTGGATGAGGAAGTCGGGGAGCCGGTGGCGCCGGATGACGCCATTCACCGGGGTAATGTGACACTGCGTCTGGTCCATGATTCCCTGAACGATTCGTTCTTTCCGACCGCAGGGGCCTTTGCCGGGGTGAAAGCCCGCTTCGAACGGGAAGATCTCGGGTCGGACCGGCATTTTGACTCGGTCACCACCCTGCTGCTGGGAACGGGAAGCTGGCAGGGCCTGACCCTGACAGGGCTGGTGTTCGCGGAGGATGTGGTCCGTGGTGAGGCGGGGGTCGAGAATCACGTCCGCCTCGGTGGCTTCCGGCGCCTGTCCGCGTTCGCGCCCGGTGAAATCACGGGCGAGAGCGCGGCCATGGCGGCTGCCTATGCCAGCCAGAGTTTTGGTGGGCCGCTGTTGCCCTGGTTTGCCGGTGCCGGGTTCGAGGCTGGCAACGCGTGGGATTCCCTGAGCGATGCCAGCTGGAACGGTTCGGTCCGGTCCTGGAGCCTGTTTGCCGGAGTGGACACTTTCCTCGGACCGGTTCAGCTGGCCGGTGCCTACAACAACGAGGACAACTGGAGCGCGTACCTCAATATCGGGTTCTCCTTCACCCAACTGTTCTATTAACGCCTCCGGTCGGCTTCTGCGCTCGCTCCTGCAATCGCGCCCAGTACCTGTTGGCACTGTTGCAGGGCGAAACGGTGGAGGATGCCGGCAAGGCGTTCCTCGTCCCGGTCCCGAATTGCGCTGATGGACTCTTCCATGTTGGCAAGGTTGTCCTCGAGCACCTGGCTGCCGCCGTGCTGGAACGCAGCGAAGGCGCAACGCCGGGCTGAGGGCCAGAGATCGTCTATGGCGTTCACGATGAAGTAGTTGTCAGCGTAAACCAGTGAGGCCTTGGTGTATTCAATGCCCAGTTCCAGAAACTTCATCAGGTCGTTCTTCTGGTAGCAGTCTTTCATCTGCCGGTGCAGGGATTCCAGCCGCTCCATGTCGGCGGGCTGCCACTGGCGAACCAGCTTGCGGCCCGTGTGGGTGAGATAGAGCTCCAGGGTCTCGTACAGGCTCCGCACGAAGTACTCGTCGAGGGTCGTGACGAAGGCACCCTTGCGCGGGACATTGCGCACCAGGTGCCGCTTTTCCAGCAGCAGTAGTCCTTCCCGGATCGACCCGTGGCTGACGTCCATCTCCTTGGCCATGGAACCCTCGTAGATCCGCTCTCCCGAACGAAGCTGGCCAAAGACGATCAGGTTTTCGATGTGGCGGGCGACCTGTTCGGTCAGGGTTTCACGGGGCTTGAACGCGTTCATGTCGGTTTACGGCTACTGCATGCGGTTGGGATTGCTCGCATATTCGCACATTCGGGCATCCCTGGGCCAGTTTGTGGCCGTTGTTACAGCAGGGGAGCACTCAGGCGGATTGCCCGGCAGGCCAGCCGGAACAGGATCGAGCGGTCCCGGTAATCCCGTTCAGTCATCAGGCGGCAACTTTTCAGGTCTTCCTCCAGCATCTGCTCGACATCGGTCACAAAACGTTGATCGGTGTTGATCGCGGTGATCTCGAAGTTCAGCCGCATGGACCGGTTGTCCAGGTTGGCTGTCCCCACCGCAGCATAGCGGTCGTCCACCAGCACCACCTTCTGGTGCATGAAGCCCGGTTGATAGCGATAGATGCCAATGCCCGCCTGGCTGGCTTGCACCAGGTAGGAATAAGCGGCCAGCTTGACCAGGGGGCTGTCCGGGGTCTCGGGAATCAGAATCCGGACATCGATGCCCCGGAGCGCCGCAAGCTGCAGGGCGTTCATGATCTGGAAATCGGGTACGAAATACGGCGAGGCGATCCAGATCCGGGAACGGGCATTGTTGATGCAGTTCAGGAAGAACA
>JABURI010000031.1 GCA_014762755.1 Marinobacter sp.
CCGGGGAATATAGGGTGTGTTTTCTAAATTCGACTGTTATGTTGTGACGAAGGATACCGACAATGACCCGGTCCGGAGATTGACTGACTATGAGTGCCTCGACAGAACTCAAGCCGAAACCCAGAATAGGCCTTGCCCTTGGTGGCGGGGGTCCGCTGGGCGGTATTTACGAGATCGGTGCGCTCAGGGCACTGGATGAGGCGCTCGACGGTCTGGATTTCAACAACATCGACGTCTATGTAGGCGTTAATGCCGGTTCTTTTGTCGCCGCCAACCTGGCGAACCAGATGACCACGGCACAGTTGTGTCGGATTTTTGTCCGGAATGAGGCGGAGGTGCATCCGTTTCATCCGGAGGTGTTCTATCGTCCGGCTTTCCGGGAGATCGGCAGCCGTTTGCTGGCGGTGCCGGGGCTGATGTCGACGGCGGTCAGTCGGTTCATCAACAACCCCTACGATCAGAGCTTCCTCGAGGCGTTGACCATCCTCGCCCAGGCGGCGCCGGCCGGTCTTTTCGACAACGAGGGCCTGCACGACTATCTCAAGCGCGCTTTCACCATGCTCGGGCGCACCAACGATTTCCGGGAACTCAAGCGCAGCCTTTACGTGGTGGCTGCCGATGTGGAAAGCACCGAAGCGGTGTGTTTCGGTGCGCCCGGGTTTGACCATGTGCCGATTTCCAAGGCCATTCAGGCCAGCACCTCATCGCCCGGGCTCTACGTGCCGGTAGAAATCGACGGCCGGTATTATGTGGATGGCACCCTGCGCAAAGGCCTGCATGCCTCGGTTGCCTTCGAGGACGGAGCCGATGTGGTGTTCGCGGTGAATCCCCAGGTACCTATCGACGCCAGTGCCGCCGTGCGCGCCGGTACCATGAAGCCGGGCGAGCTTACCCGTTCCGGCATGCCCAACCTGCTGTCCCAGACACTCCGGACCATGGTGTACTCCCGCATGCAGTCGGGCATTGCCCAGTACGCCCGGGACTATCCGGACAAGGAGATCCTCCTGTTCGAGCCGACCCGGGACGACGCCAAACTGTTTTTCTCCAACGTATTCAGCTTCCAGAGCCGCCGGATGGTGTGTGAGCACGCCTACCAGATGACCCGCCGGGATCTGCTCAACCGGGCCGATGAGCTCGAGCCGAAACTGGCGCGTTACGGCATCAAGTTGCGTCGGGACCGGCTCGAGGATGAGCAGAGGACCATCAGTACCAGTCTGTATGGTGAGATGTTGCCGCTGTATGTGGCGAAGGGCAGGAAGAAGCAGGCGGAGAAGGGAAAGATTGCCTCCAGTCTCGGGAACGTGACGCACCTGTTCTCAAAGGCGCAGTGAGTGAATGAAAAAGGGGTCAGAAGAAAGCTTTCTTCTGACCCCAACTTCAGACCGGGGTCTGATGAAAGTCTTCATCTGACCCCATGTTCCCGTCAGAGAATATACCGGCTCAGATCCTCATCCTCGGACAGCTCCCCAAGCTTCTCGTCCACATACTCCGCAGTAACCTCGAAGCTCTCGGTCACCGCATCACCAGCATCGTAAGACAGGCTTTCCAACAACCGCTCCAACACCGTATGCAGACGACGGGCGCCAATGTTCTCGGTAGTCTCGTTCACCTTCCAGGCCACCTCGGCAATGCGGGCAATGGCATCCTCACCAAAGGTCAGCTTCACGCCCTCGGTCGCCATCAGCGCTTCATACTGTTGAACCAGGGACGCATCCGGCTCGGTCAGGATGCGCTTGAAGTCGTCCGGCGTCAGGGCTTGCAGCTCGACGCGAATCGGCAGGCGGCCCTGCAGTTCCGGGATCAGATCTGACGGCTTGGACAGGTGGAATGCACCGGAGGCGATGAACAGGATGTGGTCGGTGCGCACCGAGCCATACTTGGTGCTCACGGTGCTGCCTTCGATGAGCGGAAGCAGATCCCGCTGTACGCCTTCCCGGGAAACGTCCGACGAGGTGTTTTCCGAGCGCTTGGCCACCTTGTCAATCTCATCGAGGAACACGATGCCATTCTGCTCGACCGCCTGAATGGCCTTTTGCTTGATCTCTTCCTCGTTGACCAGTTTGGCGGCCTCTTCATCCTTGGCCTGTTTCAGGGCGTCGGCGACCCTCATCTTGCGGGTTTTGCGCTTGTCCGAAGACAGGTTGGAGAACATGCTTTGCAGCTGGTTAGTCATTTCCTCCATGCCCGGCGGCGCCATGATCTCAACGCCGGCACCGGCACTGCGAAGGTCGATTTCGATTTCCTTGTCATCGAGCTCACCCTCCCGCAGCTTCTTGCGGAACAGCTGGCGGGTCGAGGAATCGTTACTGGCGCGCTGGCTCTCTTCGTTGAAATCCCTGGGTGGTGGCAGCAGGGCGTCCAGGATCCGCTCTTCGGCAGCATCCAGGGCCCGACTCTCATGGCGCTTCATTTCTTTTTCGCGCAGCATCTTGACTGCCATGTCCGCCAGGTCGCGGACGATGGACTCCACGTCCCGGCCGACGTAGCCCACTTCGGTGAACTTGGTGGCTTCCACCTTCAGGAAGGGGGCGTCGGCCAGCTTGGCCAGACGGCGGGCAATTTCGGTTTTACCGACACCGGTGGGGCCGATCATCAGAATGTTCTTGGGGGTAATCTCGTCCCGCAGGCTGCTGTCCAGCTGCATCCGGCGCCAGCGGTTACGCAGTGCTATGGCCACCGCGCGTTTGGCTTCTTCCTGACCCACGATGTGTTTGTTGAGTTCGTGGACAATCTCTCTGGGAGTCATTGCAGACATGGTCGCTCCGGATCAATCTTTGGTGGGTAGCACTTCAACGGTGCGATTGTGGTTGGTGTAGATACAGATGTCGGCCGCGATATCCAGGCCTTTTTCCACAATCTCATGGGCGGACAGTTCGGTGTTTTCCAGCAGGGCTCGGGCCGAAGCCTGGGCGAAGGGGCCGCCGGAGCCGATGGCGATCAGGCCCTGCTCGGGCTCGATGACGTCGCCGTTACCGGTGATGATGAGTGAGGCGGTTTTGTCTGCCACGGCCAGCAGGGCTTCAAGCTTCCTGAGGGCCCGGTCCGTTCGCCAGTCTTTAGCCAGTTCAACCGCGGCCCGCGTCAGGTTGCCCTGGTGTTTTTCCAGTTGCGCTTCGAACCGTTCGAACAGGGTGAAGGCGTCCGCGGTGCCTCCCGCGAAACCGGCAATCACTTTGCCGTTGTAGAGACGGCGTACCTTGCGGGCATTGCCTTTCATCACGGTATTGCCAAGGGAAACCTGGCCGTCGCCGCCCATGGCGACTTCGTCGTCTCGCCGGACAGAGAGAATGGTAGTCATTGGGGCTCCAATTGCCTGTTTGAAATTG
>JABURI010000052.1 GCA_014762755.1 Marinobacter sp.
TCAGGTTCACCGAGCCCAGCAGGCAGCTGCCGTAAGGGGGCAGGGGCTGCTCGCCGCAGGGGTTGGTGGCGCGGATATCCTCGCAGAACCAGTTGTTGTTCATCTGGTTGACCTTGTCGATCAGGATGAAGCCCGGCTCGGCGTAGTCGTAGGTGCTGGTCATGATGGTGTCCCAGATGAACTGGGCCTTGACCGTCTTGTAGATGCGGCAGGCAACCTTGCCTTCATCGTTGACCACGTAACCGTCCTGCACCGGGAAATCGCGGTACAGGTACTGGGAGGTGTCGCTCAGGTCCAGGCCTTCGTCTTCCACTTCCTTCTGGGTGACCGGGAAAGAGAGATGCCAGTCGTCCCCGTTGCGGACGGCTTCGATGAAGTCCTCGGTGATCAGCAGGGACAGGTTGAACTGGCGCAGGCGGCCGTCTTCACGCTTGGCCTGGATGAACTCGATCACGTCCGGGTGGTGAACGTCGAAGGTGGCCATCTGGGCGCCACGGCGGCCACCGGCGGAAGACACGGTGAAGCACATGCGGTCGAAGATGTCCATGAACGACAGCGGGCCGGAAGTGGTGGCGCCGGCGCCGGCTACGTAGGCGCCACGGGGGCGCAGGGTGGAGAACTCGTAACCGATACCGCAGCCGGCCTTGAGGGTCAGGCCTGCTTCGTGGTTCTTCTCCAGGATGTCGTTCATGGAGTCATGAACGGTGCCGGAGACGGTGCAGTTGATGGTGGAAGTCGCCGGCTTGTGGGCTTCGGCACCTGCGTTGGAGGTAATACGACCGGCCGGGATGGCGCCGTTCTGCAGGGCCCAGATGAAGTCCTTCATGTGCTTGGTGCGCACGGACTTGTTTTCCACTTCCGCCAGGGCCCTGGCCACACGTTCGTAGGTGGCGTTGATGTCCTTGTCGACGGGTTCACCGGTCTTGGTCTTGAGCTGGTATTTGCTGCTCCAGATATCCAGTGAAGCTTCCTGCATGGGAATCGTTGTGATCACTGCCTGTGCCTTAGCGTTCATTGCCACCCTCGGTTCTTCCAGTATGTCTCTTTTCGATGGCGCCGTCTCCGGTGCCATACCCCTTTGAGTCGTGTTGCGTCTGTCAGTTTCTGCGTCTTGCGGGCCCGGCTCGGGCTAATAGGGAAGAAGACCACAAGATGTGGGGGTCTTCCCTGCCAGCCGTTGATGGCCGTTCCCGTTGTGTGATCGTTGCTGTGGGCCTGGCTGAGGCCTTCTCGCGCCTGCCGGGTGGGCAGGTCCGGTTTGTCCTTGTGGCCCTATATATGGGCTTATTTTTCAAGGAGTATAACAGGATATAGTATTGTGTGAATAAGAACGCAACTATTGATTGGGGGTAGGGAGCAAAGAAAATCAATGGAAGAGGGCTTGAAAACACCGAAAGCCGCGTAAAAACGGGCTCTTGGGAAAGATTGCTCAAAAACACTACATATTGTGGTCGGTTTTCAGTCAAAAGGTGCCAATAATTCGCGATTGCATGTTTTGTGACCCCTGCACGTACCCTTGCCGGACGTGTCGCTAAAGTTAGCGGGTGGCGTCGTAGTGGAGAAGTGGCCCACAGGAAGTGATAACGACTATAAAAAGGACGAAACAATGAAAGGCCTGAAACTTTCTTTGCTGGCGCTTGGCGTGGCGGGCGTGCCTGCCGCTGCCCAGGCAGAAATCCGCAGCCTGGACGAGACCGCCATGGGCAATATCACTGGCCAGGCCGGCGTGACCATCGAGCTGGAAACCAAGCTGAATATTGATCGGTTCATCTACACGGATGAGGGGTCTCTGGAGGTTAATGACATCTTTGTGGGTGGTGGCAATCGCACCGACTACTTTTCAGAGATGGGGACCAACATCACCAGTCAGCCGGCGAGCGACAAGCTCGATAACATCCGGATCAATATTGATATTGCCAACGATGGTGATGCGATCATAAACATCCTGCCAATGTCATTCGGAGCGGTGGATTTTACCATTGCCACCGGTGCCTGGAACCTGGTCGGCCAGGGCGGCGAAAGCACCACGGTTATGGATAATTTCCGGATGGATGCGCTGATCGGCTCCGGGACGATCCGGATCGACACAGCTACGGACAGGCTCAACCTGTTGACCGATTTTGCCATCGATGACCTGGATTTCGATGTACCCTTCCTGGCGTTCGGGATCCGGGATCTCGAGCTGACCGGCGCGGAATACGACCTGTCTGCCCCTCAGCCGCTGCGACTGTTTGCCAGCGTCGATATGGATATCTTCAAGGATACCAGCGCGGCAGGAGGGGAAGCGCTGGCAGTGGAGATGGACAGCTTCACGGCAGATATGCGGATTGGTGGCGTGTTGATCGGTGGTACATCGATTGGTTCGGTGGCGCTGGATAACCTGGCGATTACCAATACCGCGATGCGCATCTACGGTCACTGACTGCCCGTGTCTTGATGGTATATAAAAAGGCGGGAGTTTTGATTCCCGCCTTGTTCTATATCAGCCGATTCAACCCAGCAGCAGGCTGTCGTCGTCCACTTCCAGGCCGCGCTGTTTCTCAAACAGCCCGAGCAGGTCCTTCACTTCCAGGCCTTCCCGTTCCTTGCCGGCAATGTCGAACACTACCTGGCCCTGGTGCAGCATCACCGTGCGGGTGCCGACTTCCAGTGCCTGTTTCATGCTGTGAGTCACCATCAGGGCAGTGAGTTTCTGCTCCTCGATGATCTTTTCGGTCAGCTCCAGCACGAAGGCAGCGGTTTTCGGGTCCAGGGCAGCGGTGTGCTCGTCCAGCAGCAGGATGCTGGAGGGCGTCAGGCTGGCCATCAGCAGGCTCACGGCCTGGCGCTGGCCACCGGAGAGCAGCCCCATCTTGTCGCCCAGGCGGTTTTCCAGGCCCAGTTTCAGGGAAGCCAGGCTTTCCCGGAACTGGCCCAGGTACTGCTTCTTGACCGCCGAGGTCAGCCCCCGGCGCTGGCCGCGTTTGATGGCGAGGGCCAGGTTTTCCTCGATGGACAGGTTCTCGCAGGTGCCGGCCAGCGGATCCTGGAACACCCGGGCCACCCGCGCCGCACGCTTGTGGGTGGGCAGGCGGGTGACGTCCTGGTTGTCTACGATGATCTGGCCGGTATCCACGATCACTTCGCCGGCGAGGGCGTTGAGGAAGGTGGATTTGCCGGCGCCGTTACTGCCGATCACGGTGACAAATTCACCCTGGTTCACGGTCAGGCTCATGCCTCGGAGTGCCGGGTTTTCCAGCGGCGTTCCCTTGCCAAAGGTCAGTCGGAGATCGCTTGCACTGA
>JABURI010000035.1 GCA_014762755.1 Marinobacter sp.
TGCCCAACCGACAAGACGGAAACATGAGCGCCAAACTGATTAACGGAAAAGAAATTGCCGCCCAGGTAAGACAGCAGGTCGCCGCCGGGGTTGAAGCCCGGAAGCAAAAGGGCCTGCGGGCTCCTGGCCTGGCGGTGGTACTGGTCGGCAATGATCCGGCCTCCCAGGTTTACGTTGGCAACAAGGTCAAGGCGTGCGAGGAAGCCGGTATCCTTTCCCTCTCCTACGATCTGCCGGAAGATACCTCGCAGGAAGCCCTGGAAGCCCTGGTGGACGAACTGAACGAAAACCCGGCCGTGGACGGCATTCTCGTTCAATTGCCGCTACCGGAGCACCTGGATGCCGATCCGATTCTGGTCAAGATCCGCCCGGATAAAGATGTGGACGGCTTTCATCCGTTCAATATCGGCCGCCTGATGCAGCGCAAACCTACCCTGCGCCCCTGCACGCCAGCCGGTGTCATTACCCTGCTCGACTCCATCGGCACGCCCTACAAGGGCCAGCACGCAGTGATTGTGGGCGCATCCAACATCGTGGGCCGCCCCATGAGCATGGAACTGCTGCTGAAGGGCGCCACTACCACCGTGTGCCACCGCTTCACGCCGGACCTGGCAAAATTTGTCGGCGAGGCGGACATCCTGATTGCTGCCGTGGGCAAACCCGGACTGGTCAAGGGCGAGTGGGTCAAGCCTGGCGCTACCGTGATTGATGTCGGGATAAACCGGATGGAAGACGGCAAGCTGAAAGGTGATGTGGAGTTTGAGGCTGCGGCCGAGCGGGCGGCGTATATTACGCCGGTGCCCGGGGGTGTGGGGCCGATGACGATTGCTACGTTGTTGCAGAATACGCTGTATGCAGCAGACGAGCTGCACAAAGACTGATGAAGGTGGGGTCTGACCCCGTTCGGGGTCAGACCCCGGAGATCGGCGGCTGCCCCGGAGTCAGTAGCTGACCGAGGTGCTTGGATCGGGGTCTGACCCCGCATGGGGTCAGACCCCATTTTCAGCCTTCCACAAAAAACCCGCGGCAAACCGCGGGTTTTTTGCGTCTGGCTTACGCCTTACTGGCCGTACTTCGCCTTGGCCTTCTGACGGTACTCGTGCAGAAGCGGCTCGGTGTAGCCGTTCGGCTGCTCGCAGCCCTTCAGCACCAGTGCCATCGCAGCCTCGAACGCAACACTGTCATCGAAGTTCGGAGCCATGTTGCGATAAGCCGGGTCGCCAGCGTTCTGCTTGTCGACAACCGCAGCCATGCGCTTCATGGTTTCTTCGATCTG
Organism: Marinobacter sp.; assembly: GCA_014762755.1. Classification (GTDB taxonomy): domain Bacteria; phylum Pseudomonadota; class Gammaproteobacteria; order Pseudomonadales; family Oleiphilaceae; genus Marinobacter. Next base: position 1,277 of record JABURI010000035.1, read on the forward strand.
CGCTTCGGTGCAGATGCCGTGGTGCAGCCAGTTGGCCAGCAACTGGGAGGAAATCCGCAGGGTGGCGCGGTCTTCCATCAGGCCGACGTTGTTGATGTCGGGTACCTTGGAGCAGCCCACACCCTGGTCGATCCAGCGCACAACGTAGCCCAGGATGCCCTGTGCGTTGTTGTCCAGCTCCTGCTGGATGTCCTCGGCGCTCAGGGAAGACGGATCCTCCATGACCGGTACGGTCAGGATATCTTCCAGTGCCGCCCGCTCACGCTTGACGAGCTCTTTCTGCACATCGAACACGTTTACCTGATGGTAATGGGTCGCGTGCAGGGTTGCGGCGGTCGGAGACGGAACCCATGCGGTGTTGGCGCCTGACTTCGGGTGGCCGATCTTGGCTTCCAGCATGCCAGCCATCAGGTCCGGCATAGCCCACATCCCTTTACCAATCTGGGCAACGCCGGAGAAACCGGTTTCCAGGCCGATGTCCACGTTCCACTGCTCGTAGGCGTTGATCCAGGTCGCCTGCTTCATCGGGCCCTTGCGGATGAACGGACCGAGCTCCATAGAGGTGTGGATCTCGTCACCGGTGCGGTCCAGGAAGCCGGTGTTGATGAACACTGCACGCTCTTTGGCCGCGTGGATGCAGGCCTTCAGGTTTACGGTGGTACGACGCTCTTCGTCCATGATACCGACCTTCAGGGTGAAGCGCGGCAGACCAAGGGCATCCTCGACACGGCCGAAGAATTCGTTGGTGAACGCCACTTCTTCCGGGCCGTGCTGCTTGGGCTTGACGATGTACACAGAACCCTTGGTGCTGTTCTGGAACTTGCTGTTGCCCTTCAGATCGTGGATGGCGATCAGTGAGGAAATCAGACCGTCCATCAGCCCCTCGGGGATCTCGTTACCGTCGCTCAGCAGGATGGCCGGGTTGGTCATCAGGTGGCCGACGTTACGGATGAACATCAGGCTGCGACCCTTCAGCGCCAGCTCGCTACCGTCAGCGGCGGTGTAGGTACGGTCCGCGTTCATCTTGCGGGTCATCTGCTTGCCGCCCTTCTCGAAGGTTTCCTCGAGATCACCCTTCATCAGGCCGAGCCAGTTGCGGTAGGCCAGGGCCTTGTCGTCGGCATCGACGGCTGCAACAGAGTCTTCGCAGTCCATGATGGTGGTCAGTGCAGACTCCATCAGGACATCCTTTACATGCGCACCGTCGTCCTTGCCGATCGGATGGCTGGCATCGATCTGAATTTCGAAATGCATGCCGTTCTTGACCAGCAGCACGCCGGTCGGGGCATCGGCAGCGCCGGTGTAGCCCACGAAACCGGACTCGTCTTTCAGACCGGTGGTTTCGCCGTTCTGCAGTTTGACGGTCAGCTTGCCGCTTTCGACGGAGTACCTGGCTGCATCTTTGTGGCTACCGGAAGCCAGCGGTGCAGAGCTGTCCAGCAGGTTACGGGCCCACTCGATAACCTTGGCGCCACGAACCGGGTTGTAGCCCGGGCCCTTGTCGGCACCACCTTCTTCGGAGATCGCATCGGTACCGTACAGGGCATCGTACAGGCTGCCCCAGCGTGCGTTCGCCGCGTTCAGGGCGAAACGGGCGTTCATGATCGGAACCACCAGCTGCGGGCCGGCCATAGTGGCCACTTCCGGATCAACGTTGGACGTGGAAATCTTGAAGTCAGCCGGCTCTTCGACGAGGTAGCCGATGTCCTTCAGGAAAGCCTTGTATTCGGCCATGTCCAGCTTCTGACCCTTGTGGTCACGGTTCCAGCTGTCCATTTTTTCCTGGATAGCGTCACGCTTTGCCAGCAGTTCGCGATTGCGCGGGGCCAGTTCGTTCACAATCTTGTCGAACTCTGCCCAGAATTTGTCAGGATCGATCCCGGCACCCGGAATCGCCTCGTTGTTTACGAAATCATACAGATTCTTCGCGACCTGAATGCCGCCAATTTGTACGCGTTCTGTCATCGTTGTCTGCCTCAATGCGTTTGTTTTCCCGACTCACA
>JABURI010000024.1 GCA_014762755.1 Marinobacter sp.
AACCTGCGACCCTCGCCTTGTAAGGGCGATGCTCTCCCAGCTGAGCTAACCACCCACTTCCAACCTCGAGAGGCTTTCAAACCCTTGCTGTCTCAAGCAAGTGAGACGCGCATTTTAAGCATTTCGCTGACGGTGTCAAACCTTTTCCGGGAATTTTCTGAAAAAATCTGCAAGCCATTCAAAATCGGGCGATTTTCAACTAAAACCTGATCAGAAACCGGTCATTTACCGGAGCGGTTTTTCGCCCTCTTATCGACCAGCCTCTGACCCGCCTGCTGGGCCTTCTGGCGCAGGGACAATTCACTCACCCTTGAGCGCCGGTCATCGGGAATGGACCGGCTCGCCAGCGAGCAATTCAACTCATCGAGCCGCCTGCGAACATCCTCGAGGCCCTGCATGGCCAAGGGCACCACGTCATCGGTCAGCTTCTCCAGCCGGCCCTGTAATCGATCCTTCAAAGACATCGTCCTGACTTCCCGATTCATTTCACTGAATGCAGTGTAGTAACCAGTCCCGACATTCACAATTGTGAAACCGCTCCCGCGCCCTGTCGATTCAGCCAATGCTCAGAAAATCCACCAGCCTCCGGACTCCGCCTCGTCCCGGCGCTCCCGTTCTTCCTCCAACGCCGCATAGTCCCGCTCCAACTTGCGAATTTCCCTTTCAGCTTCCAAAGGCACTGTCGGGCCGCCACTAAACGGCCAGTACCAAGGCGCCGACTCGTATTTCCCCTCCTCCTTGAGGCGCTCAATCTCCAGCTCGCGCTCTTCCTCCAGTGCGGCCAGCGAACGTTCGTAATCGACATCCTCGTTCACCTCCACAATCGAGGTGGCAGCATGGTTGGGGGCGAGCAGGTCACTGTTCAGGAACCGGGTCGATACGATCTCCCCGGCCTGTATGGCGTAGGCGCGGGTCACCAGTTGAAGATCCCCCTCCGCCAGCGGGTGCTCGGGATCCAAGTCCGGATGAATCTGCTCCGGTTCCGTGAGCTCGTTGTAACGCAGGTAGTAGATCTGCCCCGGCTCCACCCGAAGCGTGGCATCGGCAATCAGACTGAGACTGAACGAATTCAGCCCCTCCAGCCCCAGCAGCGGCCGGCGCATGGCAATGTGGCGCTCTCCGGGACTCACCTCGAGCCAGGTGTAGCTGTCGTTACGGATATTGAAGTAATGGTGGTCGTCTATGTAGACGCTGGGTGCCTCGATCTCATCCGCCGCCCACTGGGAATGGGTGCGATAAAAATAAAGAAGGGCATTATCCCGGTCCCACTGGTCATCCGGGATGTGAACGAAATCGGGACCGGACACCGGATGCAGAAAGGAACCGACGCTCTTGCCGATCGACTGGTACACCGTACAACCGGAACCAAAGACCAGCAGCGACAGCGCCAGGACAGTTCGTTTGCTCATTGTTCTTGCTCTTCATCCCGTTGCGAGTTGCCTGATCATAACAACTGGCCCGCGCCAGAAATGAGAGCTACCGCAAGGGATGAATACAAACTGTTACAAAGCGCCGAACACCCCGGTTAATAAAAACTCAACAGCCCGATCACTGACCGGACATCCGCGCCTCCAGCCGGTCCACCTCATCCGACAACCGCACCAGCCGGGAGGTCAGCTGCGCCCGGGAGGCGTCGATCGAATCCACTGTCTGCTTGAGCGACGCCAGCTGGTTACGCAGGGACCGCACCTCCGAACTGCCCGCGACACCATCTGTTTTCTTCTCCAGGGCCGTAATCCGGCTCTCCATGCCACTGAGGCCCAGCTTCTGCTCCTGCTCGAACCGGCGAATGCGGCTCTCGATCACCTGATCCACATCCGCCATCTGCTGGCTCAGCGTTGTAATCTGCTCCGAGGCCTGAGCGGTGTTTTCCTTCAGGGCCACAATCGACGTCTGCGTTTGCTCCTCAAGCGCGGCAATTTCCGACGCCAGAGACGCCTGAGCTTCCTCGAGAGTCATTTCCAGACTGGCGACCGCCTGCTTTTCTTCCTCCAGAGCCGACTTCAGCGTCGCCAACTGCTCTTCATGCTCATCCAGCCGCGCCTTGTTGCGCTCATTGGCCACCACCCAAAGCTTGCGGATCTCACTGGAAGCCTCTTCAAGCCCGGATTTGTTCGACGCGATCTGTTCCTCCAGCGACTGCCCACGCTCCTGCAGATTCTCCCCGGTCTCCGAGAGTTCACCCTCAAACCGGGCCAGCGCCAACTTGCTCTGCCGCGCCCAGTAATCCGCTTCCTCCAGCTGCGACTCCAACGCCTGAATCCGCTGATTCTGGGAATACCAACCGGCAACCGCAGCCACCGCAACGGCAATCAGCAACAACCAAACCGCCGCCAGACCACCCTTGCCATTGCCTCCGTTGTCATTTCCGTTGCCCACCGGCCGCTTCCCGGACCCGCCTGAACCACCGGACCGAGCAGCCGGCGCAGCGGCAGCCTTTTTCGGAGCCGGCCGTTTCCGCTCGCTACTACCAATAGGTGCGTCTGCTCGGAGTTCGTCGTCATCTGGGCGGATGGAATCCATTACTGCTCCTGGGTCTGGGTTCTGGTTGTTCTATTGCCGATTGCCGGGTCATCAAGGTGTAGCCAACCGGCTCTGTCTGAATTATGGACGCTTTTTGCATCAACGTTCGATAATACATGCACTTATGAACGGGGTGAAATGAAGCTCTGCTAATGTGGCATGGGGACGGGGTCTGAAGAACGCTTTCTTCTGACCCCTCTTTGGCGGCAACCACGGAGGTAGACCTTAAGATGGGGTCAGATGAAGGCTTTCATCAGACCCCTGAGGGCGGCGCCGTCTTCAATGCCTGCCTCGCCCAGCCGATGCCATGCACCCAAGTTGCATGGTAAGTAGCCAAAACATACAATGGCCGGCTTTCCAATTATCTCAGGATGTTGCATATGCAGCCGCTTGTAGGACTCATCATGGGCTCCAAATCCGACTGGCCCACCATGGAACACGCCGCCAACATGCTCGAAAAGCTCGGCGTACCCTACGAAACCAAAGTCGTCTCTGCCCACCGCACCCCGGACCTGCTCTTTGACTACGCCAAAACCGCCGCCGACCGCGGCCTGAAAGTCATCATCGCAGGCGCAGGCGGAGCCGCGCACCTCCCGGGAATGGTCGCCTCCCAGACCGCCCTGCCGGTGCTCGGTGTGCCGGTCCAGTCCAAGACCCTGAACGGCCTCGACTCCCTGCTCTCCATCGTCCAGATGCCGGGCGGCATTGCCGTAGGCACCCTGGCCATCGGCAAAGCGGGAGCCACCAACGCCGG
>JABURI010000200.1 GCA_014762755.1 Marinobacter sp.
CATGAAGAATCGGCCCAAAGTGCTCGTCTTTCAAATCTTTTATGCTTTCGATGCCGTAGGCAGACGGGGCAATGAAGTGACCCGACTCGCAGGTGGCCGGCAACGGCGCCCGGGAAATCAGCCTCGCGTTCCGGTCCAGTTCATCCAGATGGGCCTGCAAGGCCTGCCTGGCAGCCCCATCAATCACCGGCCCCACATCGGTACTGTGCCACTCCGGATTGCCAACGGAGAGCTGCTGCATGGCACCGGCAAGCATGGTCTCCATACGATCCGCCACATCTCTCTGCACATACAGCACCCGCAGCGCCGAGCAACGCTGACCCGCGCTGGCGAACGCAGACTGCAACACATCGCGAACCACCTGCTCCGGCAGCGCGCTGCTGTCAACGATCATGGCGTTCTGTCCGCCGGTCTCGGCAATCAGCGGCACGATTGCACCATCGCGACCGGCCAGCGTCCGGTTCAGCCCATGGGCAACCTGTGTAGATCCGGTGAAGGCGATGCCGGCAATCCTGGGGTCCGGGGTCAGTATGCCGCCAAGTTCTTCGCCATCACCGGGTAACAGTTGAATCACATCCGGCGGGAATCCCGCCTCCAGCATCAGCTCCACGGCACGATACGCGACCAGGCTGGCCTGCTCCGCCGGTTTGGCAATCACGGTATTACCGGCCACCAGGGCGGCCATGATCTGGCCGGTGAAAATTGCCAGCGGAAAGTTCCAGGGGCTGATACACAGAAATACGCCCCGACCTTCCATATACAGCTCGTTGCTCTCTCCGGTCGGGCCAGGCAGGGCAATCGGGCTGCCAAAACGGGCACGGCCCTGGATCGCGTAGTAGCGACAGAAATCCACCGCCTCGCGGACCTCGTCGATGCCATCCTGAATGGTCTTTCCCGCCTCGCGACAGCAGATCGCCATCAACTCTTCCATGTTCTGCTCGAGCAGATCCGCGAACCGCTCCAGGTACCCTGCTCTCTCGGCAACTGGTCGGCCGTTCCATACGGGGAAACCTGCATCAGCTGCCGCCAATGCCTCTTCGGCCCGATCTCTGCCGGCCCAGACCACAGTGCCGGGGCTTTTCGAGACGTCGTAGGGTGAATGCACTACCCGGCGCTGCCCTTCGAGCACACGGGTACCCCCGATCACCGGGCCGGCATGCCAACTGGTTTCCGACCACTGCCCGAGGCGATCCAGCAGCGGCTCCAGATGGCCTTCCACGTGGGTATTCAGACCGCGGGAATTGGTCCGCTCGCCACCATAGATCCGTTCGGGAAGCGGAATCCGGTCATTGGCCAGAGCGGAGTATTTCTGAAGCTCCTGAACCGGATTCAGGACCAGCTCTTCCACGGGGGTCCTGGCATCCACCAGCCGGTGTACGAACGACGAATTGGCACCATTTTCGAGCAGCCGGCGCACCAGGTAGGGCAACAAATCCTTGTGGGCACCGACCGGAGCATAGATCCGCACCGGGATGTCATGGTCCCGAAGGATGCTGTTATACAAGGCATCGCCCATGCCGTGCAGGCGCTGAAACTCGAACGCTCTGCCCTTGTCACGGGCCATGGCCAGGGCCGAGGCCACAGTGTGGGCGTTGTGGCTTGCCAATTGCGGGTAAAGCGCTCCGCGGGTGTAGTCACTGAGCAGGTAACGCAGGCAGGCCAGGTAGGAAGTATCGGTGGCTTCCTTGCGGGTAAACACCGGGTATCCTTCCAGCCCCAACTGCTGGCAGATCTTGATCTCGGTATCCCAGTACGCGCCCTTGACCAGGCGGATAGGAATCTCGTCGCCCTGTTCTTTCGCCAGTTTCGTCAACCAGCAAAGAGCCGGCAACGCGCGCTTGGAATAGGCCTGGATGACCATGCCGAAGCCGCCCCAGCCCCTGACCGCATCCGAACTGTAGACTTTCTCGAACAGTTTCAGGGACAGCTCCATGCGGTCCATTTCCTCGGCATCGATGGTAATGGCAACATTGTTCTGACGGGCAACTCCAATCAGATCCCGCACGGTTCCGCACAACTCCTCCATGACCCGGTGTTCCTGGGCCACCTCATAGCGGGGATGCAAGGCGGAGAGCTTGATCGAAATGGACGGGCGCGGAGCTCCATTGCCGGGATGGCTGTCCCCACCGACAGCTTCAATCGCGCCAAGATAATCCTTGAGGTAGCGGCCTGCATCCTCTTCGGTCAGCGCCGCTTCACCAAGCATATCAAAGGAGTAGGTGTAACCCAGTTGCCGATACTCACGGGCGTTCTTCAACGCCTCCTCAATATCGCGCCCGAGCACGAACTGCTTGCCCATGATCGCCATCGCCTTGTACATGGCACTACGGATCACCGGTTCACCGCTGCGCTTGACCAGTCGCCTCCAGATATTGGAGGGCGAGCCGTCCAGCCGCTTGTCCATTTTCACCACGCGGCCTGTCAACAAGAGCCCCCAGGTGGAAGCATTCACCAGGGTGGATTCACTGCGGCCCACATACCGGTTCCAGTCCGCAACGGACATCTTGTCTTCAATAAGCGCATCGGCGGTATGTTTGTCCGGAATACGCATCAGGGCCTCGGCGAGGCACATCAGCAGAATGCCTTCTTCGGTATCGAGGCTGTATTGCTGGAGCAGGGCATCGACCATGTGGACGGCGTCGTCCTGCTCGCGGACTTTCCGGATCAGGACGGTTGCCGTTTCGGTCACGGCCCGGTGTTCTGCGGTGTCACTCTCGGCAAGGGGAATCAGCTCCTTCAGGTACGCAGACTCATCAACGGCATAGTTCGCAGTCAGGGCGTGCCAGAAGAACGTTCTCGGCTGCTCCTGAAATACTGGTTCTAATACCCTGCTCGCTTGAAACATCTGAGCGCCCCTGAATGACACCGGTATCAGTACCGGTCGACGGTTTGTCCTTGTTATAACGATCCGCTGCGTCCTGACGGCGGTTCATTGAGGGCATAAGTTAGTATTACTACGGATCCAAGGCTTACAAAATCCTACGATTCTTTTGCAAAAACGTCCGGAATAAGCCGTTTTCCTACAAATTCAGGCGACTTTTTCGCTAAATCTCAACTTTGAGGGGGTCGTGCCCTTGTGCTTGCGCAAGGTGTTCGTGAGGGCGCTTTGGGAAGAGAAACCAGTGCGGTAACTGACCTCAGACACCGACAGCGATGTCGAAACCAGAAGCTGTACAGCCTGATCAATGCGGGTCTGCAGCAGGAACTGATGCGGGGTGATACCGGTGACTTCGCGGAACATCTCATGGAACCGGCTGACACTCAGGCAGGCCACGC
>JABURI010000243.1 GCA_014762755.1 Marinobacter sp.
GTAATAAGGGTGGCGGAAATGATCCAGCGACGGGAAGCGCGTTTTGCCAGCAAGGGCTGGGAAAGCCCCGGGTCAGCGGCGGTTACGGCCTCGGTCATAATGCTCCCGTCTGTCAAATGGAACTGAGAAAGATTGAGGATTGTAGTCAGCTGTCAGTTGCGCTGCAATGACTCGCGTCATTTTAGGAGCCGACAGGCCCGATGCAGGAAAGGGCGCCGCAGCGCCCTTTCCATGGTTCCATTGCTTTGGTCCGCTGCGATTACTCGCCGTCGTAGTCGACGCGGTCAACCAGTTTCACCGCGGCTTCGCGGTTTTCCGCGATGGTCTGCAGGGACAGCTGGTCAGGGTTGATCTCACCCCATTCGGCGACCAGGCCGGAGGGCTTCACTTCCGGGTTGGCCGGGTACTCGGTGTTGGCCTCGGCGTAGATACGCTGGGCCTCCGGTGAGGACAGGAACTCCATCAGCTTGACGGCGTTCTCCTTGTTCGGCGCGCTCTTGGTCAGTGAGATGCCGCTGATGTTCACGTGGGTGCCACGGCCATCGGCGTTCGGGAAGACCAGGCGCACCTGCTCGGCGATCGGGCGCTGGTTCTCGTCCTGCAGCATGTTGCCGTAGTAGTAACTGTTGCCGATGGAGATGTCGCACACGCCTTCGGCAATGGCCTTGATCTGGTCACGGTCACCGCCCTGGGGCTTACGTGCCAGGTTGTCTTTTACATCCTGCAGCCACTGCTCGGTCCACTCTTCGCCGTGATGGGCAATCAGGGAGGAGAACAGAGCGATGTTGTAGGGGTGCTTGCCGCTGCGGGTGCAGATGCGGTCATTCCACTTGTCTTCGGCCAGCTCTTCGTAAGTGGTGATTTCACCCTCTTCAACGCGCTCTTTGGAAGTGAAGATCAGGCGGCCGCGGGTGGTCAGTGCAAACCACTTGCCTTCCGGATGGCGCAGGTTGTCGGGGATATTGCTGTTCAGGACATCGCTGTCCACGCCCTGAACCAGGTCGCGCTCGACCAGTTCGTTGATGCGGGAGATATCCACGGTCATGACCACGTCTGCCGGGCTGTTGCGGCCTTCACGCTCCAGGCGCTCGGCAAGGCCCTGCTTGGCGAAAACCACATTGGTCTCGATGCCGGTTTCTTTCTCGAAAGCGTTGAGCAGCGGCTCAAGCAGGTAGGCCTGGCGGTAGGAGTAGATGTTGACTTCGCCCTCAGCGGATGCGGTGAGTGGCATGGCCGCCAGGGCCATTGCTGCGGTTGCTGCCAGTTTCATGCGCATGGTGGTGTTACCTCTGCCTGATTTGAGTTTGTTTCGCTTGTAAGATTCGCAAGCATGTAAAAACAGCAACCATTCTCATTTGTATTGTCGTCATAGTCAATATCACCTTTGGAATATTTCAGGCAAAATGGTGGTATTCTTCTGAACACTCTAAAAACCTTGAAGTTTTCTGTAATAAAAGGACTTTCCAAATGGTTGGCAAAGCAGGGACGATGTGCAGGGTCTTGTGTCTATTTATAGTGGCGATGGTCCTGTTACCAGGCTGCGCCAGTTATTACAGCCATTTCGCCATGTTTCCCGCTGAAAATTCCCGGGGCGAGGCCCGCCAGGTCCGGGTCTCCTGGGATACTGCGGAGTATCCGGCCTGGTGGGTTCTGGATGACCGTTCAACGGCGCTGACAGTGGAAACCCAGTGCAGTGCACGGATTTGGCGGTTGCGCGATGAGTCCCATGACGGGGCGGGGGCCTGTGGTAACGGAATCCGGGCCTGTGCGGAGTCGGGGGTTGACCGGGTTGTGGTTACTCGCGAGGGGTTGGACCCCTCTGCGTGTCTGGTGGTGAACCCGGCGGACAATAATGCCCGGATTGCGGACATCGAGGGCCGGCTGGAACTGTTGGTGGTTTGTGAGCCGGTGCTTCCCGGCGTTGAGCGGGCAGGCGAGACGGTCAATATGGATTACGTTCGTGCTTCCGCCGTTCCCTATACCGTCTATACTCGAAAAGTGCCACGTGGATCCTTGAGCGCCAGCCTTCCGGCCTTTGACGAGTCCGTCTGTGAATAACGTTGGTACGCAGTGTGATGCAGATCACGGAGTTACAGTCTGTTTACCTTTGGTTACTTTCTGGATCTTTTGGGGTACGAAACTGTAATGGACTCTTGTGTATGCTGGTTCAGAATGTCAAATATCTAAAAATGAATAATTTTCAGGGGTGACTCTCGTGGGTGTCCAACAGAGAAAAGTTGCGGTTCATGATCTGGAAGTGGGCATGTTCGTGTCCGACCTGGACCGTCCCTGGCACCAGACCCCCTTCCCGATTCAGGGTTTCTACATTCGCTCCGAGGATGACATCCGGGCGCTGAAATCCCACTGCCGGTGGGTGATGATCGACGTCGCTGAAATCCGGGACACCTCGAAACTCGATCAGGGCGAGATCAAGCCTGCTTTCGGGCGCAGACTTCTCAAACGTGGCGCCGATCGGGAAGAGCTCAAGCTTCCGCCTCTGGCCATCCAGGACCCGGTGGAATACGAAACCACCACCACCCTGAAAAAAGAAATCAAGGTATCCCGCCTGCTTCTGGACGATGCCGAGCTCGCCCTTGAGCGCGCGTTCGAATCCCTGCAGGAGGGAGGCAGCGCCGATCTGCGGCCCGTCGCCGAAATCACCCGGAAGATGGTTGCCAGTGTGATTCGTCACCCCGACGCACTGCTGTGGCTCAGCCGGATTCGTGCCCATGACGACTATATCTATCGCCACTCGCTCAATACCGCGATCTGGGCGCTGGTGTGTGGTCGTCACCTGGGGCTTAACGAAGGCTTGCTGAACCATCTGGGCATGGGGTGCCTGCTGTCCCAGGTGGGTAAAACCGTGCTGCCCCGCTCGTTGCTGACCCGGGAGGGGCAGTTCAGCGCGGAGGATTACGCTCGCTACAGGACCTATGTAGAGAAGGGGCTTGCCATGCTCGAGGGTACCGGTGTTTCCCGGGCCGTACTCAGCGTGGTGGGCGGGCACCGGGAGCGGCACAACGGCTCCGGTTTCCCCCAGGGTGTCCGTGGCACCCGCATCCCGCTGATGGCGAAGGTGGCGGGTATTGCTGAGTATTTCGAGAGCCTGATCGGGCCCCGTGACGGCGGCGACGACCCCATGACCCCTGCCAAGGCAGTAAGCCTGCTCTACGAGATGAGGAACATCGAGTTCCAGGAAGACCTGGTGGAGAATTTTATCCAGGCGATTGGTGTCTATCC
>JABURI010000251.1:0-4595 GCA_014762755.1 Marinobacter sp.
TTGAACCACTTCACGTGGCCGGTTTTTGTATCGGACATTGATCTTTCCTGTCTTTCTAAAATTTGCCCTCACGGGACCTTCGAATTCCTGATGGAACTTTGCTGAGAAATCCAGAGAGTACTGAGAGAAGGGCAACGAAAAGCACGGAGGCACGACGTTGTAACGCATTCACTGAATACCGCTGTATTTTCACAGCAATTTCAGTATAGACCGAGTTTCGGGAGCGTCAACGCTTTTTTTGAAGGTTTTATTCGTTTTAAAAACAAGGATTTGACCGAAAAGTCACAGGGGTTGAGACGCCGTGGCTGGCCACTTCATGGTGGCCGGCCACGGTGTTTGCGAGCAGAATGCTCAGGAGCGGAACTGCTGGCTGATCTCTTCCAGGATCGCCGGGTCGTCAATGGTGCTGGGTACGGTGTACTCCTCGCCATCGGCAATCTGGCGGATCACCCGGCGAAGGATCTTGCCGGACCGGGTCTTGGGCAGCCGCTCGACCACCATGGCCCGGCGGAAGCAGGCAATGGCACCGATCTTGTCACGGACCATTTCGACCAGTTCTTCCTCCAGTTCGTCGTGATCGATGGTCGCTCCGTCCTTGATCAGCACCAGGCCGATAGGGACCTGTCCTTTCAGCTCGTCATGGGCGCCCACCACGCAGCATTCGGCCACGGCCGGGTGAGAAGCCACCACTTCTTCCATTTCACCGGTGGAGAGCCGGTGACCCGCAACGTTGATGACATCATCGGTCCGACCCATGATGAACACGTAGCCATCGTCATCGATGAAGCCGCCGTCGCCGGAGCTGTAGTAGCCCGGAATCGGGTCGAGGTAGGTTTTGCGGAAGCGTTCGTCGTCCCCCCAGACCGTCATCATGCAGCCCGGAGGCAGCGGCAGCTTGACCGCGACCTGGCCCTGTTCGCCGGCCGGAACCTGGCTGCCCTTCATGTCGACTACCTGGACGTTGTAGCCGGGGGAGGGCACCGTGGCGGAGCCGGGCTTGGTTTCCATCATTTCGATGCCCACCGGGTTACAGCAGATGGCCCAGCCGGTCTCGGTCTGCCACCAGTGATCGAGGATGGGGAGGCCGGTGTGTTCTTTGAGCCACTCGTAAGTGGGCGGGTCCAGACGCTCGCCGGCGAGGAAGATACGCTTGAGCGAGCTGACGTCGTATTTGTTCAGCTCATCCGCTTCCGGGTCTTCCTTGCGTACGGCCCGGAATGCGGTGGGTGCGGTGAACAGCATGTCGACGCGATGGTCCTGCACCACGCGCCAGAAAGCGCCGGCATCGGGGGTTTTTACCGGCTTGCCTTCGTACAGAATGGTGGTGCAGCCGGCAAACAGTGGCCCGTACACGATATAGCTGTGGCCCACGACCCAGCCCACATCGGACGCGGCCCAGTAGACATCCCCGGGGTTGGCATCATAGACCAGTTTCATGCTGTATTTCAGAGCGACAGCGTGGCCGCCATTGTCCCTCACCACGCCCTTGGGTTTGCCGGTGGTGCCGGAGGTGTAGAGGATGTAAAGCGGATCCGTTGATTTCACGGGTACCGGATCGGCCGGTTCCGCGCCTTCCATGACGGCTTCCCAGTCGACGTCGCGGCCGTCCTGCATGTCCGCCCGGGCCTGGGGGCGCTGGTAGACCACGCACAGATCCGGCTTATGGCTGGACTGCTCGATAGCCTTGTCCACCAGCGGCTTGTATTCGATAACCCGGTTGACTTCGATACCGCAGGAGGCGGTGATCAGGGCCTTGGGCTCGGCGTCTTCAATACGCACGGCCAGTTCGTGGGCGGCGAATCCGCCAAAGACCACTGAATGAATGGCGCCGATACGGGCACAGCCGAGCATGGCCACCACGGCTTGGGGAATCATCGGCATGTAGATGATGACCCGGTCACCCTTGCTGATGCCTTTCGCTTTCAGGGCACCGGCAAAACGGGCGACTTCGGCGGTGAGCTCGTTGTAGGTCCAGGATTGTTGGGTGTTGGTCACGGGGGAGTCGTAGATCAGGGCCTTCTGGTCGCCCCGGCCGGCACGGATGTTTGCGTCCAGTGCCACGTCGCAGGTGTTCAGTACGCCGTCGGGAAACCATTCGCCATGGCCATTGTCCTTTGGCTGCCAGATGGTCTTCGGCGCTTCGATCCAGTCAATCTGGTTGGCATGCTCTTGCCAGAATTCGTCACGCTGGTCGATCGAGCGCCGGAACTCGGAATTGTAGTCCATAGATTCCACCTCATTAGTGCCTGTTGTTTTTGTGATGTTGTGCTTTTTCCAACAACTTTAGGCACTTTGAGTTTATGGACTAGTAGACCATAGGCTTAGTAAGGGCTTTTCAACGTGTTATTCCGGGCCTGATTTGACGGACGTCACTTCGGCCTCGATTTCGCCTTTTGCCACCCGGGCGGAAACACGGTCACCCGGGGAGAGGTTGTCTGCATCCCGGATGATGTCGCCAGCCGGGCCCCGGACAATGGCGTATCCTCTGCCCAGGGTGGCGAGTGGGCTGACCACATTCAGGGTCTGGGCGAGGTGCTCCATGCGGTCGCGCTGCTGTCGGATGGTCAGCCGGGTTGCTGCGAACAGCCGCTCCTCTATCCGGCCGAGGGACTCGCGGCTCGTGGTCAGCTGTTTCTGCGGTGACTGCATGGCCAGCCTCTGGGCGAGGTGTCCGGTGCGTACCTCCCAGCGCTCGAGCTTCTGCTTGATGGCCTTGCCCAGCCGGAGTTCCAGATCGTCCATACGCTGGGCCTTTTCCTGTAGCTCCCGGCGAGGATCCCGAAGTCGTGCGCTCAGGTGTTCCAGCTGCACCGACAGGCGTTTGAGTACCCTTCGTGCGGCATTGGCCAGTCGGAGCTCCTGTTCGGCGAGTTGTCGTAGCCATTGGCTCTGGTCCGGGGAAATCTTTTCCGCTGCGGCCGAGGGAGTCGGGGCCCGGAGGTCCGCCACGAAGTCAGCGATGGTGACATCCACCTCATGGCCGACGGCGCTGACCGTCGGGATCCGGCAGGCGGCAATGGCACGGGCGACTGCCTCCTCGTTGAAACACCAGAGGTCCTCAAGCGAGCCACCACCGCGACCGATGATCAGTACGTCCGCGACGCCATGGTTCTGGGCCTGCTCGATGGCGCGGACAATATCAGCGGTTGCGGCCTTGCCCTGGACGGCGGTCGGGTACAGGGTGACCGGTATGGCCGGGCACCGGCGCGAAAGCACCGTCAGGATGTCGTGGATGGCCGCGCCGGTCGGCGAGGTGACAACCCCGATATGCCGGGGCAGGGCCGGAATCGGCTTCTTGCGGGCCGCCTCGAACAGACCCTCGGCCTGGAGCTTGCGCTTCAGTTCCTCGAAGGCCTGCTGCAGGGCGCCCAGTCCGGCCGGCTCAATGTGTTCGGCAATGATCTGGAAATCGCCCCGGCTCTCGTAAAGGGTCACCTTGCCCCGGATGCGGACCTGGTCGCCTTCCTTCGGAATGGCTCGAACCCTCTGGTTGAAACCCCGGAACATGGCGCACCGGACCTGGCATTTGCGGTCCTTCAGGGAGAAGTACCAGTGGCCGGAGGAAGGCCGGGAAAAACTGGAGAGTTCGCCCTCCACCCAGACCTGCATGAAACTGGATTCCAGCAGGTGGCGGGCCTGGTGGTTCAGCTCGCTGACACTGAGCGCCCGTGTCGGGCGGAGACTGCCGGTATCACCGGAAAAGGGCTGGGAATCCTGGAAGGAGGGAGTCAAGGCCGTGCTCCATGGTTGGTTTTATACGCAATAGCCGAAAATTTCGAAGCAAAAATATCGGAATTTCAAAAAGATGCAAACAGACCTTAAGAATGGTGCGGTTTACTGTCCAGAGCCACCACTTTATAATAGATCGATTAAGGATTTTGCTTTGTCGCGCCGCTCAGGGCGCGGTACAGGATTTCCAAACTTAGCACGTTCAAAAGGCGGATCCCAATGCTGCGAATTGCTGAAGAAGCCCTCACGTTTGATGATGTTCTGCTTGTTCCCGGATTCTCGGAAGTTCTCCCCCACCAGGTCAGCCTCCAGACCCAGCTGACCCGGAATATCACCCTCAATATCCCGTTGGTATCGTCTGCCATGGATACCGTCACTGAAGCCGAACTGGCCATCGCCATGGCTCAGGAGGGTGGCATCGGTATCATGCATAAGAACATGACTGTGGAGCAGCAGGCGGCTGCGGTTCGCAAGGTCAAGAAATTCGAGAGTGGCGTGGTGAAGGATCCGATCACCGTGTCGCCGGACACCACCGTGCGTGAATTGGTCGACATCACCATGGCTAACAACATTTCCGGCCTGCCGGTGGTTGATGGTCATGATCTGGTGGGCATCGTGACCGGTCGTGATATCCGCTTCGAAAGCCGCATGGACACCCTCGTCCGTGACATCATGACACCGAAGGACAAGCTGGTGACCGTCAAGGAAGGCGCCAGCCTCGAGGACGTGAAGGAACTGCTGCACCGCCATCGCATCGAGAAAGTGCTGGTGGTGAATGACGATTTCGAACTGCGCGGCCTGATCACCGTCAAGGACATCCAGAAAGCCAAGGACTATCCCCTGGCGTGCAAGGACGAGCAGGGTCG
>JABURI010000251.1:5351-23517 GCA_014762755.1 Marinobacter sp.
TGGAAGAAATGCGCACCAAGCCGGAATTCGTTCGCATCACCAACGCCGGCATGCGTGAGAGTCACGTTCATGATGTGACCATCACCAAGGAAGCGCCCAACTACCGAATCGGCTAAGCATTATCTGACTGAACGCGGCCCCGGAACGGGCCGCGTTGTTTATTTTTGATCCGAGGACCCCATGGCCCAGAACATCCACGACCACCGTATCCTGATTCTTGATTTCGGATCCCAGTACACCCAGTTGATCGCCCGGCGTATCCGGGAGATTGGTGTGTATTGTGAGATCAAGGCCTTTGACATCACCGATGAAGAGCTCAGGGAGTTCAATCCCAAGGGGATTATCCTGGCGGGTGGCCCGGAATCCGTGACTCAGCTCGGTGGTCCCCGGGCGCCCGAGGGCCTGTTTGACCGTGGCATTCCTGTGCTTGGCATCTGTTACGGCATGCAGACCATGGCAGAGCAGCTCGGAGGCCGGGTTGCCAGCTCCGAGAAGCGGGAGTTCGGCTATGCCCAGGTCAAGGTGCGCGCCAAGGGCCCGCTGCTGGCGGATATTACCGACCACCTGACGCCGGCCGGGGAGTCCCTGCTGGACGTGTGGATGAGCCACGGTGACAAGGTGGTGGCGATGCCGGAGGGCTTCGAGCTGCTGGCCTCTACCGAAAGTGCCCCGATTGCCGCCATGCAGGACACCAGCCGTAATCTGTACGGCGTGCAGTTCCACCCGGAAGTGACCCATACCCTTCAGGGTAAGCGCATTCTTGAGCACTTCGTTCTGACTATCTCTGGCTGCGAGGCGCTGTGGACCCCGGCCAAGATCGTGGACGATGCGGTACGCCAGATCCGGGAGCAGGTCGGTAACGAGAAAGTTCTTCTGGGCCTCTCCGGCGGTGTGGACTCCTCGGTGACCGCAGCGCTGCTGCACAAGGCCATCGGTGACCAGCTGACCTGCGTGTTCGTTGACAACGGTCTGCTGCGTCTTCACGAAGGCGACCAGGTCATGGACATGTTCGCCAGCAACATGGGCGTGAAGGTCATCCGTGTCGATGCCGAGGATCTGTTCCTGTCCAAGCTCAAGGGCGTGGATGACCCTGAGCAGAAGCGCAAGATTATCGGTAACACCTTCATCGACGTGTTCGATGACGAGGCCGCCAATATCAAGGACGTGAACTGGCTGGCCCAGGGCACCATCTACCCGGACGTGATCGAGTCTGCCGCCTCCAAAACCGGCAAGGCCCATGTGATCAAGTCCCACCACAATGTCGGTGGCCTGCCGGAAACCATGAAGATGAAGCTGGTGGAGCCGCTGCGGGAGCTGTTCAAGGACGAGGTCCGTCGGATCGGTCTGGAGCTGGGCCTGCCTTACGACATGGTCTACCGTCATCCATTCCCGGGGCCAGGGCTGGGTGTCCGTATCCTTGGCGAAGTAAAGAAGGAATACGCGGATATCCTCCGTCGTGCCGATGCCATCTTCCTGGAAGAGCTGCACCGCGCGGACCTTTACCACAAGACCAGTCAGGCCTTTGCAGTATTCTTGCCGGTCAAGTCCGTAGGTGTGGTTGGTGACGCCCGTCGCTACGAATACGTGGTGGCCCTGCGCGCCGTTGAGACCATCGATTTCATGACCGCCCGCTGGGCACACCTGCCGTATGATCTGCTGGAGAAAGTCTCCAACCGGATTATCAATGAGATCAGCGGTGTGTCCCGGGTGACTTACGACATTTCTTCCAAGCCGCCCGCGACCATTGAGTGGGAATAATGCGGCGGCCGTTTTTTACTGGCACCTGAAAGCAGAAATCCATACCCAACCCAGCGTTTGCGCTGGGTTTTTTTGTTACCAGGCACAGCAATGTCCGGCTCACGTTGAGGTTTTCCGGAAATTGTCCAATGCTTGTAGGTAACGAGGCCCTGATTCTGACGCATCGGGCAGGGAGGAGAGGCTGATGGAGCTGCCGATTGCCGATCGCGCCACCGCCGGGCAGGCTCTGGCGAAAGCCATGGCGAATTATCGTGATCGCGAGAACGTACTTGTGCTGGCGTTGCCCCGGGGTGGCGTGCCGGTTGCTTTTGAATTGGCCGAGGCGCTGCATGCGCCCCTGGACCTCATGCTGGTTCGTAAACTGGGTTCGCCCGGTCAGCGTGAGCTGGCGATGGGGGCGATCGCCAGTGGCGGAGTCCGGGTACTCAACGAAGAACTGGTGTCTTACCTCCGTGTTTCCGACGAGACCCTTGAAAAGATCGCGGCCAGCGAGCAGAAGGAGCTGGAACGGCGGGCTCAGGCCTACCGGGGCGATCGCCCCTGGCCGGAGATAGCCGGCAAGTGCGTGATTCTGGTGGATGACGGTGTGGCCACCGGCGCCACCATGCGCGTAGCGATCAAGGCGCTGCGCAAGCAGAACCCCGGGGAGCTGGTGGTCGCGGTTCCGGTAGCACCTCCCGATACTGTCGACGTATTGCGCAAAGAGGCGGATGATGTGGTCTGCCTGGCCACGCCCGAGCCCTTTACCGCCATCGGCCTCTGGTATGTCGATTTCAGTCAGGTGTCGGATGAGGAAGTGACCGGGCTGTTAGTGAGGGCCTGGAACCCATGAACAGAAAGGATTACCCGGGCGAGATCAGGCTCAGCACCGATGGTGTTGAGCTGGAGGGGAGTCTCATTATTCCGGAACAGGCGCAGGGTATCGTCGTCTTTGCCCACGGTAGCGGCAGTAGCCGTTTCAGTCCCCGCAATCGTGCTGTCGCGCAGTTCCTGAACGAGGGTGGTCTCGCTACCTTGCTGTTCGACCTGCTGACAGCGGACGAAAACGAAATCGACCTGCGCACCCGGCAACTGCGGTTCGATATCGGATTGTTGAGTCGGCGTCTCATCGGCGCGGTCGATTGGCTGGGCGAGCAGGAGCGGCTTCGTGATTTTCGGATCGGGCTGTTCGGGGCCAGTACTGGCGCCGCAGCTGCGCTTATCGCGGCCGCCCGCCGTCCCGAAACCGTCGCAGCGGTGGTTTCTCGTGGAGGGCGTGCAGATCTGGCCGGTGAAGATCTTCCCCTGGTGCAGGCACCAACACTGCTGATCGTGGGTAGCCTCGATGAGGCAGTCATCGGGATGAATCGCTGGGCAGCCGGGCAAATGCAGATTGAACCTCGATTGGAGATCGTGCGCGGCGCCAGCCACCTGTTCGAGGAGCCGGGGACCATGGATCAGGTCGCTCGACTGACCCGTGACTGGTTTGTCGGGTATCTGGTAAGCGAGGGCAATCAATAGCCCGGCGGTAACCAGGGTATCCGTGGTCTCGGATCATCAGCTGTGGTATTTTCCCCAACCCGAATTCAAGCCGACGACCCAAGCGACCATGCCCGAGATTTCAAACGACCGCCACTGGATGTCCCGTGCTCTGCAGTTGGCGCAGCAGGCCGCCGCAGCCGGGGAGGTCCCTGTGGGGGCCGTTGTGGTGCTGAATGGCAAAGAAATCGGCGCGGGGTTCAACGCCCCCATTTCCGGTTGTGATCCTACCGCCCATGCCGAGATCCGGGCGCTCCGGGATGCCGCGGCCCGGGTAGGCAATTACCGATTGTCGGGAGCGACGCTTTACGTAACGCTGGAGCCATGTACCATGTGCGTCGGAGCCATTGTTCACGGTCGTATCAGCCGTCTGGTCTACGGCGCTGCCGAGCCCAAAGCAGGGGCAGTGGAATCCACCCGCCGGACCCTGGAGGAGCCCCATCTGAACTGGGCTGTTGAGGCGGTCGGAGGTGTGCTCGGGGAGCAATGCAGCGAAATGATCAGCGAGTTTTTCAGCCGGCGGCGGGCGGAAATCCGGCGCCAGCGTCAGTCATCCTCAGGGAAGGAGTAGCCTTCACCCATGAAAGTGCTTGTTACCGGCGGAGCCGGGTATATCGGAAGTCACGTGGTTCGGCAGCTGGCTGAAGCCGGTCACGATATCGTGGTCTTCGACAATCTCTCCACCGGGTATCGCTGGGCCGTTACCGCCGGCGAATTGGTGGTGGGTGATCTGGCGGACGAGGCGGCCATCGACCGACTGTTTTCGGAGCACCGGTTCGAGGCGGTCTTGCATTTCGCGGCCAACATCGTCGTGCCGGAGTCCGTGGCCAATCCGCTCAAGTACTACAGCAACAATACCCGTAACACTCTGAACCTGCTGAAGGCAGTCGAACGGCACCAGGTGCCCTACATGGTATTCTCTTCCACAGCAGCGGTTTACGGCATGCCGGACCAGCAGGTACTTACCGAAGACCTGCCGTTGGCGCCAATCAATCCGTACGGGGCGTCCAAGATGATGAGCGAACGCATGATCATGGATCTTGCCGCCGCCTCGAGCCTGAATTACGTTATTCTGCGTTATTTCAATGTCGCCGGTGCCAATCCTGATGGCCTGCTGGGGCAGGCGACACCGGAGGCCACCCATCTGATCAAAGTGGCCAGCGAATGTGTCACCGGGCAACGGGACGGAATGAGCGTCTTCGGCACCGACTACGACACCCGGGATGGCACCTGTATTCGCGATTACATCCACGTAGAGGATCTGGCCAAGGCTCATGTGATGGCGCTGGATCACATGGCGAACGGAGGCGACTCGAAGGTGCTGAACTGTGGTTATGGTCGCGGCTTCACCGTTCGTGAGGTCATTGACGTGGTCAAGCGCGTCTCGGGCGTTGATTTCCCGGTGACCGAGACCGGCCGGCGCGCTGGTGATCCGGCCGCCCTGATGGCAGATAACACCCTGATCCGTGAGACCCTGGGCTGGCAGCCGGATTACGATGATCTGGAAACAATCGTTCGCACGGCTCTGCAGTGGGAAGCTATCTGGCAGAAGAAGAAAGCCGCCGGCGAACCCTGATCCCTGACATTTTTACCCATTTGAACACATTCGGAACGTAACCCATGAAGATCACTATTTTCGGTACAGGATATGTTGGACTGGTCACGGGCGCTTGCCTCGCGGACGTGGGCCATCATGTCCTGTGTATGGACGTGGACCAGGCCAAGATCGACAAGCTCCGCAATGGTCAGATTCCCATCTACGAGCCGGGCCTGGACTCGATTGTCCGGCACACCGTTGAAGCGGGCCGCCTGGCGTTCACCACCGATACCGAAGAGGCGGTCAAGCATGGTGCACTGCAGTTCATTGCGGTAGGTACACCGCCGGATGAAGACGGCTCGGCAGACCTGCAGTACGTGACCGCCGTGGCCAAGTCCATCGGTCAGTACATGGACGACTACAAGGTGGTAGTAGACAAATCGACCGTCCCGGTCGGTACCGGCGACAAGGTTCGGGCAGCCGTACAGTCGCAACTGGACCACCGTGGCCTGGAGCTGGAATTCGATGTGGTCTCCAACCCCGAGTTCCTGAAAGAGGGCGCGGCGATCAATGATTTCATGAAGCCGGACCGCATCATCGTCGGCACTGACAGCGAGAAGGCGGCGGACCTTCTGCGGGAAGTCTATTACCCGTTCAACCGTAGCCACGACCGCATGATCTTCATGGATATCCGCTCGGCGGAGCTGACCAAGTATGCCGCCAACTCCATGCTGGCGACCAAGATCAGTTTCATGAACGAAATCGCCAACCTGGCCGAGCGTCTGGGGGCTGACATCGAAGCCGTTCGCCGCGGTATCGGTTCCGATCCTCGCATCGGTTACCACTTCATCTACCCCGGTTGCGGGTACGGTGGTTCCTGCTTCCCCAAGGACGTGCAGGCACTGGCCCGCACCGCCCGTGACTGTGGTTACGACGCCCGGTTGCTGAACGCAGTGGAAGACGTCAACTACGCCCAGAAGCATGTGCTGTTCGACAAGATCAGCCATCATTTTCAGGGCAACCTCGAGGGCAAGGTTGTTGCCCTGTGGGGTCTGGCCTTCAAGCCCAACACCGATGACATGCGCGAGGCCTCCTCCCGCACGCTGATGGAAGACCTCTGGAAAGCCGGCGCCTCGGTCCAGGCCTTCGATCCCGAAGCCATGGAAGAGACCCAGCGTATCTATGGCGACCAGCCGGGCCTGACCCTGTGCGGCACCAAGGAGCAGGCTCTCAAGGGTGCCGACGTGCTGGCCATCTGCACCGAATGGAAGGAATTCCGTTCTCCGGACTTCGATGTGGTGGCTGCCAATCTGCGGGACCCTGTTGTCTTTGACGGTCGTAACCTGTACGAGCCGGAAATGCTGGATCGTTACGGCCTGATCTACTACGCCATCGGCCGTGGTCGTAACCAGTTCCACTCGGTGGTGTGAGCGATGAGCCAGGAATTCGAGTTACACGAACGGCTGGCGGCGGACACCTTCCTGCTTGGCAGGACCCGCCTGTGTGAAGTTCGGTTGATGAATGAGAAAACCTGGCCCTGGGTTATCCTGGTGCCGGCGGTCGCTGGCATCCGGGAGATCTATGAGCTTCCCGAAGGGCAGCAGCAGCGGCTGATGACGGAATCGTCCGCGCTGAGCCGCGCCATGATGGAGGCTTTTGGAGGCGACAAGATGAATGTGGCGGCACTGGGTAACATGGTGCCGCAGCTTCACGTCCACCACATCGTGCGTTTTGAAGGAGATCCGGCCTGGCCGGGGCCGGTGTGGGGCAAGCAGGCTCCGGTACATTACGCCGAGGATGAGCTTGCCCGCATGAAACAGGTACTGGAGCCGGTGCTGGCACGCCTGGCCTGAACCGGTGTCAGCGCCTTCGGGCGAGAGTCTGTGAACCCAGCAGGATCATGCGAAGCTCGGTTTTCAGCTTCACTTTCAATTCATCCTTTTCTTTCGGAGTGGCATCAAGCGCCTCGGCACCCTGGTTGAACACCAGTGTCACCATCGCCTCGGCCACCACGCGCGCGTCTGACAGAGGTTTATTCCGCTCCTCCGCGAAACGCCGCAGATCGTCGGCCAACTCCGTCACGAAATGATCGATTTCCGCCTTCACTGCGGTCCGGAATGGTTTGGAAACACCGGTGCGCTCCCGCAGCATCAAGCGGAACAGATTGGCGTTGTTACCCAGGTACTCCATGAACGTATCCACTGAGGTGGAAATGGCGCTGCCATCCCGGGCGATACGTTTTCGGGCCTGGCGCATCAGCTGGCGCAGGGCGACACCGCCTTCGTCGACCAGGGCGAGTCCGAGTTCGTCCAGTTCGGAGAAATGGCGGTAAAAGGAGGTGGGGGCGATGCCGGCTTCCCGTGCAACCTCCCTGAGACTGAGGCTGCCAAACCCCCGATCGGCGCTGAGCTGGGCTAGTGCAGCGTCCATGAGGGCGCGACGTGTCCGCAGTTTTTGTTCTGCTCTCGTGGTCAACTTCTGGCTCCAACCGGCTTTATGAAGAGGGCATTCTAGCGGCCAGCCATCTCACAGTCATCCGGGCGCCGGATTTGCATACCAGCACGCCTGATTTTCAGACCTATTGTGTTTATAATGGGCCGCTTTTCCAGTAAGGTCGCAAAAAATTTCAGCGGCCACGAATCAAGTAGCCTCAGGTGGGGTGACCCTTTCCGAAACCTTGCGGAGCCATGGATGGCGGAGCAGAGCGTACAGGGACGTATCCACAGCGTGTTTCGGAAAGGGTCACCCCAGCTGAGGCGGCAAGACACGAAAAAGTTTCGAATACATCTAACGTAACGGGAACCGGTATGCGCAGTCATTATTGCGGTGGGATCAACGAATCCCACATCGATCAGGAAGTCACACTTTGCGGATGGGTACACCGCCGCCGTGACCATGGTGGGGTTATCTTCCTGGATCTGCGAGATCGGGATGGTATGTCCCAGGTGGTTGTCGACCCGGACACCCCTGAGAGCTTTGCCCTGGCCGAAAAGGTCCGCAGCGAATTCGTGATCAAGGTAACCGGCCGCGTGCGTCGTCGCCCGGCGGGGACTGAGAACAACAACATGCCCACCGGCCAGGTGGAATTGTTGGGCAAGGAGCTGACCATCCTGAACGCTGCTGCCACGCCGCCGTTCCCGCTGGACGAGCACGTGGACGTGGGCGAGGACGTGCGCCTGCGCTACCGTTTCGTGGATCTGCGTCGTCCGGAAATGATCAACCGCCTGCGGTTCCGCTCCCGGGTTACCAGCTACATCCGCAACTTCCTGGACAGCCGCGGTTTCATGGACGTGGAAACCCCGATCCTGACCCGTGCAACCCCGGAAGGTGCCCGTGACTACCTGGTGCCGAGCCGGACCCACGAAGGTTCCTTCTTCGCGCTGCCGCAGTCCCCGCAGCTGTTCAAACAGTTGCTGATGGTTTCCGGTGTCGATCGCTACTACCAGATTGCCAAGTGTTTCCGTGACGAGGACCTTCGCGCCGACCGTCAGCCGGAGTTCACCCAGGTGGACATTGAGGCGTCTTTCATTGATGAGAAGACCCTGATGGAGCTGAACGAGGACATGGTTCGCTCCCTGTTCAAGGACGTTCTTGATGTCAGCCTTCCGGAATTCCCGCGCATGCCGCACTCCGAAGCCATGCAGCGCTTCGGTTCCGACAAGCCGGATCTGCGTATCCCTCTGGAGCTGGTGGACGTCAATGACCTGATTGAGAACGTGGACTTCAAGGTCTTCGCCGGCCCGGCCAAGGATCCGACGGGACGCGTTGCTGCCCTGCGTGTACCGAAAGGCGGCGAGCTGACCCGCAAGCAGATCGACGACTATACCAAGTTTGTCGGCATCTACGGCGCCAAGGGTCTGGCCTACATCAAGGTCAACGAGCTGGCCAAGGGTGTGGAAGGTCTGCAGTCTCCGATCATCAAGTTCCTCGGTGACGACGTGGCCCAGGCCATCATGGAGCGCGTGGGTGCCGAAGACGGCGACATCGTGTTCTTCGGTGCCGACAAGACCACGGTGGTCAACGAAGCCCTGGGGGCGCTGCGGGTGAAGCTGGGTCACGACCTGAACATGCTCACCTGCGAGTGGGCGCCGCTGTGGGTTGTGGATTTCCCGATGTTCGAGGAAACGCCGGATGGCGGACTCACCGCGATTCACCACCCGTTCACTGCACCGTCCTGCTCACCGGAGGAACTGGCAGCGGACCCGGCCAACGCGCTGTCCCGCGCCTACGACATGGTGCTGAACGGCACGGAGCTTGGTGGTGGTTCCATCCGTATCCACGACGAGAAAATGCAGGAAGCGGTGTTCCGCATCCTGGGTATCGGTGAGGAAGAAGCCCGCGCCAAGTTCGGCTTCCTGCTCGACGCCCTGAAGTTCGGTTGCCCGCCCCATGGTGGTCTGGCGTTCGGTCTGGATCGTCTGGTCATGCTGATGACCGGCGCCTCTTCCATCCGGGACGTCATTGCCTTCCCGAAGACCCAGAGCGCCACCTGTCTGATGACTCAGGCGCCGGGCGAGGTGGACGAGAAGCAGCTGCGCGAGCTGCACATCCGTCTGCGCCGTTCCGCCAAGCCGGTTGAGGGCAACAAGGCCGAAGACAGCGAGTAAATTCTGACAGTCGGGGGCGGGCCCGGCCCGCTCCCCGGACGATGGACGGAGGTTAGGCATGGCTGGTCACAGTAAGTGGGCCAACATCAAGCACCGCAAGGCGGCCCAGGATGCCAAGCGCGGCAAGATCTTCACCAAAATCATCCGGGAACTGACCGTTGCCGCCCGCCTTGGCGGCGGCGATCCCAACGACAATCCCCGTCTCCGGGCGGTTGTCGACAAGGCCCTGACGGCCAACATGAAAAAAGACACCATCGAACGGGCCATTGAGCGTGGTGCCGGTGGTGGCGATGACAGCAACTACGAAGAACTGACCTACGAAGGTTACGGCCCGGGCGGGGTGGCGATTTTTGTTGAGGCCATGACCGACAACAAGAACCGCACTGTCGCCGAGGTACGTCATGCCTTCAACAAGTTCGGCGGCAACCTCGGCACCGACGGTTCCGTGGCCTACCTGTTCTCCAAGCAAGGCATTATCAGCTACAGCCCTGACGTGGACGGGGACCGGTTGATGGAGGCGGCCCTGGAAGCCGGGGCCGAAGACCTGCAGGAGCAGGAGGACGGCTCCTACGAGATCGTGACCACGCCGGAGGAATACCTGGACGTCAAGGAATCCCTGGTTGAGGCGGGACTGAAGCCGGACAATTCCGAGGTCACCATGGTGCCTTCTACCCGGGTCGAACTGGACCGGGATGGCGCCGAAACCATTCTCAAGCTGATCGACATGCTTGAAGACCTGGATGACGTCCAGAACGTCTACCACAACGCGGATATCTCCGCGGAAATCATGGAATCCCTGTGACCATGGCGAGAGCCTGAGCGTGGCGATCATTCTCGGAGTGGATCCCGGTTCCCGGATTACCGGATACGGGATCATTCGTGCCGAGGGTCGGGTGATCGAGTATATCGACAGCGGCTGTATCCGGGTTGGCGAAAAGCCCATGGCCGAGCGGCTGCAGACCATCTTTCATAGTCTGGCCACGCTGATCGGCGAGTATCGGCCGGAGGAGTTCGCTATCGAGCAGGTGTTCATGGCCCGCAACCCGGATTCCGCGCTCAAACTCGGACAGGCCCGTGGCGCTGCCATTGTCAGTGCCGCCAACAGCGGGTTGGCGGTGCATGAGTATTCGGCGCGGCAGGTAAAGCAGGCGGTGGTCGGCAAGGGTGGGGCGGACAAGTCCCAGGTTCAGCACATGGTGCAGGCCCTGCTTTCGCTGTCCCGCAAACCCCAGGCTGACGCCGCCGATGCCCTGGCCATCGCGCTCTGTCATGCCCATATGAGCCAGAGCGTGCTGCGGTTGGCCGGAAGCGGCGGCAAGGTGCGCAGCGGTCGGGTCAGACAACAATAACCGGCTCCCAGGAGCCACAGGAGCTACCCCTTGATAGGTCGTATCCGAGGCATTCTGGTCGAAAAGACCCCCGGGCAGGCGTTGGTGGAGTGCGCCGGGCTGGGTTACGAAATCGACATTCCCTACACCACCTTCTTTCACCTGCCGGAATGCGGGCAGGAAGTGACCCTTCATACCCATTTCGCCGTGCGTGAGGATGCCCAGAGCCTGTATGGCTTTGCGGCAAAGCTCGACCGGGATCTGTTTCGCCTGCTGATCAAGGTTAACGGCGTTGGTCCCAAGCTGGCGGTTGGAATTCTGTCCGGTCTCGATGCACAGCAGTTTATCCGCTGCGTCGAGTCCAGGGACGCCAATGCCCTGGTCAAACTGCCCGGTGTAGGCAAGAAAACGGCAGAGCGGCTGCTTATTGAAATGGCCGACCGGATCGGGCAACTTGAAGGGCAGTTTGTGCCGATGTCGCCCGAGGCGACAGTCGCTGGCGGATCTGCCTCCGGGCAGTCGGCGACCGGTCCGGATCCCAGGGAAGAAGCCGAGGCGGCCTTGATTGCCCTTGGCTACAAGCCGCAGGAGGCCGCGAAGGCGATCAGCAAGGTCGCGGAGGAAGGCGCGACCAGCGAGACCCTGATACGCCTGGCCTTGCGCAATATGATTCCCGCCGGATGACGTGACGGTAATATGTCGCCTGAGTGGCGCCAAACCTGTAGAGAGCGTAACGTGACAGTCAGGGGCCCGTTTGTACAATTGGGTCAACGTTGAATTGCAGGGCAAGGCGCACAGGCACGATGTTGATTCCCAGAGAACGGGTGATGCCATGATTGAATCCGACCGACTGATTTCAGCCGGGGCCGGTGACTACGAGGAGGTCCAGGATCGGGCCATCCGTCCGGCGCTGTTGTCGGAATATGTGGGCCAGCCCTCGGTCCGTGAACAGATGGAAATCTTCATCTCTGCCGCCCGTGGCCGGCAGGAGGCCTTGGACCATGTGCTGATTTTCGGTCCGCCTGGCCTGGGCAAGACCACCCTGGCCAACATCATTGCCAACGAGATGGGCGTGGCCATCAAGACCACCTCTGGTCCCGTGCTCGAGAAGGCCGGTGACCTGGCCGCGATGCTCACCAATCTTGAAGAAGGTGATGTTCTCTTCATAGACGAGATCCACCGCCTGAGTGCTGCCGTCGAGGAAGTCCTGTACCCCGCCATGGAGGACTACCAGCTGGATATCATGATCGGTGAGGGGCCGGCGGCCCGCTCCATCAAGCTGGATCTGCCACCATTCACTCTAGTGGGTGCAACCACCCGCGCGGGCCTGCTGACATCCCCGCTTCGGGACCGTTTCGGCATCGTGCAGCGGCTCGAGTTCTACAACACCGAGGATCTGACCAACATCATCATTCGCTCCGCCCGGTTGTCCACGGTGGCCATTGATGAGGCCGGTGCCTTCGAGATTGCCCGCCGTTCCCGGGGAACGCCCCGCATTGCCAACCGCCTGTTACGTCGGGTCCGGGATTTTGCCGAAGTGCGCTCCAACGGCCGGATTACTGCTGACATTGCCGACCAGGCCCTGAACATGCTCAAGGTGGATAACCAGGGCTTCGACCACATGGATCGCCGCCTGTTGCTGGCCATGATTGAAAAGTTCGACGGGGGGCCGGTCGGCGTTGAAAGCCTGGCGGCTGCCATCAGCGAGGAGCGGGGCACCATCGAGGATGTGCTGGAGCCTTTCCTGATCCAGCAGGGCTACATGGTTCGCACGCCGCGAGGACGCATGGTGACCTCCAAAGCGTATCAGCACTTCGGCGTGGTGCCTCCCAGATCGGAAGCCGAGGGGGACCTCTTTGACTGAGACAGGCAACGCCCAGGTCTTTGAATTACCCATCAGGGTGTATATAGAAGATACGGATGCTGGTGGTATTGTCTTCCATGCCAAGTATCTGCACTACATGGAGCGTGCCCGGACCGAATGGGTGCGCAGCTGCGGCGTCGGTCTTCGGGCCGGTCTGGCGGATAACATCAGCTACGTCGTGCAACGGATGAATATTCACTATGCGGTGCCAGCCCGATTGGATGATCAGTTGCTCGTTACCGCCGAGCCCGTGGCTTACGGGCGAGTCTGGATGAATTTCAGGCAGCGAGTGCTGCGCGCCAGTGATCGCACATTACTGTGCGAAGCGGATGTTCGCGTGGCTTGTGTGGCACTGGATACCGGCAGGCCCAGGCGTCTGCCCGAGAATATGCAGGACCTGCTGAAGCGCAATGTTCAGCAGCCGGACCCAACTTACGGAACCAGCCAGGAGTAAAAGGTGGAGTCAGAACTTTCTGTATGGCATCTCATTTCAAATGCCGGGTTACTGGTACAGCTGGTCATGCTGTTGCTGGGATTGGCCTCGGTGATTTCCTGGGCCCTGATTTTCCAGCGCCTGCAGGTCTTCCGGAAGGCCAAACGCGCACAGCTGGAATTTGAAGAGCGATTCTGGTCCGGCATGGACCTTGGGCAACTTTACCGGGAGGTCAATGCCGAACCAACGCCATTCTCCGGGGTGGAAGCGGTCTTTCGCGCCGGATTCAAGGAGTTCTCGCGCCTTCGGCAACAGAGCCGGGATGCCGACGCCGTCATGGAAGGCACCCAGCGTGCCATGCGTGTCGCCTTCTCCCGGGAGCAGGAGCGGCTCGAGACCCATCTGCCATTTCTGGCCACGGTCGGTTCCACCAGTCCCTATGTGGGTCTGTTTGGCACCGTCTGGGGGATCATGAACTCGTTCCGGGGTCTGGCCCAGGTCCAGCAGGCAACCCTGGCAACCGTCGCCCCGGGTATTTCGGAAGCCCTGATTGCCACGGCCATGGGCCTGTTTGCAGCCATTCCGGCGGTCATTGCCTATAACCGCTTCTCGGCCATGTCCGATGCCTTGCTCAAGAACTACGAGACCTTTGCCGAGGAATTCTCCAGCATCCTGCACCGTCGTGTGCATGCCAGTGAGCAGAGCGCTGCCTGATGAATGAACGCAACGATGGGAGCCGGGTGATATGAAAGGCATGGGGATGATGCCGCAGCAGCGGAAAAAGCCGATGTCGGAGATCAACGTCGTTCCCTACATCGACGTGATGCTGGTGTTGCTGGTCATTTTCATGGTGACCGCGCCCATGCTGACCCAGGGCGTTAAAGTGGATTTGCCGGAAACCACATCCGACCCCATCCAGTCTGACAAGGACGTGGAGTCGATTGTGGTTTCGGTGGACACCAACGGTGCCTACTACATGGAGATCGGCGATGAGAGCAGTGATCCCATGTCTCTCGGGGAAGTGAGTGAACAGGTGGCCAAGATCCTGTCACAGCGTCCCAATGGCGAGGTCCTGGTACGCGGTGACGAGCATGTGGAATACGGCACTGTGGTACGCCTGATGGCGGAGTTGCAGGGTGCCGGTGCCACCAGCATCGGGTTGATCACCGAGCCCTCTTCGGATGAAAAGTGAGCCAGGATCGCGCGGAGCTGTTGTGACGAATCAGGAACGCAGGGTAATCAGTACCGGTACGCCGCCGTGGAAGTCCCCGGTAGCCTTGTCGGTGTTTCTGCACCTGCTCATTGTGGTGGTTGCGCTGGCGGGCTGGTCATGGACCAGTCCAGTTGACGAGCAGCCACCCCGGAGCATTTCGGCGCGCCTGATTACCCAGCAGCAGCCGGAGCCAAGCCCGGTGGTGGAACCGGACGATCAACCGGATCGCGACCAGCAGCGGCGTGCCGAAGAAGAACGCAAAAAGGCGGAGGCCGAGGCTGAACGCCGTCGCCAGGAAGAAGAGGCGCGCAAAATCGCGGAGCAAAAGGCGCAGGAAGAGGAAGCCCGTCGAAAGGCCGAGGAAGAGCGCAAGAAACAGGAAGCCCTGGCCCGGGAACGGGAAGAGGCAAAAGCCCGTGAAGCCGCCCGCCAGAAAGCGGAGGCTGAGGCCAAGGAGCGTGAACGGCAAAAGGCCGAGGAGGAGCGCAAGCGCAGGGAAGCGGAACGCAAGAAGGCCGAGGAGGAGCAGCGGCGGCTGGAAGAACAGCGTAAGCAGGAAGAAGCCGAGCGTCGCCGTCAGGAAGAAGAGGCCCGCAAGGAGGCCGAACGCAAGCGCCTTGAGGCCGAACGGCGCCTGAAAGAGCAGCAGCTTGAGGCTCTGGCCGAGGAATCTCGCAAAGCGAAGGAGGCCGAAGCCCGTCGTCAGCAGCAGGCTGCCGCGGCTCGCGCGAAGGAAGCGCAGATGCTGTCCGAAAGCGAGAAATATCAGGCGCTGATCCGGGAGCGGCTCAGCCAGGCGTGGTATATGCCATCGTCGGCTACCGAAGAGATGACCGCGCGGCTGCAGATCACGCTGTTGCCGACTGGTGAGCTGGTCAGTGTGAAACTGGTCAGCAGCAGCGGCAATACCGCGTTCGATAACTCTGCGCTGAATGCCGTGCGTTCGTTGAATCGCTATCCGATACCGGATGACAGGGAAACCTTCGAGCGTTATTTCCGTCAGTTTACTATTGAATTCAACCCGCGTCGGTGGAAATAAGGAAACAGGAAAGATCATGACAAAGCGGACCTGGACGACCTCACACAAAACCGTGGCCGCCGCGCTGGTTGCCCTGATCATGCTGGCAACCGGAGCACGTGCCGAGCTGCTGATCCGAATCACCGAAGGCGCCGATTCCGCCATCCCTATCTCCGTTGTGCCATTTGCGGAAAATGGCGCGATTCCACCCGGAGACAAGGCGGCCAATATTGTCCGGGACGATCTGGCCATGAGCGGAGAGTTCCGGCCGCTGCCGGCGGAAAAAATGCTGAGCCTGCCATCCCGTCGTGAGGAGGTGTACTTCCGGGACTGGCGCATGCTTGGCCAGCGTTATGTCCTGGTCGGGGAGCTGAGCCGCAATGGCGACCGGGTGGTGGCCCGCTATGAATTGTTCGATGTAAACCAGGAGAAGCGCATTCTGGGCGAGACCGCGGCAGCGTCGGTGAACGGCATGCGAACCCTTGGCCATCACATCAGCGACAAGGTCTACGAGGCCATTACCGGCGTGCCGGGAGCCTTTTCCACCAAGCTGGCATACGTAACGCTGGACACTTTCAATGGCAAACCCCGCTACCGCCTGCAGGTGAGCGACGTGGATGGCAAGCGTGCCCGGATCCGGCTGGAGAGCCAGGAGCCGATCCTCTCACCGGCATGGTCGCCCGATGGCACGCGGTTGGCGTATGTGTCCTTCGAGACCGGAAAGCCGGCTATTTATATTCACGAGCTGTCTTCCGGCAAGCGTACCAAGGTGGCGGACTTCAGCGGTCTCAACTCAGCACCGGCCTGGTCCGAGGACGGTCGTTCACTGTTGATGACCCTGTCCAAGGACGGTAACGCCGAGGTCTACCGGATGGATCTGGCGAGCCGACAGCTGACCAAACTGACCAATCACTGGGCCATAGATACCGAGGCAACGTACGACCATTCAGGGGATGGTATTTTCTTCACTTCGGATCGATCCGGCGGACCGCAGATCTATCACATGGAATCGCCCGGGGCCGAACCTCGGCGTATCACCTTCGGAAGTCGCTATAACGCACGGCCGAGGCCGGACAACACCGGGGACTATGTTTATTACGTGCACCAGAGAAACAGCGCGTTCCATATCGCCCGCACCAACCTGAAGAACGGCGAGGAAACTGTCCTGACCCGGACCGAGTCCGACGAATCACCGAGTGTGTCACCCAACGGCCGGATGCTGATCTATGCCACCAAACAGGGTGGCAGCAGTGTCCTGACCGTGATCTCGGCCGATGGCGGTGCGGCATACAGCCTGCCGGCATCGGAAGGGGATGTCCGTGAACCGGCCTGGGGGCCGATCGTTAACTGAACGCCCCGGGCTTTTGAAAGCAATCAATAAACCCAAGCTACCGAAAGGAAATAACGATGAAATTGTCTATGCACACCAAAGTTCTCGCCATGCTGCTTTCTGCAGGCCTGTTCGCCGGCTGTAGTTCTACCGGTGAAACCATGGATGAGGGCGGCTACGGTTCCGATGTTGCCGCTGTTGACCAGGATGGCTCCACCGTATACGGCGGTGATGACCAAGGTGGTGTGTCTTCGTCCGCACTGACCGAGGAAGAGCGCATGGCCGCCGAAGAGCGTGCCAAGATGGAAGCTCTGCGTGACATCACCACCTTCTACTTCGACTTCGATACCGCCGAAATCAAGCCGGAAGCCCGCGATGTGCTGGTAGCCCACGCGCAATACCTGGCCAATAACCCGGGCCGGAATGTGCGTCTGGAAGGCCATGCCGACGAGCGTGGCACCAAGGAATACAACCTGGCTCTGGGCGAGCGTCGTGCCAACGCCGTGCAGCGGTTCCTGATCGTCAACGGTGCTTCACGTGGCCAGATCGAAACCGTAAGCTATGGTGAAGAAAAGCCGGCGGTGATGGGCTCCTCTGAAAGTGCCTGGGCGCAGAACCGTCGGGTAGAACTGGTTTTTAATTAAGCCACAAACTGACTGATCGGGTGAATTCATGAGAAAACGGCTCGTGGCGTTACTGCTTGTTCCGCTTGCATTTACGCAGGTGGGACCGGTGCAGGCGCAATCTTCCACAACAGCCCAGCGTAGCTCCTCTGGCAACCAGGCGACCTCCGAGTTGTTCTATATGATTCAGCAGCTCCAGCAGGAGGTGCGCAGGTTGCAGGGCGAAGTGGAAGAGCAACGGCACATGATCACCCGATTGCAGGAGCAGGGCCGGGATCGCTATATCGATCTGGACCAGCGTATCCTCGACCTGTCCGAGAAAATGGCGAGCCAGCCGGCACCTGCTCCGGCTGCCTCACCCGCCTCCGGCAGTGGCGACGGGCAGGCGGTGGAGACCCGTGAGTATCGTCAACCCGGGGCCGAGGAACGCAAGGCCTATAATGAGATTCAGGATCTCATCCGGAACCAGAAAGACTACGACCAGGCCATTACCCGGTTGTACGAATTTATCGATCAATACCCTGAGGGGGATCTGACGGTGAACGCGTATTACTGGCTGGGTGAGGTCTATCTCGTCAAGCCACAGCTGGAGCAGGCCAAGCAGGCCTTCACCATCGTGGCAACCCGGTTCCCGGATCACCGAAAGGCTCCGGACGCGGTTTACAAGCTCGGTGTAACCCTGGACCGCCTGGGTGAATCCGATGAGGCTCGCCGGCGCATGCAGAGCGTCGTTGATGATTATCCGAACAGCAGTGCCGCGGAGCTGGCGAGGAAGTTCCTTTCCTCCGCAAACGGTTAATCCGGCTCAGGAAAAAAATCCCGGGATTACTCTAAAAAAGGGTTGATCACCGGAAAAATATCAGTAGTATATGCGCCTCGTTTGGGTCGTTAGCTCAGTTGGTAGAGCAGTTGGCTTTTAACCAATTGGTCGAAGGTT
>JABURI010000170.1 GCA_014762755.1 Marinobacter sp.
AGCAGTTGGCTTTTAACCAATTGGTCGAAGGTTCGAATCCTTCACGACCCACCAATTAACGGGATCTCCCGGATCCTGTGAAAAAAGAGCCTTCGGGCTCTTTTTTTTTGCCTGTAAGATCCCACTTATAGGTCCAGGGTGGTCAAAGTCTGTTTTCAGATGTGTGACGCCGACGTTGCAGCCCCATGAAAACAGTATCCGAGGTGATATACTTCGGTAGTTAACGCAACACAGAGATGCAGGAATGACACGAGTACAAGACCGTATCCTTGTCCAGGAGCACCTGGCCCACGAAGCGGAGCCCAAGCCTTTGAGTGAGAGTGAGAAAGCAGAACTCGAGGCCCGTATCAAGGCGGAACTCAAGGCCAGGGATGCTGTGCTCGTTGCCCACTACTATACCGATCCGGATATCCAGCGCCTGGCGGAGGAAACCGGCGGCTGCGTGGCCGATTCCCTGGAAATGGCCCGCTTTGGCAACCAGCACCCGGCGTCCACGGTCGTTGTGGCGGGTGTCCGGTTCATGGGCGAGACCGCCAAGATTCTCAATCCCGAGAAGAAAGTCCTGATGCCGACCCTTGAGGCGACCTGCTCCCTGGATGTCGGCTGTCCCGCCGATGAGTTTGCGGAGTTCTGTGATCAGCATCCTGACCGCACCGTCGTCGTGTATGCCAATACGTCGGCGGCCGTGAAGGCGAGGGCAGACTGGGTTGTGACCTCAAGCTGCGCCCAGGCCATTGTTGAGGATCTGGACGCCCGTGGCGAGAAGATTCTGTGGGCGCCGGACAAACATCTGGGGCACTACGTTCAGAAGACCACCGGCGCCGACATGTTGCTCTGGGACGGTTCCTGCATCGTCCATGAAGAGTTCAAGTTCCGCGGTCTGGAGGATCTCAAGGCCCTGTATCCGGACGCCGCCGTCCTGGTGCATCCGGAGTCGCCGGACGCGGTGGTGGAAATGGCCGATGTGGTAGGCTCCACTTCCCAGCTGATCCATGCGGTGCAGACGCTGCCCAACCAGGAGTTCATTGTCGCCACGGACAACGGCATCTTCTACAAGATGCAGCAGCTGGCACCGAACAAGACGCTCATCGAGGCTCCCACGGCCGGTAACGGCGCGACCTGCCGAAGCTGCGCCCATTGCCCCTGGATGGCCATGAATGGCCTCGAGAACCTGCTGCACGTGCTGCAGACCGGGAGTCAGGAAGTGTTGGTGGATCCGGAATTGCGGGAGCGGGCACTGAGGCCGCTGGAGCGCATGCTCGACTTTACCGCCAATATGAACCTCAAGGCCGCAGGCAATGCCTGATTAACCCGAGCTGCCCGCCCGGTCAGCTGTTGCGCTGGACCTGCAGTTGCCGGGTAATCTCCGCCAGTCGTTCCGTGACGGCCTGGCGCTGGGGTGAACCGGCCGGCAGTTTTTCCTGGGCCTGGCGCAGCTGGCGCTGGGCCGACTCCAGGTCTCCCATCAGGGCGTCATATTCGGCCCGCGCACGATGCACTCCAACAATGTTGCGTGCCATACCTTCCGCTTCCGCCAGCCGTGACCAGAGGTGTTCCTGTCCCGGCATCTGGCGGGTGAGTTCTCTCAGAAGTTCTGCTGCGGCAGCCCCGTTGCCCGCGGCAATTTCGGTTTGCGACAGAGTGTAGGAAATAGGGTAGTTACCGGGATTGCGGGCCAGCGCATCCCCAAGCAGCTCCCTGGCTTCGTCGGTTTTGTTCCGGGCGTTGAGAACCTCGGCCAGTGTGACCTGCAGGGTGATCCGACCCGGATTCTGCTCAAGCAGGTCCCGCAGTTCCCGTTCGGCCTTGTCCAGCTGGTTGTTGGCCTGGTAGGCAACCGCCAGACCGTACCGGATGGCGTGGTTCCTTCTGGCATCCGGGCGCTCCAGGTAAGACTCGAAGGTATCCACCGCCACATCCGGAGACGGGGCGTAATGGACCTGGAGGCGACTGCGCATCAGGTGGTATTCCTGGCCATCCTTGATGTCCAGGTGCGGGTATTGCTCAGCCCGGTTACGGGTGTCGGCGACCCGGCTCTGGGTCAGGGGGTGCGTGGACAAGTATTCCGGGACCTGATTTCCCTGCAGGCGATTCTGCCGCATCATGATCTCGAACATTTCTGGCATGCCCCGAGGATCCATGCCCGCACTGGCAAGGATGTCCATACCAACCCGGTCCGCTTCCTGCTCATGGGAGCGGCTATACGCCAGCATGTTCTGCACGGACAGGGCCTGGGTGCCGGCAATGGCGGCCAGGCCGATGTCCGATTGAGTTACCGCTGATAGCACAATGCCGGCAATCATGCCTGCGAGGGTCAGTGGTGCGCTGGTTTCCTGCTGCTCGACGCGGCGGGCAAAATGGCGCTGGCTCAGGTGCGCCAGCTCGTGGGCCAGTACCGAGGCAAACTGTTGTTCGGTAGCGGCATTGAGAAACAGGCCGCCGTTGACGCCGACAATTCCACCGGGCACGGCGAAGGCATTGAGTTGGGGGCTGTCGATCAGCGCCAGCGTCAGGTCGCGGTCTTGCAGCGGGGCGGAAGGTACCAGCCTGTAGATGATGGCGCTGAGATAGTCATACACCAGCGGATCGGTGATACGGGGTGCCGACCGCCGGATAGAGACCATGACCTGCCGGCCGATCTCGGACTCTTGCTGCCCGGAGATGAGGCCGCCACCGGTGCCGCCGATACTGGGCAGGGAGGTTTCCTGAGCGTGGGCAGGGGAGGTCGTCAGCAATGCCGCAAGTGCGAAGACGGTTGCTTTAAGGAGCCCCTGGAAGGAGTTTTTTCGGCCATGATCAAGTTTCATGTACTGCAAGTTGCCTCTGGTTCGGACTGCCGCTTGGACAGCGTCTTACCATGAAAAGTTCTGACTGTGAGATTACCAGCTATTGAGATGCAATACCCGGCGTCTCGCGGCATAATGCCGCGTTGTCATTTCCACTGATTGTGATGGTGCGTCTACATTATGGCTGACCGTACACTGGATGCTTCCGGACTGCGCTGTCCGATGCCTCTGCTGAAAACCAAGCTTGAACTCAACGGGATGTCGCCCGGCGAGGAACTGGAGGTTATTGCCACCGATTCCGGTTCGGCCCGGGATATTCCCGCATTCCTCTCGTTGTCCAGCCACACTCTGGTCAGTTCCACAGAGGCCGATGGCGAATACCGGTTTGTGATAAAGTGCGGCGGTTAACCTTTCGGAGACGTTGATGGTCAGGATTT
>JABURI010000208.1:0-16400 GCA_014762755.1 Marinobacter sp.
TGCCTTTGGTGGCGGCCAGTAGTGTGTTGTTGGCCGGGTGTTTCGATGGTGACAGCGATCCGGCGAAAACCAGTGTCCGGGTCACTCATGCTTCTTCCGACGCGCCGGCAGTCAATGTGCGTGTGAACGATCAAACGGTGGTCTCGGGTGCTGACTACAAGCAGGCCGCTGTGCTGACCCCGAATGCCGGAATGGCCTCAATCGCAGTTGATGGCATCTTGCCGGGCGGTGACACCGCCACCGTGATTGATGCGGATGCCTCCCTGCGATTCGATACCAAATACGATGTGATTGCCGTGGGTAAGGTGGGTGACCAGACCATCGCGCCGCTGATTCTTGCTGACGACGGCGAGCGTGAAAGCGCGGATTCCGTTCGTCTCCGCGTTGCGCATCTGTCGCCTGACGCCCAGGAAGCGGCCAGCGGTCCAGTGGATGTCTACGTGACTGCAGCGGGTGCGGAGCTTCCTGCAGAGGCGACTTTCAGCTTTGCCTTCCAGGAAAGTATTGGCCCGCTTGAGGTGCCAGCGGGTGATTACCAGATCCGGGTGACGCCTGCTGGTTCCAGCACCGTCGTCTATGACAGCGGTTCCGTGGCATTGCCGGCAGGAACAGATCTTCTGGTGGGCGCAATCGACAACACGGTTTACGGCGAGTCACCGATCAGTCTGCTGGTAATCAACGGCAGTGAGACCAGTGAGATTCTGTCCGCCGAGACCGGTGCGGATCTTCGGGCGGTTCATAGTGTCTCCAATATTGGTTCTGGAAGAACTGACACTGCCGTTGATGTCTATCTCAACTCAGCACCTGAAACTGGTACGCCACTGACTTTCTCCTTTGGCGACACGCTCCCTGACGCAGCCTTCACCGGAAATTACCTGCTGGGTTCCCCGGGTGGCGCTGCTGGCGATTACGACTTGGTAGTGACTGATTCTGGGACCACCGATGTGGCAATCGAGGCAACCCTGACTCTGGCAGCCGGCGATCTGAAGACCGTGGTTGCGGCCGGCAGCGCCAGCGCAGGTTTTGAAGCGCTCGTCTTCAGTGACGACAACCGAAGGATTGCCACTGCTGCGAAACTGCGCCTGATCCACGGTGCTGTCGAGGCATCAACGGTAGACGTATACCTGGTCCCTACGGCTGAGGGTGGCGCCGATGCGACAGTTATTGGGAACCTTGCCGGCTCTCCGACTGTTCCTGGCTTCGAATTCGGGGCCAGCACGGGGTATGTGCAGGTAGCGGAAGGAAACTATGTGGCTTTCATCACGGAGGCGGGTAACCCGGCGATTGTGCTTTACAAATCACCGGATCTCGCGCTTTCGGCCGGCGGTATCTACACGGCGGTGGCGCGTCTGGCTCTGAGCGGAAATGATCCTGTTGCTGGTGTTACCTTGATGGATGATTTTATTCCAGTGCCGCAGCCGCAGTAATTGTTTAAAGTCGTTGTATCGAAGCCCCGGAATCTCCGGGGCTTTTCAGTTATTGAACACTCACGGTCGAGCTACCGGAATCCGCTCTCGAAATGGCCGCCCCCGTCGGGGGCCGGTAATGCAGCGAATACAGCACCCGATCCAGCACTGATTTGCCATTCCACGCCGGATCGTTGTTCACGATGCCCACCACCGCCCAGGTGGTGTTGTTTTCGTCCCGGGTAAATCCGGCAATCGAGCGAACATGCTCCAGGTATCCGGTCTTGATCCGGCCGGTGCCTTCCATACCGGCTTTCTTCAATCGGCGGGCCATGGTGCCGTCCATGGCGGTGATCGGCATGGAGGCCATCAGGTCGGAGGCAAACGGGCTGTTCCAGGCATGCTGGAGAATCTCTACCCCCTGGCGCGCGGAGATGCGGCCATGACGGGTCAGGCCGGCGCCGTTGTCAATCACCATGCCGGCGGTGTTGATGCCTTTGCCCTCAAGCCATTCGTAGATCACTCGGATACCGGCAACACGGTCATCCTGTTCATCCTCTTTCCGGTTCTCGGCACCGATGGCGAGCAACATCTGGCGGGCCATGACGTTGCTGCTCCATTTGTTGATGTCGCGAACCATGGTGACCAGGTCCGGGGAGGTGGTTCTCATCACCAGCCGGGCATCGTCTGGCGTCTTCCCGGTCATGCTGGCACCGCTGATGCTCACGCCGGTTTCCTTGAGTACCGAACGAATCAGGGAAGCGGTGTACTGCTCATGGGGCAGAAGGGACATATAGGTGGTGGTCCGGCAGCCCTGCGGCAGTTCACCGGTCACACGCACGGTGACCTGCATGTTGTCGTCGAAGACCGGCTCCCAGTCGAAATCGCGGCGGCTGGGGCAGGGGCCCTCGGGTATGGCGGTCACCCGGTTGTCGATCCGGACTTCGCTCAAATCCGGGGTCGTCCAGGCCTGGGTCCCGCGCTCGTCGGCTCGGACCTGGAAGTGCAGCAGGTTCAGGTTGGTCAGGTAGGCCGAAGGCTCCACCAGGAAGGGACGATAGGGGTTGTCGCCATTGTCCTCGAATTTCGGAAAGCCGCCATCCACGCGGAAATAGCTGCCATCCAGGACGAGGTGGCCATCAATGTTGGTCACGCCCATCTGCCGGAGTTCGCGCATGGTTGACCACAGGCGCTCGAGGGTCAGTTTCGGATCGCCTTCGAACCGGACATACAGGTTGCCCTTGAGCGTATCGCCGATCATCTGCCCGTCGGTCAGGAAATCGGTATTCCAGTGATGGGTCGGACCGAGAATTTCCAGGGCCGCGTAGGTGGTAACCAGCTTCATGATGGAGCCGGGGCTCATGAGTTCGTCAGCGTTCACATACTGCTCGATGCCTGGACCGTTCAGGGGTACCGCGGCAACACTCAGGCCTTCCTCATTGTTGAGGGCTTTGAGCGCATAATCCCGGACTTCCGTGCTCCAGAGTCGGGTAGGGGAGTCTTCGCCGCCCGGTGGCGCGGCTGCAGCGAGTGGAGCACCTGCGGCCATTGCCGCGGCAATTCCCGCAGACAGCATGAACCGACGGCTGGACCTCTTCAGTCCCGCCTGCCTGACACTGCGTCGCATGACCCTGTTCTTCATGATGTCCATCCGTTGAGTTCTTATGTTTAAACAATAGCCGATCCTGGCGAGATGTACTATGCAGAAAAGCTCTACATGACGTTAAAAATTGCCAGTAGAGACGTTGTTTATATTGAATTTTTGTGACGCTCTGTAAGGCCCTTTGTAATCAGTGAGTTAACTATACAAAAATTAATCTTTTCCCACCGGTGGCTTTGTGTGGTTTTTTTACCGTACGTTTCCTGGCATTTCAGTCATGGAATTTTTGAGAAAATTCGCGTCTGATGAGTCGGTTTTCAAATACACGCACGATTAAACAGGACAGGGAAACATCATGCTGAAGGCGTTGAAGCACAACGTGAATGTGTTCGAATCCGTGGCCACTTCGTCGTTCACCGCGTGGCGGGGATGCCTGGTGGTGAAGGCGGCGGAGCAGCCGGAAAAACCAATCATTCTCTATGATATGGAAGGCTGTCCCTATTGCCGGCGGGTGCGAGAGGCGCTGACAGCCTTGAACCTGGACGTTGAAATCCGCCCATGTCCCAAGGGCGGCCGGGTATTCCGGCCGGAGGCGGAAGCGATTGGCGGCAAGCAGCTGTTTCCGTTACTGGTGGATGAGAATACCGGCGAGGTGATGTACGAATCCGAAGATATCGTTGAGTACCTTTTCCATCAGTATGGCGGTCGGCCGGTTCCTGGTTACTACAAGGCCAGAGTCTGGCAGCCGGTGTTTGGTTCTCTGGGATCGGTTGCCAGTGAAATGCGGGGCCTACGGGCAACACCGGGCAAGCGACCCGAGCAGGGGCTCCACCTGTGGAGTTTCGAGGGCAGTCCGTTCTCGCGGCTGGTCCGGGAACAGCTGTGTGAACTGGAGATTCCATACACCCTGCACAATCTCGGCAAGGAACACTGGACCGAAATCGGGCCCGCGAAGCAGCGGATCAAGCCGGGGAAATACAACCCCCTGCCCGGAGGTAAGCGGGATGCCTTTTTCCGGCAACACGGACGGGTTAAGGTTCCTTACCTGGAGGATCCCAACACCGGGACGTCCATGTTCGAATCGGCGCGTATATTGAAGTATCTGGAGGAACAATACGGCGGTTGAGGCTGTCAGTTAAGGCAGATTCCGAGGGAGGATTACCATGCTGGAGCTTTCAAGGCGACGATTCCTGATCGGTGTCGGTCTCAGTGGCCTGGCAGTGGCTTCCCCCCGACTGATGGCTGCAGGCTCGTCCGCGGGTGAGCAGACCTTTCATTCCCGCCCCATCCCCTCCACGGGGGAATCGGTTCCCGCCATTGGCATGGGTACCTGGATCACCTTCAACGTCGGCGGGGACCAGTACCTGATCGATGAGCGCACCCGGGTACTCGAGACCTTCCTGGAGCGCAACGGCACGGTTATCGACTGTTCGCCCATGTATGGCAGCGCAGCGGACGTCATCGGCGCCGGGCTGGACAAGCTTGGTGCCCACGACCGTATCTTTGCCGCGACCAAGATTTGGACCAGTGACGGCTCGGAGACGCGGGAGCAGGCCGCCACGTCCGAGCGGCGGTGGGGCATCGATCGCTTTGACCTGCTGCAGGTGCACAACCTGCTGGCGTGGCAGGAACACCTAGTGACCCTGAAAGAGATGAAGGCCGAGGGCAGGGTGCGCTACCTCGGCATTACCACCTCCCATGGCCGCCGGCATCGCGAGCTGGCCCGTATCATGGAAACGGAACCCCTGGATTTCGTTCAGCTGACCTACAACGTTCTGGATCGGGAGGCGGAGGAACGGCTGTTGCCCCTGGCCCGGGAACGGGGCATCGCGGTAATTGTCAATCGACCCTTCCAGGGCGGTTCCCTGTTCCGCCGGTTCCAGTCGGAACCTTTGCCGTCATGGGCTCCAGAGGCCGGTGTGGGCAACTGGGCCGAGTTCTTCCTCAAGTTCATCATCTCCCATCCCGCTGTAACCTGTGCCATTCCGGCCACCACCCGAGTGGAACACATGCAGGAAAACATGGGAGCCATGTACGGCCAGCTGCCTGACACCAGCCAGCGCAGAATGATGGCGGATTACGTGAGGCAGCTGTGAGCGGGGCGACCTGGCTGAGCTATTCCTTGCAGGACTTCGTGATGTTCGGCCCCGAGGTATTCCTGAGACTTTTTGCGCGGATCAACCAGGATCTCTGGCCCTGGCTGCTGCTGTGGCCGCTGGCCGGCCTGGTGCTGCCCTGGTTCGGGCGACAGGCCGCCGAGTTGCCGAGGCGGCTGGCGATGGCCCTGGCCGGGCTGGCGTGGATTGGCTGTGGTTACCTGTTTCTGGTGCGGTACTACGGCCCGGTGAACTGGCCAGCCACTCGCTTTGGCTGGGCTTTTGTGGTCCAGGGGTTGTTTTTGCTGATCCTCAAGGGAAGGGCGCTTCCCGGACCGATGGCCTGGCCGGTGGCGGTGAGCTGGTGGCTGGCGGTACTCCTGTTGCCGTGGCTGTCGGTACTGGAAATGCCTGATCTGTGGGCTATCGCCCTGTTCGGACTAGCGCCCGGAGTGACGGTTGCCGCTACCGTCCTGCTGTTTGCCGGTCAACCGTCACCGCTAAGATGGTTGCTGTTGATGCTGCCTCTCGTCTGGAGTCTGTTCAGTGCGGCCACCTACTGGGCGCTGGGTACCTTCTGGTTGATGGGCTTTCCGGTGGCCACACTGGTGCTGCTGGTTGTCGCGCTCAGGTTTAATCCCAGTCCGGCGCAAAATCCGGGTTCGCAATCCGTTCACCGCGGTCCAGGGCGTCAATCGCCCTGATTTCTTGCTCGGTCAGTTGAATCTTCAGGGCCTCCAGGTTGGCTTTCTGGTGCGAAGGTCGGGTAGAGGAGGGAATCGGCACCACGCCCCTTGAGGCTACCCAGGCAATCGCAATCTGGGCGGGTGTGACGTTCCGTTCGCTGGCAATGCGTTGCAGTGTTTCATCCTCCATGACCTTGCCCACGGCCAGGGGCATATAGCCGGTCACCGTGATTCCCAGCTTTTGCGCGTGTTCCACCACCTTCCGGTTGGCGAGGAATGGGTGCACTTCCACCTGGTTGGTCAGGATCGGGGTATCCCCCAGGATCTCTTTCGCCCGGTCCATCTGGGCACAGGTGAAGTTGGAGATGCCGATGTGCTCGGTCAGCCCCTCTCGCCGGGCGTCCCGGAGTGCGCCAAGGTATTCCTCCATGGGCACCTCGTCATCGGGGGAGGGCCAGTGGATCAGCGTCAGGTCGACATGGTCGGTCTTGAGCCGTGCAAGGCTGCCCTGGAGGCTGTTGATCAGATCGCTGGCATGGAGTTTGTCGTGCCAGATTTTGGTGGTCAGGAAGATGTCGCGGCGGGGAATGCCGCTTGAGGTGATGCCGTCGCCTACTTCCGCTTCGTTTTC
This sequence comes from Marinobacter sp., assembly GCA_014762755.1. Classification (GTDB taxonomy): domain Bacteria; phylum Pseudomonadota; class Gammaproteobacteria; order Pseudomonadales; family Oleiphilaceae; genus Marinobacter. The sequence goes on from JABURI010000208.1 coordinate 6,420, forward strand.
ATACATCTGTGCGGTGTCGATGTGGCGGTAGCCCAGCGACAGGGCGCTCTTGACCGCCTCGCGGGCATCGTTGCCCTTCAGGCGAAAGGTGCCCATGCCGATTTTCGGAAGTGTGGTAAACGACATGATAACTGTCCTCCTGTTCCGTTTCTGTACCAATCGAGATGATGTCGCCAGGGTGGTTCTTCAAGTGGCCCGCCGGTATCATCCCGCCGGAGATTCCAACAAGTCCGAAGCGCGAGATTGAACCATGTATACCGGCCAGTGCCTGTGTGGCGACATCACCTTTGAATATGCAGGCCCCGTCGGCCCGATTTCCCTGTGCCATTGCAGCCAGTGTCGGCGCGCCCATGGCAGTGCCTTTTCAGCCAGCGCGCCGGTTCAGGCGGTGAGGTTCCGGATTCTCTCCGGTGACAACCGGGTGACCGAATTCGAGTCCAGTCCCGGCAAGTACCGCGCCTTCTGCAGCCGTTGTGGCAGCCAGTTGTACAGCCGGGTGGACGCCATCCCCGGTATCCTTCGCCTACGGGTAGGCGTGATCAACGAACCACTGGGCAAAGGCCCTGCGCAGCATGTTTATGTCGGTTCGAAATCGGACTGGTTCCAGATCACCGACGATATTCCCCAGTATGAAAAGACCGACAGGACCAACGATCCCCACTGAGGGTCAGTTCAGAGGAACGGTCCGGTAAACCTTGCCTCTGGGTGAGTCGGTCAACAGCCAGAGCGCGCCGTCCGGGCCCATGCGCACATCCCGGATGCGCTCGCCCAGATCCGTCAGCAAATCCTCCTCTTCGGTGACGTCGCCATCCTTTATTTCCAGACGCACCAGCTTACGCATTTTCAACGCCCCTACGAACAGGTCCCCCTGCCACTCCGGGAACAGGTCGCCCGTGTAGAATGCCATGCCCGAGGGCGCTATCGATGGATCCCAGTAATGAAGGGGCTGGGCCATGCCTTCCTTCTTGGTGTGCATGGTGATCGGCAGGCCGGAGTAATCGATGCCATAGGTGATCTCGGGCCAGCCATAGTTGGTTCCGGCGGACAGGATGTTGATCTCGTCTCCGCCGCGAGGGCCATGTTCGTGGGTCCAGATCTCGCCCGTGTCTGGATGAATGGTCATGCCCTGGATGTTGCGGTTGCCGTAGGTGAAAAACGAATCCTCGGCACCGGCCTGGTCCACGAACGGGTTGCCCTGAACCGGCTCGCCGTTGATCGTGACACGGTGCACGCCACCGGCGTCATCGCCAAGATCCTGGGCCCGATCCATTTCGCCACGATCACCGACCGAAATGTACAGGTTACCGTCCCGGTCAAACTCCATGCGCCCGGCGAAGTGGCGGGAGGTATTGGAGCGGGGCAGGGCCTCAAAAATGACCTTTACATCCTTCAGTTCGTCGCCTTCAAGCCGTGCCCGGGCAACCCGGGTGGTCATGCCTTCCCGAGTGCGGTGGGCATAGCTCAGGAACAGGGTCTGATTGCTTTCGAATTCCGGATGTAACAGCACATCCAGCAGGCCGCCCTGGCCGGAAACCACCAGATCCGGAACGCCCGTAACCGGTTCGGGAACGAGTTCGTTATCGCGGATGATCCGGAGGCGTCCGGCCCGCTCCGTCACCAGCTTATCGCCGTTGGGCAGGAACGCCAGGCTCCAGGGGTGCTCAAGGTCTTCTGCAACGATTTCCAGACGGAAATCCGCCTCATCCGATGAGAATGTCAGTTCAGCGAGCGTTGATACCGAAAACAGCATCAACCCGCTGGCCAAAGCCAGTTGTTTGCTGGTGAACATGGGAACCTCCGGCCTGTCGGGCATTCGGTCTGGAAACTCGGAAGCAACTGCCTAATCAGCATAGCAGTTGAGCCGCTCAACTGCGCTGAACGGGTGTTCTGGAATATAGGGTGCGAAGTCCGCCATGGATCACTGTGATTTGAGGTTTTAAATTATAATGATTCGCATTAAGATATACGTCGAATAAAGACCAAATAGCTAAAACCCACTCACGGAGAAAAAGATGTTCCGACTTCCCGAGCCGGCATTCCGCCGCAAGGCCCTGGTTTCCGCCATGATGTGCGCCACTGTCCCCGCGCTGGCAGTAGCCCAGGAGAACGATCCAGCCACCCTCCAGGTGCTGGAAGTATCCGCAGAACGGGGCCAGACCCCCTCCGAGTTCACCGAAAGCTATGCCCCCGAAGCGACCACCACTTCGTTGAAAATGGAACTGTCCCACCGCGAGACGCCACAGGCGGTCACCGTGGTGACGCGGAAACAGATGGATGATTTCGCCCAGAACGACATCAATGATGTTCTGGAGGGCACCACCGGCGTCACCGTCGAGTCCGTTGAAACCGACAGGACCTATTACACCTCCCGCGGCTTTGACATCAACAACTTCCAGTACGATGGCGTCGGCCTTCCGGCGGTGTATGACAACGTCCAGGGTGAGCTGGATACCGCTTTCTTCGATCGGGTTGAAGTGCTGCGGGGCGCCAACGGCCTGATGACCGGCTCGGGCAATCCGGCCGCCACGGTGAACTTCATCCGCAAGCGTCCCACCGCCGATACCAATGCCTCGGTGGCGGTGACCGCCGGTTCCTGGGACCAGAAGCGGATTGTCGGTGATGTGTCCGGCTCGGTTTCCGAATCCGGCAAGGTTCGTGGCCGGGTGGTGGCGGGCTACGAAGACAAGGATTCCTACCTCGACCGTTACAGCAACGAGAAACAGATGTTCTACGGCGTACTGGAAGCGGACCTGACCGATACCACGCTGCTTACCCTCGGCCATGCCATCCAGAGCTCCGACACCGACAGCCCGCTGTGGGGCGCGCTGCCATTGTTCTACACCGACGGCACCGCCACCGACTTCGCCCGTTCCACCAGCACCGCTTCTGACTGGTCCTACTGGGATAACACCCAGCACAACAGCTTTGTGGAGTTGCAACAGGAGCTGGCCGGCGGCTGGCGCGCCAAGGGCACGGTGTTCCGGTTGGAAAATGACAGCGAATCCGAACTGTTCTACCAGTATGGCACCCCGGATCCGGACACCGGTGAGGGGCTCCTCGCGTACCCGAGCCAGTACGATCTGAATACCGAGCAGTGGGTGGTGGATGCCTATGCCACCGGTCCGTTCGACCTGGCCAACCGGACCCACGAGCTGGTGGTTGGCGCCAGCTGGTCCCGTTCCGAGACTGTGGACGAGTCCCGATATGGTCAGGGTATCGGCGATCCACTGCCCCCGCTGAATGAATGGGATGGCAACTATCCGCGCCCGACGTTCGATAACGGCGTGGGAGGTTCCGACTGGACCGACCGCGAAACCGCCACCTATGCAGCGGCGCGCTGGACTCTGACTGACAGCCTGACCGCCATCACCGGGTTGCGTCTGACCTGGCTGGACAACAAAGGTACCAGCTACGGCACTTCCAAAGAGTCCAGCTACGATGCCGTGGAAACGCCCTATGCCGGCCTGATCTACGACATCAACGACAATCACTCGGTCTACGCCAGCTACACGGAGATCTTCTCTCCGCAGACTGAGCTGGACATCAACCGTGACCGTCTCGATCCGATCGACGGCGTCAACTACGAGCTGGGCTTGAAGAGCGAATTCCGTGAAGACCGGATCAACACCACCGTGGCGTTGTTCCAGGTCGAGCAGAAGAACGTGGCCGAAGCCGCGGGCACCTATGCTGATGGTACCCAGGATGTTTACTACCGCGCGGTGGACGGCCTGGAGAGCCAGGGTGTCGAACTGGAAATCGTCGGAGACGTGACCGACCGCATCCAGCTCTTCGCCGGCTACACCTTCGTGGACATCGAGGACGCCGACGGTAACGACGCCAAATCCTTCGTGCCGGAGCACCTGGCTCAGCTGCGTGGTACCTGGAAGGTGCCGGGTGTTGAGGGCCTGGAACTGGGCAGTCAGGTCCGCTGGCAGTCCGAGATCAGCCAGGAGCAGGGCTTGGCCACTACCGGTCCGAACGCCGGCACGACCATCGTGACCGAGCAGGATGCCTATGCCGTGTTGGACCTGATGGCCAGTTACGACTTTGCCCGCAACTGGAACGCGACCCTGAACGTCAACAATGTCACCGACGAGAAGTACATCGAGAGCCTGAAGAAATTCGGCGCCTCGGCCCAGGGCTTCTACGGCGAGCCGGCGAATGCCAGCCTGACCGTTTCCTGGGTTTACTGATCCGGAAGAAAGGGCGGGGATCATTCCCGCCCTTCAATGTCCTATTAAAGGAGGAACTGGAATGACACCCGAGCAGGAAATGATGGAAGGACTCAAACTGGCCGCCGGGGCAGGCCTCTTTATCGGCCTGGTTGCCATTGGCCTGGCGCTGGGGAATGGTCTGACTGGCTGAGCGCGGCCATCCGTTCCTTCCGATAGACCCCGCAAGTGCCGCAGTAACCGCCTCCCGGCAACAGGTATTTCAGGCAACAGCCCTTACGTTGGGGGATTGCCGTTCTCTGCTCTCCGAACACCGCCGGAATCCAGTCGATGAACCGATTGGCGTCATTCCGGAATGCGTCCAGCCATTGCTGCGCCAGATCACAGACCGCTGTTGGGCTGGCCAGGTTCCACACCGCCGAGAAAGGCGCCCCAAGGCCCAGGCCGATGCTGCTCCAGTATGCTCCGGGACTCACGCCCAGCTGTTGTCTGAACACCGGATACCAGGCTTCTGTTTGCGCCGCCATACCGTGCTGGAAAGCCTGTTCGCTTGCCAGTGGCTGGCCCGGAACCTGGAACCACCGTGAGACGGTCTGGCCTGGCTCCTCTGCCGGCGCCAGGAAAATGCGGGTCGGATCGGCCACGGGCGCCTGGCCATGCCGGAACAGGCGCAGCGTCAGGGGCGCCAGCACGCTGAGTGCCAGATCCTGCTGCAGTACCGATGCATAGACCCGGATGGCTTTACGATCCGAGGCGTCCGGATAATCCTGGCGGATCTGGTGCACAAGCAGTTCCGGCTGCTCAAGACTCTGGGCCAGGGAAAACAGGCCCCGACGTTCCTGTGCCGGGGCATTCAGAGACTGCGAGAGGATTGTGTCGCGGTCGAGACCGGAGGCCTGCAGGAGCCGATCGTAACGATCAACCCAGCGTTCGCCACCGGTTGCGGAATCAGGCCCGGCCATGGCGGCTGAGCCCCCAGAGGAAGTAGATACCGCCCACCAGCGCCGCCAGCAGGCCGGCAGGCAACTGGTTGGGATACATGATGATGCGGGACAGGTAATCCGCCACACCCAGCAGCACGCCACCGACCAGTGCGGCCGCGATGAGCTGCCGGCCAACGGTCTGTTGGCCCAGCACCCGGGCCAGATGCGGGGCGATCAGGCCGACAAAACTGAGCGGGCCGATCACCACCGTGGCCGCCGCCGTCAGCAGAGCGGAAAGAAGCAGCAACAGCAGGCGTGTGCGGGCCACCCGGATGCCCAGTGAGGAGGCGGGCATGTCGCCCAGCGGCAGAATGGTCAGGGGGCGGATGATTGTGGCCAGTACGCCGGAAAGTACCAGGATGAACACCAGCAGCCCGATGGCTTCCCCTTCGGAGACCAGCCAGGTGGAACCATACATCCAGTTCAACAATTTGGAGGCTTCGGTGCCGCCGGAGGCCATCACCAGTCGCAGCCCGGCATCCATGAACACATACAAGGCCAGGCCGCCCAGCAACAGCTGGTTGCCGGCGAAGCGGTGCCGTCGGGCCAGCAGGATCAACAGGCCCAAAGCACCGGCCGCGCCTCCGGTGGCGGCCATCAGCTGGCCGGGGCGTCCTGCCTCAATGCCCGACAGCACAATCACCACCATCACCAGGGCGGCGCCGCCGCTGATGCCCAGCATTTCCGGGCTACCCATGGGGTTACCGGTCATGCGCTGGATCAGGGTGCCGGCCAGGCCGAGAGCCACCCCGGCCAGGATGGCGGCGAGCATCCTCGGGCCTCGCCAGACCCAGGCGTCGCCCCATTGGCCGATGGAGGTCCAGCTCCAGCCATTCAGTCCCGGCGACCAGCTTAGCGAGATCACCACCGTCAGAAGCAGCAGCGCCGCAAGCACGGCCGAAATCACTGTGATTGGCCGGCGTTTGGGCAGGAAACCGGCCGGGCTGGAGGTCTGCCCCGGCATGTGGTGGGTATTCCGGAAGCCCTGCAGGGCCAGCAGGATGATCGGCCCGCCAATCAGGGCGGTGGTGGTACCGGTGGGAATCAGCGAGCCGTCTCCCCAGGTGGATGCCCAGTGCGCGAAAGTGTCTGCCAGCAACAGCAGGCCACCGCCGAGCAGGGTGCTCCACAGCATGCGCCCGCCGAGGGTCCTGGCGCCCAGAAGCCGGGCCAGCACTGGGGCCGCCAGGCCCACGAAGGCGATCACGCCAACCCGGCTCACCACCATTGCGCTCAGCAGGACCACCAGGAACAGTGCCAGGGCCCGTACCCACGCCACTTTGGCTCCAAGAGAGCCGGCCGACGTCTCCCCCAGCTGCAGAAGCTGCAATGGCCGCATCAGGAGCAGCATCAGGGCTACCAGTAGCAGGACTCTTGGCCACAGATCCGCGAACGGTTGCCAGTTGTTCTGCACCAGGGAGCCCGCGCCCCAGATAAACAGGTTGCCCAGCCATTCGCCCTTGAGCAGCAGGAACGCCATATTGGTGGCGCCCAGGAAAAAGGTGATCACTAGGCCGGCGAGAATGACCGTCACCGGGGAAAAGCCCAGTCGCCAGGTGAGGGCGATCACCATGGCAATGGCCAGCAGGCCGCCGGCAATGGCGGGCAGGTCCGGGCTGAAGGCCAGCAGACCCGGGAAGAACAGGGAGGCGACCGTCACGCCGAACTGGCTACCGGCTGCAACGCCGAGTGTGGTGGGCGAGGCCAGCGGATTGCCCAGGATCTGCTGAGTCACGGCACCGGCCAGTCCCAGCGCTGCCCCGACCAGGACGGCCATGGCTACCCTGGGTGCCCAGCTGAAATGGGCCAGTACCGAGGCATAGATCTCGGGCTCGAAGGTCCAGAAGGCGCTTAACAGCGTGGCCGGATCCAGTTGTTCCAGCCAGGGCAGGGCACTGGCGAGAATGGCACTCAGCCACAGGAGCGCTGCGGCCACGGGCAAGCGCGCGGGAAGCAGTGGGCGCTGCGACGGCAGGATGGCGGTATTACTGTACATGGTCCGAACCTCCTGCCAGCAGGCTGTCTGCAATCTGGATGGCCAGTCGCTTGACCGGGTAGATGCCGCCGAAGGGCCAGGTAGCCTCCACCTGATACACCCGGTCCTGTTGCACCGGCGGCAGGTAGGTCCAGAACGGACTCTCGGAAAGGGTATCGGCGAGCCCGGGTGGCGTGGGGGAAATGACCACAAGGCGCGCGTCGGGGAACGGTGCAATGGCCTCCAGACCCACCACGGAGAATCCCCAGAAATTCCCCGGGTGCGGCCAGGCGTTGGTCAGCCCGAGAGCTTCAAGCGCAGTCTGGTAGAGCCCGTTCGGCGCGTAAACCCGAACATGGCGGGCATCGAGAAAGTTCACCAGTGCCACCGGCCGCTCGTCGACCCCGGCGCGTTCGAGCCGGGCCCGCTGTTGGGCGAGAGTGTGCTCGACATCCGCCACTACCGCCTTTGCCTGTGCTTCCCGGTCGAGCATCTGGCCGAAGGTGAGCAGCATCTCGCGGGCTTTGGCGAAGGGGTTCGAATCCTCCTGGTACACACTCACCACGTAGGTGGGGGCCAGCCGCTCGAGCAGGTCCGCGGCCGGTGCCATCTCGGCACTGGTCACGATCAAATCCGGCTCGAGTTCAGCGATGGCCTCGAAGCTGGGCGCGACCCGGGTGCCCACATTCCGGACCCCGGTTTCCGGTAACGCCGGTTCCTTGACCCAGTAGCTGTAGCCTGCCAGATCAGCCACTCCCACCGGGGTGATGCCGAGCAATAACAGGGCTTCGGTGGCTGCCCAGTTGAGCGCCACAACCCGTTCGGGAACCTCGTCGAGGGTGAGGGAGCCATTTTCGTGCTGCCAGGTACCTGCAGTGGCAGACGCGGACATCAGGATGACCAACAGCGACAGGCCGACCAGCCGGAGGACTCTAGTGCACATAGGACACCCATTGACCCGGAGCCCGCTCCATAACGCCCATAGGCACACCGTAGATGGTCTCCAGGATACCGGCGTCCATGATCTCTGCGGGCCGGCCGTCGGCCACCAGCCGGCCGCCTTTGATGGCCACGAGCCGGTCACAGAAACGGGCGGCCAGATCCACGTCGTGCAAGACCACAATCACGGTGAGCTCCCGCCGCTCTGCAAGGCGGTGCACCAGGCGCAGGGTCTCCACCTGGTGTTTTACATCCAACGCGGAGATGGGTTCGTCCAGGAGCAGGCAACGGGTCTGCTGGGCCAGCAGCATCGCGATCCACGCCCGCTGGCGCTCGCCGCCGGAGAGGGTGTCCACGGACCGGTGGGTAAACGACTCCAGGCCGGTGTCGGCAATGGCCTGGTCGATTAGCCGCTGATCTTGCCGGTTATATCGGCCGAGCGGCCCGCGCCAGGGGTAACGACCGAGGGCGACCAGTTCGCGCACTGTCAGCCCGTCCGTGCCGGGTGGATGCTGGGGCAGGTAACCGACGGTACGGGCGAATTCCCGGGCGCCGGTACTGAGAAAGGACCGGCCAAGCAAACTGACTTGGCCCTCCGAGGGCGCCTGATGTCTGGCCAGTACCTTGAGGAGCGTCGATTTGCCCGAGCCGTTGTGGCCGAGCAGGGCGGTCACTTCCCCTTCCTGAAACCCGATGTTGATATTGCGAAGAATGGGGGTGTCACCGATACGGACACCCAGGTTGGATACTTCGAAGAACGCCGACATGCAGACTCCCTTGTTCTGAGAGTCTGCAGGTTAATCTAAATACGAATTACTATCAATAATAATGGTGCCGTTAGACGTCAGGCCTGCCCGGTCTGGACACGCCATTGGGCCCGGTAGGCGCCGTCCTTCGAGAGCAGGGCTTCGTGGGTGCCTTGCTCGACCACGCGGCCATGCTCGATCACGGCAATGGTGTCCGCATCCACGATGGTGGAGAGGCGGTGGGCGATCATGATCACGGTACGGTTGTGGCCGATACGGCGCAGGGAGCGCTGGATGGCCGCCTCGGTCTCGTTGTCCACCGCGCTGGTAGCCTCGTCCAGTACCAGGATCGGCGGGTTCTTCAGCAGGGCGCGGGCCAGGGAGAGGCGCTGGCGCTGGCCGCCAGACAACCGAACGCCACGCTCGCCGACCGGTGTATCCAGGCCCTCGGGCAGGGCCTCGATGAAATTCCAGGCCTCGGCGGTTTTCGCTGCCTCGATGACCTCGTCATCGGTGGCGCCGGGTTTGCCGTAGGCCAGGTTCTCGCGGATGGAGCCCTCGAACAGGTACACGTCCTGGCTGACCAGGCCGATGGCACCGCGAAGGGACTTGAGGTTGATGTCCCGGATGGGCTGGCCATCAATTCGGATATCGCCGTGACTCGGATCGTAGAAGCGCAACAGCAGCTTGATCAGGGTGGACTTGCCGGAGCCGGTGGCGCCCACCAGGGCCAGGGTGTTGCCGGCCGGCACCTGCAGGCTGATGTCCCGGATGCCGGCGCCGCTGGAGGCATAGTGGAAGCTCAGGTTCCGGAATTCCACCTCACCCTTGACCGGCTGGACCAGGTCCTTGCCGCCTTCGTCCCGAACGTGGACCGGTTCGGCCAGCAGGTTCAGGATGCGCCGGGTACTGGCCATAGCCCGTTCGAACAGGTCGATGACCTCCGCCAGGCCGGTCAGTGGCCAGAGCAGGCGCTGGGTCAGGAACACCAGCACGCCGTAGGCACCGACGTTCAGGGTGCCTTCCAGGGCCATCATGCCGCCGACGGTAAAGGTGGCCAGGAAGCCGGCGAGGATGGCCATGCGGATGACCGGAATGAACGCGGAACTGATGCGGATGGCCCTGCGGTTGGCTTCCACATAGGCCTCGCTGCTGGCCTTGAGCCG
>JABURI010000208.1:16836-20260 GCA_014762755.1 Marinobacter sp.
GCGCAGGTCGGATTGCAGGCGCTGGGCCAGGTTGCGCCAGAGAATCTGGAACAGGTACTCGAACAGGGATTCCCCGGCCCATATGAAGAAGGTGAGTACCGCGAGGATGGTGATCTGCTCCCGGGCGGTTTCGAAACCGAGGCCGGCCACGAAGCTCTGCTCCTGGTTGACCACCACGTCGATGGCGACACCGATCAGGATCTCCGGGGCGATGTCGAAGAGTTTGTTGATGATGGAGCAGGTGGTGGCGGCGATGATCTGGCGGCGATAGCCGCGGGCATAGCGGAGCAGGCGGCCCAGGGCGGCAAAGCTGCTGGTGTTGGTGTGACTGCTGGTGGACATTTCCGCTTTCTCCCAGGTAGTTGGCCCGACATCGATGGGGCAGGGAGGTTAGCGGAAATGTCGGGCAATTAAAATAGAATCATTATCATCTTCTGGCGTTGCGCTGCAGCCAACGGTCCAGTTGATCGGCAAATTCCTTGCGGTCGGTCTGGCTGAAGGGGGCCGGCCCACCAGTAACCTGGCCGGCGCTGCGCATTTCTTCCATGAAGTTGCGCATGGCCAGGCGCTGGCGGATATTTTCTTTGGTGAAGGCCTGGCCTCGTGGGTTGAACACATCGGCGCCTTTTTCGATGGCTTCGGCGGCCAGGGGGATGTCCTGGGTGATGACGAGGTCGCCTTTGGTCATCTGGTCCATGATTTCGTTGTCGGCGACGTCGAAGCCGTGGGCAACCTGGCGGCGGCTGATGTAGGGGCTCGGCGGCAGGCTGATGGCGTGGTTGGCGATGAAGGTGGTCTGGATTTGCCAGCGGGTGGCGGCGCGGCAGAGGATTTCCCGGATGGGGACGGGGCAGGCGTCGGCGTCGACCCAGATTGGCATTTCTTTTTCCTTCAGTTTTGGTTCCGAGACTCGAGTTTAACTGGTCTTTGGGTGAGCCTGTTAATGATTGTCCGCGTATTTGAAGTATGGGGCCTCTATTCGGAGTAAGCGGATTTGGCCAGCACTGTCCAAAAACCGCTACGAGCACGTCCATGTGCGCTTGTTTCCGGCCATCCCTGGCCTCCAACATTTTTGGACAGTGCTGACCAAATCCGCATGCCCGCTGAGGAGGTAACTCCGCGACATTAATGGAGGAACACTCGCCATGACTCGTAGGACTTTTTTCGCCTTCCTTCTGGGCTTTTTCGTCGTAACTGCCCCTACCCAGGCCTTCGCGAACGACAGCAACGCCGAGGCCTGGCAAGCCCTTAACGACGGCGAAGCCATACTCATCCTCCGCCACGCCCTGGCTCCCGGAACAGGCGACCCCGCCAACTTCAAACTGTACGACTGTAGCACCCAGCGAAACCTTAACGAGGCCGGTCGGGAACAGGCTCGGTCGTGGAAGCCATTCCTGGCGAAACATGGGATTGAGGAGGCCCGGGTGTTCACCAGTCAGTGGTGCCGGTGTCGGGACACTGCGAATGAGATGAATTTGGGCGAGGTGACGGACATGCCGTCGCTGAATTCGTTTTTCCGAAACCGGACAGACGGGCCGGGGCAGACGCAGGGGACGATTGAGCGGGTGAACGGGCTGGAGCCGGGGCTGCCGGTGGTGTTGGTGTCGCATCAGGTGAACATAACGGCGCTGGCCGGGATTTTTCCGGCCTCGAACGAGGGCGTGGTTCTGGCTTTGCCGTTGTCGGATGATCCGACGGTGCTGGCGCGGGTGGCGCCGGGGCGTTAGCGGAACCGGGGGCTTGGGTTTCTGGTATAATCCGGTTCTCATTCAATTAACAGGAAATGATAATGTCCCAGCTTCCTCCTTGCCCGCAGTGTGGTTCCGAGTTCACTTATGAAGATGGTGTTCAGTTGGTTTGTCCCGAGTGTGGGCATGAGTGGTCCGAGGCGGAGCAAGCGAATGCTGAGGCCGGCAAGGTGGTCAGTGATGCCAATGGTAATGAACTCCAGGACGGCGATACGGTTACCGTTATCAAGGATCTGAAGGTGAAGGGTTCCAGCTCGGTCGTGAAGGTCGGTACCAAGGTGAAGAACATCCGACTGGTCGAAGGTGATCACGACATCGACTGCAAGATCGATGGCATTGGCGCTATGAAGTTGAAGTCGGAGTTTGTAAAGAAAGCCTGAATTGATCATCTCTCTCCTCTCGTCTACATATTAAAAGGACGATTGCCTCAACACTGCCAGTTTGCCCGCCTCAGGCGGGCCTCCTTTTGCAGTCGGGCCCGCACCGATGGACCGGGGGTTAGGAGGACGGGATGAGAGAACGCCACGAGTTCCATGTGGATAGCACTCGCTATCTGGATGATCACGGTAAGCCACTGGACGACTTGCCGGCCCTCGCCGGGGACACCGAGCGTGTCCTCGCTGCCTACCGCAATATGGTGCTGACTCGCACCTTCGATGCCAAAGCCATTGCCCTGCAACGTACCGGTAAGTGCGGCACCTACCCCTCTGTGCTCGGGCACGAGGTGATTGGTACCGCCATCGGCCAGAGCATGGCAAAAACCGATGTGTTCGTTCCCTATTACCGGGATCAGGCGGCGCATATGCTGCGTGGTGTGAGCCTCCGGGAAATGCTGCTGTATTGGGGCGGCGACGAGCGGGGCAGTGCCAACTGGGAGAATTGTCCGGAAGATCTGCCCATCTCGGTCCCCATCGCCACCCAGTGTTGCCACGCGGTGGGGGTGGCCTCGGCTATTCGCATCCGGGGCGAGGAGCGGGCGGTTTTGTGTTGCGTCGGGGACGGAGGCACGTCCAAGGGTGATTTTCTGGAGAGCATCAACCTGGCTGGCGCCTGGCATCTTCCAGTGGTGTTTGTCGCCATCAACAACCAGTGGGCAATTTCCACGCCCCGCAGCCTGCAGACCGGGGCTGAGACCATCGCCCAGAAGGCCATTGGCGCCGGGTTGCCGGGCCATATGGTGGATGGCAACGATTACTTTGCCACATCGGAGGCCCTGGACCACGCTCTGGAACGGGCCCGTGGTGGAAAGGGCGCCACTCTGATCGAGGCGGTGACATACCGGCTCGGGGATCACACCACCGCCGACGATGCCACCCGTTACCGTACCGCGGAGGATCTCAAGCGGGCCTGGGAAAAGGATGGCATCAAGCGCCTGCAGAACTGGCTCCACGACAATGGTCTTTGGGACGCCGATAAGGAAAAGGCGCTGCAGGCTCAGAGCAAGGAAGTCGTGGATCAGGCGGTCGAGGCGTACCTGGCCATCGAGCCTGAGCCACCCACCGCCATGCTGGACTACTTGTTCGAAACATTGCCACCGGCGCTGCAGGCCCAGCGAGAGCGGATTGCCGGCAAGTACCGGGGAGGTGAGTCATGAGCAAGGGCGAGTTGCGTGACGTGACCCTGGTGGAGGCGGTCAACATGGCCCTGCACTGGGAGATGGAGCACGACGAGAACGT
>JABURI010000208.1:20931-23393 GCA_014762755.1 Marinobacter sp.
ACCTGCGAAGTCATCGACGTGGCCACCATCAGCCCCCTCGACCGGGAAACCCTGCTGTGCTCCGTCGCCAAAACCGGCCGGGCCGTCATCATTCACGAAGCGTGCCGCAACGGCGGCGTAGGCGCCGAAATCGCCGCCTCCATCGCCGAAAGCGCCTTCCTGGACCTCCAGGCCCCGGTGGTGCGTGTTACCGGCTGCGACACCGTCATGCCCTACTACCGCAACGAGGCCGCTTACCTGCCGCAAGTGGAGGACATAGTAGAAGCAGTAGAACAGGTAATTGCCCTGTAAACGCCTAACTGGGAGACCGGCGCACCCCCGGGGTCTGACCCCAAAGGGGGCAGACCCCATTTTCACGCCCCAACGGGGCGGACAAGTTGCCAACACTTGCGGCCGCGCACCGGGGTCTGACCCAAAGGGGTCAGACCCCACCTTCACACCAAAACTAGGGGAGTAGAAAATGAAAACCTTCAAACTTCCAGATTTAGGCGAAGGCCTCCCCGAAGCCGAAATCGTCGAATGGCACGTCAAAGTCGGCGACACCGTCGAGGCTGATCAGGTCGTGGTCAGCGTCGAAACCGCCAAAGCCATCGTCGACGTCCCATCCCCCGAGGCGGGCACCATCGCAAAACTCTACGGCGAGCCGGGCGACATCATTCACACCGGGGAACCACTTCTGGCCTTCGAAGGCGAGGGCGGCGACAGCGGCACCGTCGTCGGCGAACTCAAAACCTCCGGCAAGGAGAAAGGCAAGGCCGGCCAGGACCAGTTCATCGTCGGCGCCGCTCCTTCCAGCAAACGCGCCCGTGCCAATCGGGCCACGCCGGGCGTGCGGACTCTGGCGGAACGGTTGGGCGTGAGCCTGGAGCAGATCAAGGGCCGCGGCCCCGGCGGCCTGATCACCAACGACGACGTACACCGCCAGGCCAGCCACCAGAAAAAACTGGGCGATGCCGAACTTCTCCGCGGCACCCGCCGAACTATGGCCAAGAACATGGCGCAGTCCCATGCTCAGGTAGTGCCGGTGTCCATCTTCGAGGATGTGGACATCGACGCCTGGAAGAAAGGCACCGACATCACCATGCGCCTGGTTCAGGCAATCGGCGCCGCCTGCGAAGCCTGCCCCGAACTCAACTGCTGGTTCGATGGCGACAACCTTACGCGGCGGTTACTGGAAGAGGTCCACGTGGGTATCGCCGTGGACACCCCCTATGGCCTGTTCGTGCCCGTGCTCCGGGATATCACCCATCGTAACCTCAAGGACCTGAGAAAGGGCCTGGAGAACCTGAGGGAGGCGGTCGCCACCCGCAAGATTCCATCCAAAGAAATGCAGGGCGCAACCATCACCCTCTCCAACTTCGGCACCATGACCGGCCAGTACGCCAACCCGGTCATCATCCCGCCGCAGGTGGCCATCATCGGCTCCGGCAGCATCCGGGACAAGGTCGTGCCCGTCGATGGCAAACCGGTTATTCGACCCGTATTGCCGCTGTCCCTGACCTTTGATCACCGGGCTGCCACTGGCGGCGAGGCCTCCCGTTTCCTTGGGGCCATGATCGAGGCGCTCTCCAAACCCTGATCCGGTTGGCGGGCGCGACTATTTGCCGCACTGTACTGCTTGGCACCGTTGCCAGACCTTTCTATGCTGGCGGCATTCCGTTTTCCCAGAAAGGACGTTTTCCCATGAAAAAATGCCTGAGCATTCTGCTTCTGAGTATGGCAGTACTGGCCCCGAACGCTTTTGCCCACGACTACCAGAACGGCAACGTGGCCATCGACCACCCCTGGAGTCGCCCGACACCTCCCGGTACCCCCATGGGTGTGGGCTACTTCAGCATCACCAACACCGGTGACAGCGACATCACCCTGACCGGCGCCGAAACCCCCCGCGCGGCCCGGATCTCCATCCATGAAAGCAGCATGAAAGACGGCGTAATGCGGATGCAGCCGGTCAAAGGCGGCCTGCTGATCCCAGCCGGCAAAACCGTCGAGCTCAAACCCCACGGCTATCACCTGATGCTGGAAAAACTCAGCCAGCCCCTGGCCGAGGGCGAGAGCATCCCTGTGAAACTGGATTTTGAGGGTGCCGAGGACATGGCCATTGAGCTCACCGTGGAGCCGCTGGATGGCGGCATGATGATGGAAAACCAGGAGATGGATCATTCCGGGCACGAAATGAGCAATTGATCGGGCTTCTTCCCGAGGCTCTTATCCCTTCTCACTGAACCCATCCAACCCGTCCGATCGGAGTTATGCGAACGAGGGCGTATAACTCCGCCGCCTTTGCTTCAACGTACTGACTTTCTGCCATTTTCCTGTTCAAAGAGTGGAGTTATACGCCTGCGATGTCCCGGTGCTGGGCTGCTGGCGTTCGTATAACTTCTTTAGTGGTATGTAGGGTGCGGTTTTTAAGGTTATGAACTATAGTGGTTTTTTGTCGGGTTCGTGGCAGGGCGGATGGA
>JABURI010000161.1 GCA_014762755.1 Marinobacter sp.
AGACAACATGGGGCCAACGCGTGGCCGCTGGGCTGAAAGCCTGGCGGTTCGGCACTGTGCTGGGTGTCTTCCTGCTGGTGGTTGCCGCTCTGGCGTGGCGGCTCGTGGACCTGCACGTGGTGGACAACGAATTCCTGCGCAAGCAGGGGGACGTGCGCACCATCCGTGTTGAGACCATTGATGCCCACCGTGGCGTTGTCAGTGACCGTCATGGTGAACCTCTGGCGGTGAGCACCCCGGTCCAGACGATCTGGGCCAACCCTTCGGAAACCGATCCGGACGAGCCGCGGCTGACCAATCTGGCACGCCTGCTGGACATCAGCGAGGCCCGGTTGCGTGAGCGGCTCCGGGATTACGCCGGTCGGGAGTTTATCTATCTGCGCCGTAAGGTTCAGCCCTCTCTTGCCCGGGACGCGATGGCGCTGGACATCAACGGTATCTACAGTCGTCAGGAATACCGTCGTTACTATCCCGCGGGGGAAGTGACCGCTCACGTCGTCGGCTTTACCAACATTGATGAACAGGGCCAGGAGGGCATTGAGCTGGCCTATGACGACTGGCTCTCCGGGGAGTCCGGCCGCAAGCGCGTCCTCAAGGACAACCGTGGCAGGGTGATCAAGGATCTGACCCTGATCCGGGACGCCCAGCCCGGGCAGCAACTCGAGCTGAGCCTCGACCTCCGTCTGCAGTACCTGGCATACCGCGAGCTGAAAGCTGTGGTCAATGCCCACAAGGCTCGTGGCGGTACCCTGGTCATGCTTGATGTGGACACCGGTGAGGTTCTGGCAATGGTCAACCAGGGCTCCTACAACCCCAATGACCGGAGCCAGCTGGCCGCGGAAAACCTGCGTAACAAGGCGATTACCGATCTGTTTGAACCCGGTTCAACCATGAAGCCGATTACCGTGGCGGCTGCCCTGGAGTCTGGTCTTTACAAGCCTGGTGATACCGTTGATACCTCCCCCGGCTTTCGCCGGTTTGGCCGTTTTACCATCCGTGACCACCGCAATTACGGCGTCCTGGATCTCAACGGCATAATTGTAAAATCCAGTAATGTGGGGATCAGCAAGATTGCCTCGGAAATCGGTGGTGACGTGATTCGGGATTTATACAGTCGCCTGGGGCTGGGCCAGCCCACGGGCGTGGGCTTTCCGGGCGAGGCTGTCGGCGTGTTGCCGGCTCCGCCCAAGTGGCGTCCGGTGGAGGAGGCCACCCTGTCCTACGGCTACGGCATGAGCGTGAATGCCCTGCAGCTGGCGCAGGCCTATATGGTTCTGGCCAATGGGGGCATCCGGTATCCGTTGAGCCTGCTCAAGGTGGATGAGCCGCCCCGGGGTCAGCGGGTGCTGTCCGAGGGGGTGGCACACGAGGTCCGGCAAATGCTGGGGCAGGTTGTCGAGAAAGGGACCGGCAAGCGTGCCCAGCCCGGCTTTTATACCGCCGGCGGCAAGACGGGAACTGTTCATCTCGTCGGCGCTCAAGGTTATGAAGACAGCCAGTACAAGGCGATTTTTGCCGGTATGGCACCGATTGATAATCCGAGAATCGTTACCGTTGTGGCCGTTGATGCGCCGCAGTCCGGGGAATACTACGGCGGTGAAGTCGCCGCTCCTGTGTTCGCCCGTGTTATGAGTGACGCACTGCGACTGCTGAATGTGAAGCCTGAACTGGAAGTTACCGGCTCGCCTGGCGAGTCGACGACGACCGGGGAGCGAGGTTAATCCTATGTGCATCGCATCTCTCAGCACTTTGTTGCATGGCATTGTCGAGGTGCCGTCGGTCTTCGATGTCACCATTCACGGGTTGAAGACCGACAGTCGCGAGGTCCGGTCCGGTGACGCTTTTGTCGCGCTGGCGGGCGCGCGAACGCCGGCGGATTTTTATGTCGACAAGGCCATTGAGGCGGGAGCGACGGTGGTATTGCTGGAATCGGCCATGGCGGGTGAATGTGCGGAGCATCATGGCGCGCTGATCGTGCCCGTGGTCGGGTTGCGGGAGCAGCTTGGTCGCCTGGCAGACCGGTTTTTCGAGCACCCCTCGCAACGGCTGCGACTGGTCGGCGTCACCGGTACCAATGGCAAGACCTCGGTATCCCAGTACATTGCGCGCCTGCTTAAGGACACCGGAACCCCCTGCGGGGTGATCGGCACGCTGGGCTATGGTATGCCCGATGCTCTCCAGCCGGCGACGCACACCACGCCGGATGTGGTGCAGGTCAACCGGGTGTTGTACCGGATCCTGGCCCAGGGTGGCCGGGCGGCGGCCATGGAGGTGTCCTCTCATGCCCTCGATCAGGGTCGGGTGGACAAGCTCACCATGACCGGTGCGGTCTTCACCAACCTGACCCGGGATCACCTGGATTATCACGGTTCGATGGAGGCCTATGGCGCCGCCAAGGCAAAGCTGTTCGAGCGTGAGGAACTGCACTTTGCAGTAATCAATTTCGACGACCCGTTCGGACGTCAGCTGTATGGCCAGCTCGAGGGCAAGTGCGACCGGGTCAGGTACAGCCTGCACGAAGCCCAGACCGAACTCTGGCTCAGGGAATTCCGCCCGACCGATGACGGATTCGAGGCTGCCGTTGACGGCGAATGGGGTGCCTTCGATATTCGCGTTCCCCTGATGGGAAGCTTCAATGCCAGCAATGTGTTGGCGGCGATGGCTGCGGTCCTGAGCCTTGGCGTACCGGCGGAACGGGTCCGGGAGGCAGTGGTCCGGCTGGTGCCGCCACCGGGTCGACTGGAACGGTTTTCCGGAAGCAACGGTGTCCGGGTGGTGGTGGATTATGCCCACACCCCCGATGCGCTTTCCAATGCCCTGTCGGCGCTTCGGCCACATGTCACGGGGCGGCTGATCTGTGTCTTCGGCTGCGGGGGTGATCGGGATTCCGGCAAGCGGCCGGAGATGGCCCGGGAAGCCGAGCGGCTCGCAGATGTGGTTGTGGTGACGGATGACAACCCCCGGAATGAGGCACCGGCGTCAATCGTACGGGACATTATGGCGGGCTTTCACCGACCGGAGCAGGTCACGGTGATCCATGATCGCGCCGAGGCTATCCAGCGTGCCATTGCCCAGGCTGGTCCGGATGATCTGGTGCTGGTGGCCGGCAAGGGCCATGAGGCCTATCAGGAGATTGCCGGCCAGAAGCTGCCGTTCAGTGATACCGAACAGGTCAGACATTGCCTGAAGCTCAACGGAGGTGTGGCATGATGCGCGCCTTTTCGCTGGCTGAGGCCCGTGACTGGACTGGCGCCCGGTGCGCCACTCAGACACTGGAGTCCGTCCGGTTCGAAGGTGTATCGACCGATACCCGGACTCTGGCACAAGGCGATCTCTTCGTTGCCCTGCGAGGTGAGAATTTTGATGGGCACCGGTTCCTGGCCAGGGCCCAGGAGGCTGGCGCGGTAGCTGTGGTGGTGGACACTGAAGACCCCACGGTCAGCATTCCGCAACTGGTTGTGGAAGATACCGTTGAGGCGCTGGCCCGGCTGGCGGAGGGCAACCGGAATGAAAGCCGGGCGCTACTGGTCGCCGTCACCGGAAGCAGCGGCAAGACCACGGTCCGGGAAATGACCGCGGCGATACTGTCGCGCATGGGCTCGACCCTGGCAACCGAGGGCAACCTGAACAACCACATCGGGGTGCCGCTGACGCTGTTCCGTCTGGCCCCGGAACACCGGTTTGCTGCCATCGAGTTGGGTGCCAGTGGCCTGGGCGAAATTGCCCATACCGTGGCGGTGGCTAAACCACAGGTGGTGATCCTGACCAACGCCGGCCAGGCCCACCTGGAAGGTTTCGGGAGCTATGAAAACATTGTCCGGGCCAAGGGCGAGATCATCGAGGGCGTTTCCGAGGGCGGCCTGGTGGTTCTTAATCGCGATGACCCTGCCTTCGATCAATGGCTGGAGCGGGCCGGCGAACGCAGGGTTGTCAGTGTCAGCCGTCTCGGGCATCCGGAGGCGGATTACCGGACCGTGGATGTCACCGTGTCCGGTGCCGGACAACAGCTGTCTGTAACCGGTCCGGAGGGCTGGTCCTGCGAGCTGCACCTGTCGATGCCGGGGGAGCACAACCGGAGCAACGCTCTGATGGCGATTGCCGCGACCCGGGAGCTCGGCGTCACCAACGAGCAACTGGAGCAAGGGCTGGCCGGCGTCCGCTCGGTCAAGGGGCGGCTGCAAACGCTGGAGTTGGGCCGCGGACTGACCCTGATTGATGACAGTTACAATGCCAACCCGGCTTCCATGAAAGCGGCGGTAGCGGTCCTTGCTGAACGCGCGGGACAACGGCTGGCGGTCTTCGGCGCCATGGCCGAGCTGGGACCGGATGCCCGCTCCCTGCATGCCGAAGTGGGTGCTGCCGCGAAGGAAAGGGGCATCGACCGCCTGCTGGTGGTGGGGCCCGGTTGTGAAGGTTATGTGGATGGATTCGGGTCGGAAACCGAGCAGTTTCCGACCCATGAAGCGGCAGTGAATGCCATCGTCAGTACCCTGGATTCTGAAACCACTGTGCTGGTGAAAGGTTCTCGCAGTTCCGCCATGGATCGCGTGGTGGAGGGAATTAAAGAAAAGGTGAATAACTAATGCTGCTCTGGCTCACAGAGGTTCTATCACAATATTTTTCCGAACTGACGGTGTTTCAGTACCTGACGCTGCGCGCGATCCTGGGAATTCTGACGGCGCTGCTGATTTCGCTGATTATCGGTCCGATGATGATCCGCAAGCTCAGCCAGTACCAGATCGGTCAGGCCGTGCGGGATGATGGCCCGCAGACCCACCTCAGCAAGGCCGGGACTCCGACCATGGGGGGCGCGCTGATCCTGGTGGCCATTGCCATCAGTACATTGCTGTGGGCCGACCTGACCAACCGTTACGTGTGGATCACACTGCTGGTCACCATGGCGTTCGGGGCCATTGGCTGGGTAGATGACTATCGCAAGGTGGTGGAGCGCAATCCGCGGGGACTACCGGCGAAATGGAAATATTTCTGGCAGTCAGTGATCGGCGCCACTGCGGCGATTTTCCTGTATTTCAGCTCCGCACTGCCCCAGGAAACCTCGTTGTATCTGCCGTTCGTGAAGAACGTCTCGCTGACCCTGGGGCCGGTGCTGTTCATCCTGCTCAGTTATTTCGTGATTGTCGGCAGCAGCAACGCGGTGAACCTGACCGACGGCCTCGATGGTCTGGCCATCATGCCGACTGTCATGGTGGCCGGGGCCCTGGCGGTTTTCGCCTATGTCTCCGGGCATGCTCAGTTTGCCAATTACCTGCTGATCCCCCACCTGCCGGGCACCGGTGAGCTCATCATTTTCTGCGGCTCCCTGGTGGGGGCCGGCCTGGGGTTCCTGTGGTTCAACACCTATCCCGCCCAGGTATTCATGGGCGATGTGGGCGCACTGGCCCTGGGGGCCGCCCTCGGCGTGGTGGCGGTGATTGTCCGGCAGGAAATTGTGCTGTTCATCATGGGCGGGGTGTTTGTGATGGAGACCATCTCGGTGATTCTGCAGGTGGCGTCATTCCGCCTGACCGGTCGCCGGATCTTCCGGATGGCGCCGCTGCACCATCATTTCGAATTGAAAGGCTGGCCGGAACCCCGCGTCATCGTGCGGTTCTGGGTGGTCACTGTGGTCCTGGTCCTGATTGGCCTGGCCAGTCTGAAGATACGATAGGGTAACGCTACGGTTATGAGTGTCATTGCTTCGGATCGTCGCACATTGGTGGTAGGGCTCGGCAAGACCGGGCTTTCCTGCGTGCGCTACCTGTCCGAACAGGGCCGGGAGGTCGCTGTGGCAGATAGCCGCGCCGCACCGCCGGGCCTCGATGAACTGCGCTCGAACTGGCCGGAAGTGCCGGTTCACCTGGGTGCGTTCGATGCCGAACTGTTCGCCGGCTTTAATGAGCTCGTGGTCAGCCCGGGCATCAGTATTGCCGAGCCGGCCATCGCAGGCGCGTCGGAGCGCGGTGCCCGGATCCGGGGCGATATCGACCTGTTTGCCGAGGCAGCAGATGCACCGATCATCGCCATCACCGGTTCCAACGGCAAGAGCACCGTCACCACCCTGGTGGGCGAGATGGCGAAGGCGGCCGGGCGTAAGGTGGAAGTCGGGGGCAACATTGGCACTCCGGCCCTGGACCTGCTCGGGCGCGGCGCGGATCTCTACGTGCTGGAACTGTCCAGTTTCCAGCTGGAGACCACGGACGAGCTGAATGCCCTGGCGGCCACTGTTCTCAATGTCAGTGATGACCACATGGACCGTTATCCGAACAAGATGGCCTACTTCCAGGCCAAACAGCGGATTTTCCGGGGCGCGAAGAACGCCATCGTCAACCTGGACGATGCCCTGAGTACACCCATGGCCCGTGACACTCTTCGGTTCCTGTGCTTCGGCTTCCACCGGGTAAATCCGGATACGTTCAGTACCCGGGATGATGATGAGGGCACCTGGATTACCTTCGGGTTCGACAACCTGTTGCTGACCAGCGAACTGCGGCTGCTGGGTCACCATAACGTCAGCAACATCATGGCAGCGCTTGCCCTTGGCCATGCGGCGGGCTTCCCGATGGACGTGATGCTGCAGGTGGCACGGGAGTTTCGGGGCCTGCCGCACCGCTGCGAGTTCGTCCGCAGTTTCGAAGGCGTTGACTACATCAATGATTCCAAGGGCACCAATGTGGGCGCCACGGTGGCCGCCATCGAGAGCCTGGCTCCGGAGCAGGGCAAAGTGGTACTGATTGCAGGCGGTGATGGCAAAGGGGCTGACTTTTCATCCCTCGAGGCGCCGGTCGCGCTTTTCTGCCGGGCGGTGGTGCTGATCGGCTCGGACGCAGACCGGATCGCGGATGCCATAGGCAGCGGCGTTCACACAGTTCGGGCCGGCACTATGGCGGAAGCGGTCTCGGCTGCCCGGAAAGCAGCCCGGTCGGGTGATCGGGTGCTGCTGTCCCCCGCATGCGCCAGCTTTGACATGTTCCGCGACTATCAGGATCGCGGTGACCAGTTCCGAACCCTGGTGGAGGCCCTGTGATGTCAGCCGGAATCAGCCTCCCGAACCGTAACAGCTGGCTGGGCGAGGTCCAGCCACTGCCGGTGCTGGTAATCAGCGCGGCAGCGTTGCTGGTGGTCGGTGTGGTGATGATTTCATCCGCGTCCATGGACATGGCGACGGAAACCATGGGTAACAGCTACCACTATGTCATCCGTCAGTTGCTGTTTGCCGCCCTGGGTTGCGTCATGGCCCTGGTGGCGGTCAATGTACCGGTGGCCTGGTGGGAACGCAGTGGCTGGTTGCTGCTGGGTCTTGGTCTGCTGGTTCTGGTGCTGGTGCTGACACCCATGGGGCGCACGGTCAATGGTTCCACCCGCTGGATCCCGTTTGGCCTGTTCAACGTGCAGGTGTCCGAGGTGGCAAAACTTTGTCTGATCGCCTACCTCGCCGGATATGTCGTGCGGCGCCGGGACGAGCTGCTCAATACCTGGCCCGGCTTCCTCAAGCCGCTGGTGGTATTGGGGGTGGCCTCGGTCCTTCTGGTGATCCAGCCGGACTTCGGTGCCACGGTGGTACTGGTGACCGCAGCGGCGGGCATGATCTTTCTCAGCGGCGTCCGGTTGACCCGGTTCGTGCCGTTGATCGCGATCCTGGTGGCACTTGGCTCCGTGCTGGTGCTCACGCAGCCCTATCGGCTGAAGCGGGTAGTGAGTTACCTGGATCCCTGGAAAGACCAGTTTGATAGCGGATACCAGCTGACCCAGTCTCTGATTGCCTTCGGCCGTGGTGAGTGGGCGGGCGTTGGCCTGGGTAACTCGATCCAGAAGCTGTTCTATCTGCCCGAGGCCCACACCGACTTCATCTTTGCGATCATCGCAGAGGAATTCGGTCTGCTGGGATCGTTGCTGGTATTGGCCCTGTTTACCGTGCTGGTTGTTTCGGGGTTCGTGATTGCCCGCAGGGCTGAGAAGGCCGCCATGCCGTTTGGTGCCTGCTTTGCCTATGGCCTGACGCTTCTGATCGGGCTGCAGGCGGGTATCAACATGGCCGTGAGTACCGGACTGCTGCCGACCAAGGGCCTGACCCTGCCGCTGGTGAGCTATGGCGGGTCGAGCCTGATGATTACCTGTGTGTGTATTGGTGTGCTCGCCAGGATTGAAATGGAACGGCTGGACAAGGTGCGCGAGGCCGGAGCGAAAAGCAGTTCAAAGAAACGGGGAGGGGCGGTTTATGACTGAGTCCCGTCGCTTCCTGATGATGGCTGGCGGCACCGGGGGCCATGTGTTCCCCGCCCTGGCCACCGCCCGGGCCCTGGAATCCCGGGGGCATGAAGTGTACTGGTTGGGTGCAACCGGGGGAATGGAGCAGCGGCTGATCGGCGATACCGATATCCCGTTGTCGCTCATTCACATTTCAGGTCTGCGGGGCAAGGGCAAGCTGGCCCTGTTGCTGGCGCCATTCCGCCTGATGCGGGCACTGGGAGAAGCTTTTACGGTTGTGCGACGGATCCGTCCCGACTGTGTCGTTGGCATGGGCGGATTCGTGACCGGCCCGGGCGGATTGGCCGCCTGGCTGACCCGCACGCCACTGGTGATCCACGAACAGAATGCAATCGCCGGGATGACCAACCGGATTCTGGTGCGGTTTGCCAACACCGTGCTGGAGGCGTTTCCGGGCAGCTTCGGGGCAGACGTGGTGACCCGCTGCACCGGTAACCCGGTGCGTCAGGATCTGGCCAGTCTGCCGGAGCCGGAAACCCGCATGGCAGGCCGGACCGGTCAGCTGCGGGTACTGGTGGTTGGCGGCAGCCTGGGGGCCCGGGTGTTCAACCAGCAATTGCCGGAGGCCCTGGCGCTGATCCCGGAGGCGGAACGGCCGGAGGTTCGTCATCAGTGCGGTGAGAAAAATCTGGATGAGGCGAAGGCCGCCTACGAAGCCCATGGAGTCACGGCCAGTATCGCCCCGTTTATCAAGGATATGGCTGAGGCCTATAGCTGGGCCGATGTGGTGATCTGTCGTTCCGGAGCATTGACCGTATCCGAGCTTTGCGCGGCGGGTATCGGGGCGGTTCTGGTACCGTTTCCCCATGCCGTGGATGACCACCAGACCGCCAATGCCAGGCAGATGGTGGATGCGAAAGCGGCGGTGCTGATCCCGCAGCCAAAGCTGACGCCGGCAGTGCTGGCTGAAACCCTGCAAGACCTGGCAAAGGACCGGACCAGGGTCATGAATATGGCGAAGGCGGCACGAACGCTGGCCCGCCCGGATGCAACGGAGAGAGTCGTGAATTACTGTCTGGAGGCCGCCAATGGCTGACGCAACCAATCCGCCACTGGTCTATCAGGTGCCCGAGATGCGCCGGATCCGCCATATCCATTTTGTCGGAATCGGTGGCGCCGGTATGAGTGGTATTGCCGAGGTCCTGAAGAATCAGGGTTATGAGGTGTCCGGTTCCGACCTGAAGGAAGGGCCGGTGACCGAGCGGCTGAAGTCCCTCGGCGTCGAGGTCCAGATCGGACACCGGGAAGAAAACAGCGCCCGGGCGGATGTGGTCGTGGTGTCCACGGCGGTCAAGTCTGACAACCCGGAAGTGGCGGCCGCACGGAGCCGCAGGGTGCCGATCGTTCCACGGGCCGAGATGCTGGCGGAGATCATGCGCTACCGCCACGGTATCGCCGTGGCCGGCACTCATGGCAAGACCACGACCACCAGCCTGATTGCCTCTGTGCTGGGAGAGGCAGGCCTTGATCCCACGTTCGTGATCGGCGGCAAGCTGAACAGTGCGGGAACCAACGCTCAGCTGGGTGGCTCCCGCTACCTGGTGGCGGAAGCGGATGAGAGCGATGCCTCCTTCCTGCACCTGACCCCGGTGATTTCCGTGGTCACCAACATCGAAGCCGACCACATGGATACCTATGGCGGTGATGTTGAAAAGCTGAAGCAGACGTTTGTCGATTTTCTCCACAATCTTCCGTTCTACGGTGTGGCCGTGATGTGCGTGGACGACGGCTACGTGCAGGAAATCATTCCGAGAATTTCCCGGGCCATTGTCACCTACGGGATCGACAACCCGGAGGCGGATTACCGGGCCGAGCAGATTACCTCCGATGGCCTGAAAACCCGTTTTGTGGTCAAGCGGCCGGGTGGTCGGAGCGATCTGCCGGTGGAGTTGCGGATGCCCGGTCGTCATAACGTGTTGAATGCCCTCGCGGCCATTGCCGTTGCCACTGACGAAGGGGTGGCGGATGACGCCATCTGTAAGGGGCTGGCCGGATTTGCCGGAGTAGGCCGCCGCTTCCAGGTATACGGCGATTACCAGACTCCGAAAGGCACCATCACCCTGGTGGACGATTACGGTCATCACCCGACCGAGGTGGAGGCAGTGATCCGTGCCGCCCATGACGCCTGGCCGGACCGGAGGCTGGTGATGCTGTACCAGCCCCATCGATATACCCGCACCCGTGACTTGTACGAGGACTTCGTCCGGGTGCTGTCGGAAGTGGATGGTTTGTTGTTGATGGACGTGTATTCCGCCGGCGAACCGGTGATTCCGGGTGCGGATGGCCGCTCCCTGTGCCGGAGTATTCGGCAGCGGGGCAAGGTGGAACCGGTGTTTGTCGAGGACAACAGTGAAATTGAGAGCCTGCTGGCCAACGTGCTGCAGGATGGCGACCTGCTGATTACCCAGGGCGCCGGCGATATTGGTGGTGTGGCTGCCCGATTGGCGGCGGCGGGAGTGATTTCTGGTGACTGATATGCACCACAACGAAATACAGGATTATCAGGCAGATCCGGAGCTGGTGAAGGCCCTGGGCCGGGTTGCCGTCTTCATGGGTGGCGATTCCGCAGAGCGCGACGTTTCCCTGAAGAGCGGGAAAGCGGTGCTGGCGGCCTTGCAGTCTGCTGGCGTGGATGCGTTTGGGGTGGATGTCCGGGGTTGCCTGCTGAAGACCGTCGAGGATCCGGATTTCGATCGCGTGTTTATTGCCCTGCACGGTCGTGGCGGCGAGGACGGGACACTGCAGGCGATCCTGTCCCAGGCCGGCATTCCCTACACCGGCAGCGAAATGCTGGCCTCGGCCCTGGCCATGGACAAGCTGCGCACCAAGTACGTGTTCGAAGGCTGCGGCCTGCCGACTCCGAAATTCCGCGCCATGACCGCCGAGGATGAGGCCGGCCGGATCATGGCCGAACTGCGGCCCCCCCTGAGCGTCAAGCCCGCGCACGAGGGCTCCAGTATTGGCATCCGCAAGGTGCGGACCGAATCCGAGCTGGTGGAGGCCTATCGGGCCGCCGCGGCAATGGACGATCTGGTGCTGGTAGAAGAGTGGATTGAAGGGCCGGAATTCACCGTGAGCCTGCTTCAGGACCGGGCCCTCCCGGCCATCGGCCTGAGTGCCAGCACGGATCATGCGTTTTACGACTATGAGGCCAAATACCTGGCTGACGATACCCATTACCGGATTCCCTGCGGGCTGGCGGCCGAGGATGAGCTCCGGCTCCAGCACCTCGCCCTGGACGCGTTCCGGGTGGTGGGCTGCCGGACCTGGGGGCGGGTGGATGTGATGCAGGATGCCGATGGCCAGTTCTGGCTGCTGGAAGTGAACACGGTGCCCGGCATGACTGACCACAGCCTGGTGCCGATGGCGGCGCGTGCGGCTGGTATCGGGTTTGAAGAACTGGTGGTGCGGATTCTCCGCGACACCCTGGAGAATGCGAATGCTTGAGAACCTGCTGATCCGGAGTCGGGCGTTTCCGTCCGATCCCCCGCGGCGCCGGGGGGCGACGTCCCTCGGTCCCGAGCGGGACCGGTTTGGCGTTCTCAAAGGCATTCTGGCTGCGGTGCCCTGGCTGCAGGTGGGGCTCGGTGCGTTGATTGTGCTGCTGGCGGCCCTGGTGCCCTGGGGCACCGGCAAGGTTCTGAGCGCCATGGATCAGCAGATCCTGGCGATCGATGTGAACGGCGATTTTATCGGGGACAGTCGGGTGGCCATTGAACGACAGGCGGGCAACTGGATCGGGAAAAGCTACTTCGCCACCGACCTGTCCGAGATCAAGAGTGCGCTGGAGCAGCGGCCCTGGGTCGCCTCCGCCGCGGTTCGCCGGGTCTGGCCGGATCGGCTGGTGATCGATATCCGCGAGAAGAAACCGCTGGCCTACTGGACCGACGGTCGCCTGGTCAGCCGCACGGGGGAGCTGTTCACACCGCCCAATCCAGAAGTGGCGGGCCGCCTGCCCCGGCTGGCAGGCCCGGATGAGCGGGTGCGTGAGGTTATCGGGATGGCCCAGAGCATGAACGACCGGCTGGTTAGCCGCGGACTGGGCTTCGCAGGGCTGGCGCTGGAAGCCCGGGGCGCCTGGACTCTGACTCTGGCGAACGGCATCGAAGTGGTGCTGGGCAGGGACCAGGTGGATGAGCGTTTTGAGCGGTTCATGACGGTTTATGAGACCCGGCTGGCGTCCCGGTCGGATGAAGTCAGCAGAGTGGATGCCCGCTACACCAATGGTGTTGCGGTGCAGTGGAAGCAGGCGGTCGCCGCTTCCGGACCGAATTCATAGCAATTTAACGACAGACCAACGGTTTGGTGGAACACATGTCATCGGTTGAAACGGAAAACATGATTGTTGGCCTCGATATCGGAACCTCGAAAGTGGTTGCGATTGTCGGCAAGCGCAAGATGGACGGCACCATTGAAGTGGTGGGCATCGGCTCCCACCCGTCCCGGGGCCTGAAGCGCGGCGTGGTGGTCAATATCGAGACCACCGTGCAGGCCATCCAGCGCGCTGTCGAGGAGGCCGAGCTCATGGCCGGCTGCCGGATCCACTCGGTCTATGCGGGCATCGCGGGCAGTCACATCAAGAGCCTGAACTCCCACGGCATCGTGGCCATCCGTGACCGGGAGGTCACGCAGGCGGACATCGACCGGGTGATTGATGCGGCCCAGGCGGTGGCCATTCCCGCCGACCAGAAGATCCTGCACATCCTGCCGCAGGAGTTCGTGATCGACAGCCAGGAGGGCATCAAGGAACCCATGGGCATGTCCGGTGTCCGCCTGGAGGCCAAGGTTCATCTGGTGACGTGTGCGGTCAATGCGGCCCAGAACATCGAGAAATGTGTCCGGCGCTGTGGCCTGGAGGTGGATGACATCATCCTGGAGCAGCTGGCTTCCAGCCACGCCATCCTGACCGAGGACGAGAAGGAGCTGGGAGTCTGTGTGGTGGATGTCGGTGGCGGCACCACCGATATTGCGGTGTTTACCGGCGGCGCGATCCGCCACACCGCGGTGATTCCCATTGCCGGGGATCAGGTCACCAACGACATCGCCATGGCGCTGCGCACGCCGACCCAGAATGCTGAAGAGATCAAGATCAAGTATGCCTGTGCGCTGACCCAGCTTGCAGGTGCCGATGAAACCATCAAGGTGCCGAGTGTCGGCGACCGTGCCCCACGTGATCTTTCGCGGCAGGCATTGGCCGAAGTGGTGGAGCCCCGATACGAGGAGCTCTTCACCCTGGTCCAGTCGGAACTGCGCCGTTCCGGATTTGAGGACCTGATTCCGGCAGGCATCGTGATAACCGGCGGTTCCTCCACCATGGAAGGCGTGGTGGAACTGGCCGAGGAGATCTTCCACATGCCGGTCCGCCTGGCTTCTCCGCAGGCGGTTTCCGGCATGACGGAAGTGGTTAACAACCCGATCTACGCCACCGGCGTGGGGTTGCTGATCCATGGCTTCCGCCAGATGGATCTGGGGCGGGCGCCCGTGCTCAAGGGGGAAGAGGCCCCCTCGCTGTTTGAGCGCATGAAAGCCTGGTTTACCGGTCATTTCTGACCGGCCGGGACGAGCAGTACACGAAGGTATCTCGAAAACATAAATCTCGAAAAAACAGCCTGGATAGGCTGTCTACAGCACGAAGGAGTAGGGGAAATGTTCGAACTCGTCGATAATGTCCAGCAAAACGCTGTCATTAAAGTCGTCGGTGTTGGCGGTGGCGGTGGTAACGCCGTACGTCACATGCTTAACAGCGACGTTGAAGGTGTGGAGTTCATCTGCGCCAACACCGATGCCCAGGCACTGACCGACCTGGATGCGCGGCAGGTGATCCAGCTTGGTGGCAACATCACCAAGGGGCTGGGTGCCGGCGCCAATCCGGAGGTGGGGCGTCAGTCTGCCCTGGAAGATCGCGACCGTATCGCAGAGGCCCTGCAGGGCGCGGATATGGTGTTCATCACCGCGGGTATGGGCGGTGGTACCGGCACCGGTGCCGCTCCCGTTGTGGCCGAAGTGGCCCGTGAACTGGGGATCCTGACGGTGGCCGTGGTCACCAAGCCCTTCATGTTCGAGGGCGGCAAGCGCATGAGCGTGGCCGAAGAGGGGCTGAAGGAGCTCGAAGAGAGCGTGGATTCCCTGATCACTATCCCGAACGAGAAACTGCTGGCGGTCATGGGCAAGAAGACCAGCCTGCTGGATGCCTTTGCCTCGGCCAACGACGTACTGCTGGGCGCGGTACAGGGCATCGCCGACCTGATCACCCGCAACGGTATGATCAACGTCGACTTCGCCGACGTGAAAACGGTCATGTCCGAGATGGGCATGGCGATGATGGGTACTGCCCGCGCCACCGGCGAGAACCGTGCCCGGGAAGCCGCAGAAGCGGCCGTGCGCAGCCCGCTGCTCGAAGACATCAACCTCCAGGGAGCCAAGGGTATCCTGGTCAATATCACCGCCGGCATGGATCTCAACCTGGGCGAGTTCTCCGAGGTTGGCGACATTGTGCGTGAGTTCGCGTCCGATTCCGCCACCGTCGTGGTCGGTACCGTGATCGATCCGGAGATGACCGACGAGCTCAAGGTGACGGTTGTGGCCACTGGCCTGGGCGGTGATCGCGAAAAGCCGACGAAGGTTGTCGACAACACCCGTACCCTGGATGGCAAGACCGACTATAACCAGCTGGATCGTCCAGCGGTTCTGCGTCGTCGCGCCGTGTCCAGTGGCAACGTGGCTATCGATCAGAACAAGGAGAGCGAAGAGCAGGGCGTGGACTATCTCGATATTCCCGCATTCCTTCGCCGTCAAGCTGATTGATAATCTGTCGCAACTGTGAGCCGGTAACGCATGCGGGGATCCATTCGGGCTTTTTTACCGAATAAGGGAACCTGACTGCCGGAAATTACGTGCGCTGAGTGCCGAGTGTTGGCTTTATGTAAATTTGAGGCAAAGCCGCCTTGGTCAAATGGTACTCAGTCTTAATTTCTGATATTCTCCGGGCAGTTTTTTGCCCAGAATATCGCCATTTTGTGACGGAATGATGAACCGATGATCAGACAACGGACACTCAAAAACACCATCCGGGCTACCGGTGTTGGCCTGCATTCAGGGGAGAAGGTTTACCTGACCCTGAAGCCGGCTCCGGTAGACTCAGGTATCATCTTCCGCCGGACGGATCTGGACCCGATGGTCGAGATCCGCGCCTGTGCGGAGAATGTGGGTGAGACCATGCTGTCCACGACGCTGGTAAAAGACGGTGTCCGTGTGGCAACAGTAGAGCACCTGCTGTCAGCCATGGCTGGTCTCGGTATTGATAACTGCTTCGTGGAGCTCAGCGCCGCTGAAGTGCCCATCATGGACGGCTCCGCCGGACCGTTCGTGTTCCTGCTGCAGTCTGCCGGCATCGCCGAGCAGGATGCGGCCAAGCGCTTCATCCGCATCAAGCGCGAAGTTACCGTGGAAGAGGGCGACAAGAAAGCGACCTTCCTGCCCTTCGAAGGGTTCAAGGTTTCCTTCGGGATCGACTTCGACCATCCGGTGTTCAAGGGCCGTGCCCAGACCGCGACCGTGGATTTCTCCAGTACTTCCTTCGTGAAGGAAGTCTCCCGTGCCCGGACCTTCGGGTTCATGCGGGATATCGAGAAGCTGCGGGCGATGAACCTGGCACTGGGCGGCTCGGTTGATAACGCCATCGTGGTTGACGACTACAAGATCCTGAACGAAGACGGTCTTCGTTACGACGATGAGTTCGTCAAGCACAAGGTGCTGGATGCCATTGGTGACCTGTACCTGCTCGGTAACAGCCTGATCGGTGAGTTCCGTGGTGTGAAATCCGGTCACGACCTGAACAACAAGCTGCTCCGTAAGCTTCGGGCTGAAGAGGAAGCGTGGGAAGTGGTTACCTTCGATGACGAGGCAACGGCTCCCATTTCCTATATGAAGCCTGTGCTGGCAGCTCAGGGTTAAGGCAGGAAGCCTTAATCGCGGGCGTGGCTTGCGAGTTTTTCGAGAACCTCGCGTAAAGCTTTATCCTTCGTGTGCCCGGCCTCCTCTTCGAGGAGCCGGGCATTTTCTTTGCTCAGGGGCTGCTTGTCGGCGCGTTTTTTCTCCCTGAAGCGCGGCGGCGCCACCTTTACTTTCAGTTTCCATACGTAGCGGAACAGTTCGTGTTCCCGGACGCTGGCCATGATCTCGTGCTGGCGGAAACGGATCTGGCTGGCCCGGGTGGCGTTGTCGGCCGACAGCACCAGTTCACCTTCCTGGCAGCTGAGAAAGCGGACACCGGTGGCCAGTTCTTTCGGCAGGGCGCTCAGGATCTGTTCTTCCGCCTGCCTGTGCAATTCGGCTTTGGCCACGAGATCGCGCAGCGCCGGATTGCCACCGACCTTGTCGAAGGTCATTTTCTGTTCACGTTTCCGACTCATTGACGCGTTTTTACTCGACGGTTCTGTTTACGATTGGTTACACTTCGGCACGGTTTGAGGGTAGTGCCCGCTTCAGACTCGTTTTACATTGTCACAAATACCTATGTCCAGCGGGCGCTGCAATTATTCAGTACGTAGTTGTCGCCAGGGAAAGGCCAGACCCATTCGGACATCCCGGGCCGCAACACGCAGGATCAGACTTGCGGCTCCCCGATGAAACCAGAAGACGATATGAACATTATCCTCGTAGGCAAACACCACGGGAAGTCCCGCGTTGTTGCCCTGAATGGCAAATTCCTGGCCGGTATGCTGGTTCTGGTGCTCGCGCTGATCAGCGCAGCGGTCTGGGGCGGCTACCAGGCAGCCGTCAGCAGGGCCGAAGCACAGGAGCCAACGCCATCCGAGCTGGTGGCGCACTGGAAAAGCAAGCTGGAAGCCCAGCAGCAGGAACTGGCCGCCGTTGAAGAGCAGGTTCGTGAGCAGGTCGATGCCCTGACCCTGCGCCTCGGCGAACTCCAGGGCCGCATGCTGCGCCTGGACGCTCTGGGGCAGAGGTTTGTGGAATCCGGGCTGGTCGCCAGTGAAGAGTTCAACTTTGATGAGCCGCCGGCTGTCGGTGGCCCTGAGGGGCCCGAGACCCGGGAATCCTTTTCCGCGCCGGCGCTGACGGACATGATCGAGCGTATGGAGTTGCAGCTGGCCGATCGGGAACAGCAGTTGCGCTTGCTGGACAAGCTGGCCTCCCGGCAGAAGCTGGAAGACGAGATGTACGTCGAGGGCCGGCCCATCACCTGGGGCTGGTTGTCCTCGAAGTATGGCTATCGTTCCGACCCGTTCACCGGGAAGCGTGCCTGGCATGGCGGGGTGGATCTCGCAGGCAAGGATGGCAGTGATATCATCGCCGTGGCCGGCGGCGTGGTCACCTGGGCAGGCGAGCGCTACGGCTACGGCAACCTGGTGGAAATCGACCATGGCGATGGTCTGGTTACCCGTTACGCACACTGCAAGACGGTCAAAGTCGGGGTCGGCGATGTTGTCCAGAAGGGGCAGGTCGTTGCCCTGATGGGGAGCACCGGTCGCTCCACGGGGCCGCATGTGCACTTCGAAGTCTTGCAGGACGGTCGCACCAAGGATCCTGTGAAGTACATCGCCCGGGCTGATCGCTGATCACTCGTTTTGCGTTGTCACGGTTTCTCCGTCTCTCCTCTCGTATCCCTTCGGGCGAGGCGTTTACTCGCCTGTAGGGCAAGTCGTTGGCATTCCGGCCTTTTCAATGGCGCACTTGTGAGGTGTGCCTTTTGTCCTGCCGGGAAATAAGGTTAGAATGCCGGCTTCCCTCGTTTAATCAAAGAAGCAGTGGTCTATGTTCACAAAGCTTGCAACCAAGATGTTCGGCAGCAAAAATGCCAGAGAAATCAAGAGGATGCGAAAGCAGGTCGCGCGCATCAACGAACTTGAAGAGCAGTTTGGCAATTTTTCTGACACCGAGTTGCAGGGCAAGACCGCTGAGTTCCGTCGCCGCGTGGAAGAGGGCGAGAGCCTGGATGCGCTATTGCCCGAAGCTTTTGCCACCGTCCGGGAAGCCGGTCGTCGGGTCATGGGTATGCGTCACTACGACGTCCAGCTGATTGGCGGCATCACCCTGCACGAAGGGCGGATCGCCGAGATGAAGACCGGTGAGGGTAAGACCCTCGTGGCGACCGCCGCGGTGTATCTCAATGCGCTCTCGGGCAAGGGCGTGCATGTGGTCACGGTCAACGACTACCTGGCGCGCCGGGATGCGGACTGGATGGGCAAGCTCTATCGCTTCCTGGGCCTGCAGGTGGGTGTGGTCGTTGCCGGTCAGGCCCCCGATGAGAAAAAAGCGGCCTACCAGGCGGACATCACCTACGGCACCAACAATGAGTTTGGCTTCGACTATCTCCGCGACAACATGGCATTCAGCACCGAGGACAAGGTCCAGCGGGGGCTGAACTTCGCCATCGTCGACGAAGTGGACTCCATCCTGATCGACGAAGCCCGGACACCGCTGATCATTTCCGGTGCTGCCGAAGACAGCTCCAAGCTCTACCAGGCCATCAATGAGCTGGTGCCGAGCCTCGAGAAAGGGGAAGTATCCGAAGAGGGCGAGCCGTCTGGCGACTTCACGATCGATGAGAAAGCCCGCCAGGTGGAGCTGACCGAGGCCGGCCATGAGAAGGTCGAGGAGCTGTTGCTCAGCCGGGGCCTGCTGAACGAAGGTGAGAGCCTTTATTCCGCCTCCAACCTGAGCCTGCTGCACCATGTGCATTCCGCCCTGCGGGCCCATCACCTGTTCCAGAAGGACGTCGACTACATCGTCCAGGGTGACCAGGTGGTGATCGTTGACGAGCATACCGGCCGGACCATGCCGGGCCGTCGCTGGAGCGAGGGGCTGCACCAGGCCATCGAGGCGAAGGAAGGCGTCAGGATCCAGGCTGAGAGTCAGACCCTGGCCTCGACCACGTTCCAGAACTATTTCCGTCTGTACGAGAAGCTCGCCGGCATGACCGGTACTGCCGATACCGAAGCGTTCGAATTCCGCCAGATCTACGGCCTGGACGTGGTGGTGATTCCGCCCAACAAGCCGATCCAGCGGATCGACTACAACGACCTGGTGTACCTCACCCAGGAAGAGAAGTTCCACGCCATCATTGATGAGATCAAGGATGTCACGGCGGAGGGGCGCCCGATCCTGGTGGGTACCGCGTCCATCGAGGCCTCCGAGCTGCTGTCGATGCTGCTCAAGAAGGCCCGGATCGACCACAAGATCCTGAACGCCAAGCAGCACGAGTCCGAGGCCATGATCGTGGCCCAGGCCGGTCGTCCGGGTGCGGTGACCATTGCCACCAACATGGCCGGTCGGGGTACCGACATTGTCCTGGGTGGTAACTGGGAATACGAGGTGGCGGCGATGGAAAATCCCACCGAGGAAGCCGTCGCCAGGATGAAGGCCGAGTGGACCGAGCGTCACAACCAGGTGCTGGACGCCGGCGGCCTGCACATCATCGGTACCGAGCGCCACGAGTCCCGCCGGATCGACAACCAGCTGCGTGGCCGGGCCGGTCGTCAGGGGGATCCGGGTTCATCCCGCTTCTTCCTGTCCCTGGAAGACAACCTGATGCGGATCTTCGCCCCGGATCGTGTGAAGAGCCTGATGCAGGCCATGGGCATGAAGAAGGGCGAGGCCATCGAGCACCGCATGGTCACCAACGCCATCGAAAAGTCCCAGCGCAAGGTGGAAGGCCGCAACTTTGATATGCGGAAGACCCTGCTGGAATACGATGACGTGGCCAACGACCAGCGGACCGTGATCTACGACCAGCGCAACGAGGTCATGTCCTCCGAGGATATCTCGGACATGATCAAGACCATCCGGGAAGACGTGGTCAGCGAGCTCATCAACGAGTACATTCCGCCCCAGAGCATGCCGGAACAGTGGGATGTGGCGGGCCTTGAGTCCCAGCTGCAGTCGGAGATGGCCATTGATCTGCCGATCCAGCAGTGGCTGCAGGAAGACAGCAAACTCTACGAGGAGAGCCTTCGGGAGAAGATCCTCAACGAGATTGTCGCCGCCTACGAGGCGAAGGAAGAGATCGCCGGCTCCGAAGCGATGCGCAAGTTCGAGAAGCAGGTGTTCCTGCAGGTGCTGGATACCCTCTGGAAAGAGCACCTGTCCAACATGGACCATCTGCGCCGGGGTATTCACCTGCGGGGCTATGCCCAGAAGAACCCGAAGCAGGAATACAAGCGTGAAGCCTTCAACCTGTTCGAGGACATGCTCGACACCATGAAGCGGGATATTACCCGTATCCTGTGCCATGTCCGCGTGCAGACTCCCGAAGAGATGGAAGAGGTGGAGCGCCGCCGCAAGGCCGAGCTCGAGAGGGAGCTGGCCCGTGCCCGCATGCGCCATGACGAGACCAGCGCCACCGCCCAGAGCCAGGCAGAAGGTGAGGGCGAGGGTGAGCGGCAGTCAGCGACCCCGGAAACCTTCGTCCGGCAGGAGCGTAAGGTCGGGCGAAACGAGCCATGTCCCTGCGGGTCTGGCAAGAAGTACAAGCAGTGCTGCGGCAAGGTCAGCTGACCCCGGAGCGCTGAGACCGGTCAAAGACCCGCAACCTGACGAGCGCAGGCTGCGGGTTTTTGCGTTTTGAAAGTTCGTATCTGGATTCAGTGAGAGGAGAGGCAGGATGGCGGTAGGTCCAGGCACCTTACCCGAGTTTTTCCCGGTAGCCGGCGTCAGGCTGGGTATTGCCAGCGCAGGCATCAAAAAGCCCGGCCGGAAGGATGTGGTGGTCTTTGAACTCGCCCCCGGCAGTCGAGTGGCGGGCATTTTCACCCGGAACCAGTTCTGCGCGGCACCGGTCACCCTCAGCCGCCAACACCTGGCCCGGACGGCGCCGCGGTATTTGCTCATCAATACCGGCAACGCCAATGCCGGTACCGGTGAGCAGGGCATGAAGGATGCCGCGGCCTGCTGTCAGGCGCTGGCGGACAACGCCGGTGTCAGTGCCGACGAGGTGCTGCCGTTCTCAACGGGGGTGATCGGTGAGCCCTTGCCGGTGAGCAAGATCGTCGGGGCCCTGCCGGATGCGCTCGCCAATACCGCGGAGAATCGCTGGGCCGAGGCGGCCAGCGGCATCATGACCACCGATACCCGGCCCAAGGGCGCCTCATGCCAGGTGGATCTCAACGGCCATACCGTGACCATCTCCGGGATCAGCAAAGGCGCGGGCATGATCCGCCCGAACATGGCCACCATGCTCGGCTTCATCGCCACCGATGCGTGTATTGCCCCCGATGTCCTGCAGACGCTGGCGTCCGAACTGGGCGAGAAATCCTTCAACCGGATCACCATTGATGGTGACACTTCCACCAACGACGCCTGCATGCTGATGGCTTCCGGCCAATACGGCGGCCCGGAGATTACCGCCGAGAGCCCCGAGCTGGCGACACTGAGGGAGGCGTTGCAGCGGGTCTACCTGGAACTGGCCCATGCCATTGTCCGCGACGGCGAGGGTGCCACCAAGTTTGTGACCATCGATGTCAGTGGTGCGGCCAGTCAGCAGGAAGCCCTGGATGTGGCCTACACCGTGGCCCATTCGCCGCTGGTCAAGACCGCGCTGTTTGCCTCCGATCCGAACTGGGGCCGGATCCTGGCGGCGGTGGGGCGCGCCGGCGTCCCGGACCTGGATCTCAATGCCCTGGAAATCTTCCTGGGGGATGTCTGCCTGGTGCGCCAGGGCGGTCGGGCCGATGACTACTCCGAAGAGCGGGGCCAGGCGGTGATGGACCGGGAGGAAATCACCATCGCCATCGACCTGAAGCGGGGCGACATCCGGGAGACGGTCTGGACCTGTGATTTCTCCCACGATTACGTAACGATCAACGCGGAGTACCGGACCTGACCATGGCCGAAACCCAGAGCCCGGTCCGGGAGATTCATGTGGCGGTCGGTGTCATTGTCCGGGAGGACCGTGTGCTGATCGCCCGTCGCCCCGATCACGTGCACCAAGGCGGGCTGCTGGAGTTCCCCGGTGGTAAGGTTGAGCCGGGGGAAACCGTCCAGCAGGCCCTGGTCCGGGAGATTGCCGAGGAAACCGGCCTGAGCCTCACCGAGACCTCCCTGGAGCCGGTTATTGGTATTCGCCACGACTACGGCGACAAGCGGGTGTTCCTGGACGTCTGGCGCACCTCTGAGGCCTCAGGGGAGCCCGAGGGCCGAGAAGGGCAGCCGGTGGACTGGCTGGCGCCGGAACAGCTCCGGGACCAGGATTTTCCCGTCGCCAACCGTCCGGTGATCCGTGCTCTGCGGCTGCCCGGGGTGCTTGCCATTACCGGCGCGATGAGCTCTCCGGAGGATGGGCTGGCCAGCCTTGAGAACGGCCTGGAACAGCTGAAAGCCTCCAGGGCCACCTGTGTGGTTCTGCGTGCTCCCGAGCTGTCACCGGACGACTATGTCCGCTTCGCCAGCAAATCAGTGGCCTTATGCACAGAGCAGGGTCTGACGCCGATCCTGCACGGCAGCGCGGAAATGTTTGATGCCGTGCCGGGTGCTGGTGGCCTGCACATGCCCTGGCGCGAGGCGCAGGCCCTGGCGAGCCGACCGGTTCCGGAGTCTGTGTGGCTGGGGGTATCCTGCCACGACGCTACGCAGCTTGATCAAGCCGCGGCCCTGGGGGCCGATTACGCAACCCTGGGCCCGGTACAACCGACCAGGAGCCATCCGGGGCGTCCGGCCATGGGCTGGGAGCAATTCGAGGCTCTGGCGGCCCGGGCGGTCATCCCGGTGTATGCCCTTGGCGGGCTCGGTCCGGAAGAGGAAAACGCAGCGCGCCGGCTGGGCGGCCAGGGCGTTGCCGGTATCCGGTTCTGGTGGCCGTCTGGCCGGTAGATATCAAGGCTGGCCTCCGGTTCGTCTGGTATGCTGGCAAGATCTGTTCAATCCAATTCCAATCATGTCTCTGGAGAAACCGTGAGCAAGCTGACCCATTTGGATGACAAGGGCGAAGCCCGCATGGTCGACGTCACCGACAAGGATGTGACCGAGCGGGAGGCCCGCGCCGAAGCCACCATCCGCATGGCGCCGGAAACCCTGAAGATGATCATCGAAGGCGAACACCCCAAGGGTGATGTGCTGGCAGT
>JABURI010000061.1 GCA_014762755.1 Marinobacter sp.
TGTCAACGACCAATTTCGGTTTATTTTTCCGGACTTCGGTTTCCACCTATTCGACTGTTCAAATGCCACTCAATCCGGTCAACTTATAACCTTTTTCAGCCTCTTTTGGCCGCTCTCAGCGGAACCAGGGAATGCCAGCCGAACCAATATCCTCTTATGGCAAGCAAAAAGACCACCACCAATCCATAGATCACCATCTCGGTAATATCGCTCCTGGCCTGGAAGATAAAATGCAGCAACACCAGAGCAACAGCCGGATAGATTAGACGGTGCAGCGGTTTCCACCTCCGCCCCAACCTGCGCATCATCGCTTTGGTGGAGGTGGCCGCCAGGGGGATCAACAGCAGAAACGCCAGGCTTCCAAAGATAATGTAGGGGCGCTTGGTGAACGTCGCCCACAAATCGGTCCACCCGAGGATGAACTGGAGAAACGCCATCAGGTGGAGGGTTGCATAAAAGAACGCAAACAAACCGACCATCCTGCGCACTTTTATCCACCCGGACCAATGGGTCCAGCGGGCCAGGGGCATCATCAACAGAGTTACGATCAGCAACTGAAGTGCCGACAGGCCGAGCGTCTCGGTCACCGTCTGCCCCGGATCGGGGCCAAGAGAAGCCGTGGCGATATCAAGGACCAGTAACGCAAGTGGCACACAGGACAGCAGGAAGACCAGTATTCTGAACGGCAGCATCGGGATGGTCATGGTTGGCCGTGCTTTCCCCTCAATAGTACTTGGTCAGGTCCATACCCTTGTACAGGTGGGCAACCTGCTCGCCATAACCGTTGAACTTCCGCGTTTCCATCCAGTTGGGGCTCAACAGCCCTGACGGCAGCCGGCGCTCACGCTTCTGGCTCCAGCGCGGATGGTCCACCTCCGGGTTCACGTTCGCATAGAAGCCATACTCCTGCGGAGCAATCATTTCCCAGGTGGTTTTCGGCCGCTCTTCCTGGAAACGGATCTTCACGATGGACTTGATACTCTTGAAACCGTATTTCCAGGGCACAACCAGACGCATGGGCGCACCATTCTGCTTCGGAAGGGTTTTGCCATAGAGACCGACCGCCATGAAGCTCAGCTCATTCATGGCTTCATCCATCCGGAGACCTTCCTGATACGGCCAGTCGATGGTGCTGAACAGCGAGCGTTGCGCCCTCATCTGATCCGGATCATAGAGCGTCTCGAAGTAGACATACTTCGCCCGGGAGTTTGGCTCGAAGCGCTGGAGCAAGTCCGCCAGCGGAATCCCTATCCAGGGGATAACCATGGACCAGGCTTCAACGCAACGTAGCCGATAGATCCGTTCCTGGTAGTCATGGGGGCGCACCAGATCTTCAAGGCCATAGTTCCCGGGCTTCCCACACTCCCCCTCGACGGTCACCGACCAGGGATCCACAGACATCTCATCCGCATACTTCGCAGGATCGCCCTTATCCGTTCCGAACTCGTAGAAATTGTTGTAGCGGGTTACATCTTCGTACGGCGTTTTCTCTTCTTCGGTGGAGAATCCCGGCATGGCCGTAAATTTGAGGGATTCACCCTGGACCGGCAAGGCGGCCGCGTCGACCAGGCGAGGCACGCCGGCACCGGCCAGCGCGGCCGCCATCACACCACCCATGAAACGGCGGCGGTCAAGGTAAACCGATTCGGGCGTGATGTCGGAATGGGAAAGGGCCCAGGAGGGGCGTTTCTTGATCAGCATCGGGAATCTCCATTAACCAGAAGCCTGACTGGTTGACCGGAGTATCCCCTGAGAATTCCCCGGGCGACAGACCCGGGGCACAGACTGCAGGTTTGCTACGCCTTACTGACGACGCGGTTTGCCGCGAAACAGGGCGCGGGCAGGTCCGGACAACGCATAAAGCAGGAACACAGTGAACAATACGGTTGCCGGATCCAGGGCGATCACAACCAGCATCAGCACCACCAACAATATGGCGGCAAACGGAACGCGGCCCCGCAGATCAAGATCCTTGAAGCTGCGGTAGAAAATATTGCTCACCATCAGCACGCCGGTACCACCAACCACGACAACCGTCAGAATCGTCAGCCAGGTGGACGGTTCGAATTGATGGAAGCACCAGACCAGGCCTGCCACACAGGCAGCCGCAGAGGGGCTCGCCAGGCCGACGAAAAACTTTTTGTCCACCGAACCGATCTGGGTATTGAAGCGAGCCAGACGCAAGGCGGCGCCAGCAACATAGATAAAGGTGATGGCCCAGCCAAACTTGCCAAGGCCGTTCAAGGACCAGAAAAAGGCCACCAGCCCCGGCGCCACGCCAAAAGCCACCATGTCCGCAAGGCTATCGTACTCCTCGCCGAACTTGCTCTGGGTATTGGTCATCCGGGCCACTCGACCATCCAGACCGTCGAGGATCATGGAGACGAAAACTGCAATGGCGGCATTGTCAAAAACACCATTGGCTGCAGAGACAATGGCGTAGAACCCTGAAAACAGTGAGGCGGTTGTCAGGGCATTGGGCAGCAGGTAAATGCCCTTGCGACGGACAGGCGCCCCTTCGACCAGCTCCTCTTCCACAACCTCACCGGAATCGATCTCCGGATCCGGGGCCTCTGGCTGTCCATCTTTGAAGTTGGCTTCTGCGTCGGCAGACTTTTTCTCTTCAGTCATTCCTGGAACTCCGGAAAGCATTTGGGCGGAGTATATACGAAAAACGCGGCCTCACGGGCCGCGTTTTTGCAAACTGTGCCGGAAACCCGGATCAGTTCTTGTCCTTATCCACGATCTTGTTGGCAGTGATCCACGGCATCATGGAACGCAGTTTCTCACCAACCACCTCGATCTGGTGGGCCGCGTTGTCACGACGGCGCGCCGTCATGGACGGGTAGTTCAGGCTACCTTCGGAGATGAACATCTTGGCGTACTCGCCGCTCTGGATGCGCTTCAGTGCGTTGCGCATGGCTTCGCGGGACTGCTCGTTGATGATTTCCGGGCCAGTCACGTACTCACCATACTCCGCGTTGTTGGAGATGGAGTAGTTCATGTTGGCGATACCACCCTCGTACATCAGGTCGACGATCAGCTTCAGCTCGTGCAGACACTCGAAGTAAGCCATTTCCGGCGCATAACCGGCTTCAACCAGGGTTTCGAAACCGGCTTTGACCAGTTCAACGGTACCGCCACAGAGAACGGCCTGCTCACCGAACAGGTCGGTTTCGGTCTCGTCCTTGAAGCTGGTTT
>JABURI010000022.1 GCA_014762755.1 Marinobacter sp.
CCAGGGGCAGGAAGATGATGAAGTCGGTTTTCCCGGGCTCGCTCTCACATTCCACAAGCCCGCGATGTTGTCCGATGATGCTCTGGGTAATGGACAGGCCGAGGCCAGTGCCACTGGCACGGCCACTGATCATCGGATAGAAAATGTTCTGCAACAGGTCCGGCGGAATGCCGGGGCCGTTGTCGATCACGTCCACACGGCAGGCCAGCCGGTAGCGTTTATGGCCAATGGTGAACTGGCGCAGGGCGCGGGTCCGGAACATGATGGTGGGCGGTTCCTCATTGCTCGCACCGGTCTGGTTCTCGAACGCGGCCTCCATGGCGTTACGGGCGATGTTGAGGAAAGCCTGGATCAGCTGTTCCTTGTCGGCCCACAACTCCGGAAGACTCGGGTCGTAATCCCGCAGGAAGGTCACCCGGCCTTTACTCTCCGCCTCTAACAACGTCCGCACCCGCTCCAGCACCTCATGGATGTTGGTGGGTGCAAATTTGAGCGCCTTGTTCGGCCCCAGCATGCGATCCACCAGACTGCGCAGGCGGTCGGCTTCGTCGATGATGACCCGGGTGTATTCACGCTGGTCTTCGTCGTTCAGCTCACGGTCCAGTAACTGGGCCGCCCCCCGGATGCCGCCCAGGGGGTTCTTGATCTCGTGGGCCATGCCGCGGACGAGGATGCGAGAGGTTTCCTGCTGGGAAATCAGGTCCTCTTCCCGGCTGATGCGCAGCAGTCGGTCCCGGGGCTGGATTTCGATGAGCAGTTCCGTCGGGTCCAGGGAGATCGGAGTAACGGAGTAGTCCACGGTCAGCCG
Source organism: Marinobacter sp. (assembly GCA_014762755.1). Taxonomy (GTDB): domain Bacteria; phylum Pseudomonadota; class Gammaproteobacteria; order Pseudomonadales; family Oleiphilaceae; genus Marinobacter. The sequence goes on from JABURI010000022.1 coordinate 809, forward strand.
TGCCCCGCTGGTGAGGATGAATTCCGCTTCCCGCCGAGTATAGGATTGCCCGTTCTTCAGGGCTGCATACAGGGTATTGAGGGCATCCTCGGACGCCGCCAAAACGTCACTGAACGGTTGGCCCTGGCTGCGGGTGAGACTGGTTTCGAACAGGCTCTCGGCGGCGGGGTTCAGGTAACGGATTTTCAGATCGTCTTCGAGTACCAGAACTGCGGTAGTCAGGCTGTCGAGAATGCTCTTGTATCCGTCGTTTTTGGCGAAGGCGAACGCCATGGGCAATTCCTGTCGTGTCGTTTTGAAGATGACGGGGTAGGAATTGCAAAAACCGAACCACTTTGGCCGACTTGCCACGAAAGATGGGCAAAGGCGGGGCTTATGCCCGCCGTGGCACGCCTACTGTGCCGTACACTGGTGCAAGATGTTGGCCAGCGAGTGGTCAGCAGGGCAATTCCGCCCTGTTGCTGATCAGAGTATGGCCTTTATCTGGTGCGCGCGCACCAAACTGGTGCGGAAAAATCCGAAGTGGTCAGTTTCTTACGGAAGGCCGATGGACGGTAAAGGTGATGGGGGAGCCGGTTTTCACCTGTACTCCGTTCTCGTCCACGATGTGAACGCGGGCCTCGTGGGTACCCCGGAAAATGTTATTCACGACCACCGAGCCTGAGCTGGTCTGGGCCACCGGCTGGCCGTCGAGCGTGACCTCGTATTTGTGGCCGGCCTGCAATCCCGGTGTGCTGGTGACTTCGAAGCGGACATCACCGCTGCCGCTATGGAAAGCCTGTTCATTCTGCGGCTGCACGAAGGAGACGCTCTGGTAGACCGCGCCCTCGCGTTTTACTTCTTCCCGGAGCTTGTCGGTCTCGCGCACGGTCTGGGGTTTAGGCAGGGTGACAGTCGTGACCGGTTTTACTTCAACCGCTTCGCCGCCTTCGATCGGCTCGTCGGAGAAGGTGACATTACCCTGGGCATCCACGTGGCGGTAGACTTCACCGAGGGTCGGCGCCGAGAGCAAAACCAGAAAACCTGCCACCAATCCGTACTTCACGTTCATAACCCTGACCTGCAATGATGGTTTGGTTTGATTATCAACGGCCTGTCAGGCCTTTTCAACGCTCTGGCCGGTCCTTGTTGGTTACATATCGTTAAGGGCGTGAGAGTGTGCGGCCGCGCACAAAAAAAAGCCCCGCACGGGGCGGGGCTTGCTGCGGTTCCGGAATCAGGCCGGATCAGCAGGAGTAGTACAGATCGAACTCGACCGGGTGAGTGGTCATGTTCAGACGCTCTACTTCGCCCTGCTTCAGGTCGATGTAGCCGGCGATCATGTCTTCAGTGAAGACGCCGCCGCGGGTCAGGAACTCGTGATCCTCTTCCAGGCACTTGAGTGCTTCCTGCAGGGTAGTGGCAACCTGAGGAATGTTCAGGGCCTCTTCCTTCGGCAGGTCGTACAGATCCTTGTCCATGGCATCGCCCGGGTGGATCTTGTTCTGGATGCCGTCCAGGCCGGCCATCATCAGGGCTGCGAAAGCCAGGTACGGGTTGGCCGCCGGGTCCGGGAAGCGTACCTCGATACGGCGCGCCTTCGGGCTGCTCACGTACGGGATACGGATGGAAGCAGAACGGTTGCGGGCAGAGTAGGCCAGCATAACCGGGGCTTCAAAGCCCGGAACCAGACGCTTGTAGCTGTTGGTGGCCGGGTTGGTGAAGGCGTTGATGGCCTTGGCGTGCTTGATGATACCGCCGATGTAGTACAGCGCCATCTCGCTCAGGCCTGCGTAGCCGTCACCGGCAAACAGGTTCTTGCCGTCCTTGTTCAGGGACATGTGCACGTGCATACCGGAACCGTTGTCACCAACCACCGGCTTGGGCATGAAGGTGGCGGTTTTGCCGTAGGCATGGGCCACGTTGTGCACGCAGTACTTCAGGATCTGTACTTCGTCAGCCTTGCGGGTGAGGGTGTTCGGGCCAACACCGATTTCACACTGGCCGGCGGTGCCGACTTCGTGGTGGTGTACCTCGATTTCCAGGCCCATGGACTCCATGGCGGCACACATGGCACCACGCAGGTCGTGCAGGCTGTCTACCGGCGGAACCGGGAAGTAGCCACCTTTCACGCCCGGACGGTGACCGATGTTGTTGCGGTCGAAGTCTTCGCCGGATACCCAGGCGGCTTCCTCGGAGTGCAGTTCGTACATGGCGCCCTGCATGTCGGTCTTCCACTTGACGGAATCAAAGATGAAGAATTCCGGCTCCGGGCCGAACAGTGCGCCTTCGGCGATGCCGGTGGACTTCAGGTACTCTTCCGCGCGACGGGCAACGGAACGGGGATCACGCTCGTATCCCTGCATGGTGGAAGGCTCCACGATGTCGCAGGTGATGTTGATGGTGGTCTCTT
>JABURI010000138.1 GCA_014762755.1 Marinobacter sp.
ACATTTCGAACAGGTCAGTACGAAGCCCCTGCGCGCGCCCATGGGCCGGCGCATCAAAGGTGACAACGCGATAGCCGGCCTTTACCAACAGACCGACAAAGGCACCGAACTGGATCCCGGCTCCGGACCAGCCGTGGACCATCAGGACCGTCGGGCCGAATCCCCAGCTGTAAACCGGAATCGTCTGGCGGCCAACCCGGAGCTGGGTGTAACCCTCTGCTTCATCATACAGAGATTCATAACGACTCGGTGCAAGTAAGCGGCCGGGAGTGAAGAACAGGTGTTCCACCACGTTACCGGCCAATGATGGTGAAACCCGGTGCAACCAGTTCACACCCTTGCCCAGCAGGGCGATTTTGCCCCTGGCGGGTGGCATTACATCGGCAGTAACACGGGTCGCATTTCGGGTGCTGATTTGAGACTGAATGGTCATGGCAAGTCCTCCTTACCCGGAGGACAGGACGCCCTCCTTCATCACACTTCCAGAGTAAGACTTGCCATGACGGGATCGGAGTGTCATATTTGACACGTTAAATGCGAAAAGGGCCAAACCATGATCAAAGTTGCCATCGTTGCCCTTCCCCACTGTCACGGCAGTGGCATTCTCGGGATCATGGATTTTTTCGCGGCCGCGAATTTCTGTGATCAACTTCCGGGCCACACATCAGACCCGAGATTCGACTGCCAGATCGTGACAGTCGACGGTTCACCGGTCACCACTTACAGCGGAGTGAGCCTTGCCCCGACAACGACGTGCGAGAGTTATCAGCCGGACCTGGTGATCGTCGGATCGGCAATGGAGGCAGTTCTCGGTGACCGGCACATCGATCAGTCGCTAGCTAGGTCAACTCCCATACACGGGTGGCTCCGGGAGGCATTTCAGCGCGGTGCAACCATCGCCAGTGTCTGTACCGGCAGCTTTGTCCTCGCCGAAGCCGGCCTTCTGAAAGAGCAGGTAGCGACAACCCACTGGCGCGCCGCGTCAGCATTCCGCCGCCGATTTCCGGACATCCGGCTGGAAGCAGATCAGCTGTTGATCGACAACGGCCAGATCATCTGCGCCGGAGGTGCCACCTCCTTCATCGATCTCTGCCTCTACCTTGTGGAAAAGCTCGGTTCGCCCTCACTGGCGCTCGCCTGCAGCAAACTGCTGATCATCGATGCCCGTCGAACCGAGCAAACACCCTATATGAGCTTTTACGGCAGCAAGGCCCATCAGGACGAGGCAATTGAACAGATACAGCGCTGGCTGGAGACACATTATGCCGAGCCACTGAGCATCGACGAACTGGCGAGCAAGGCCAGGCTGGGTACCCGGACCTTCAAAAGGCGGTTCAAGGAAGCGACCGGGGAAACCCCTTTGCATTACCTGCAGCAATTACGCGTGGAAGCCGCAAAACATCAACTTGAATCGACACAGCGGCAGACTGCCCGGATTATCTGGGGCGTGGGGTATGAGGACGCCAGCTCCTTCCGGAGACTGTTCAAGCGGACCGTGGGATGCACGATGGAGCAGTATCGCCGGCGATTCAGCTATGTGACACCGCGACTGGCCGTGCATCAATAGGAACCCGGTCATCAAGACCGGGCCCCTCTGACTGGACTCATTCGTAACTGGCGACGATCGAATCGATTTCGCCTGCGCCGCGAGCCTCATCCAACGCTTTCTGGAGGTCGGCCACAACGTCGGGCGAAGTCTCCTTGCTCACCGCCAGATACATGGGCGTTTCCCGGAACACCAACACCGGCTTCAGCCCCTCGATGTCATGAGTTTCTTTCGCCACCAGCGGCCCCACCAGACCATCGGTGACCCACAGATCCGCCTGGCCCAGCACCAGGCGCCGGGCATTCACATCCCCGGACTGGTTCATGACCACATTGAACCCTTTACTCACCAGGTAATCGGACATCACGTCACCCTTGTAGCCGGCAATGCGCAGATCTTTGGCGTCTTCCAGGCTGGACAGGGTGATGTCGGAATCCGGTGCGGCGAACAGGGTCCACTTGATGGACGCCAGGGGACCAACCCACTGGAACTGTTCTTCCCGCTCGTCGGTGCGGGCGGTGCAGAACAGCCCATGATTCTCGCGGCCCTGGACCCAGTCGTAGGCATAGCTCCAGACCCGCATCTTCATGACATAGTCATAGTCCACCCGCGCCAGCATGGCTTTCACCATGTCAGTGCAGATACCGGTAATCTCGTCCTCGCTGTGGGCGAAGCCCTGACCGGACTTGGAGGCATTATAGGGAGGATAATTCTCGGTAAAGATGTACAGACGCTCGGCCGCCAGCGCTGATGATGCTGTGCCGGCCAACACCAGGGTCAACAGGGCAAACCGTGCGGCCCGGAACAGAGAGCCCATGCTGGATGCAGTCATGAAGTGCATTCTTTGATCCTTCTCGGCGATTCTCGTTGGATAGTGCGACGGGGGTGCGACTGGAGGTTTCCGCCAGTCAGTCTGGTAGTTTATGCCACTCGAGCCTTTATCATCGCGCTTTCGGGCTGAAAAGTCAGTGACAAAAAGTATCTACGGGGCAATCACCTGAAGGGATTGGTATTGGCAGGACACATCCAACGGCGTCTTGCCGGCGATGTCACCATCCGCCGTCACTGTCTTGGGCTTGCGGGTGTGAACCGAGCATTGCTTCCCTTTGAGGTGAACAAGCGTGCTGGTTCGGGTTGGGGCCTCACGGTTGAGACGCACCATCACGAACGTCAGCAGCAACTGGGCCAGGGGCCGCGGCCTGACGGCGACCACCTCCAGGTTGCCGTCATCCGGTGCCGCCCCCGGTATTTCGTGGCCGCCACCGAAATAGGCACCATTGGCGACAGCGATGGACAGCCAGCGCCCACGCACATAGCCTTTGCCACAGCGGATCTCGGCCCGGAAGCCTCGTCTGGCGTTCAATCGGCGAACCAGTTCAGCCACGTAGGTGAAACGGCCCAGAACCTTTTTAGCAATCCCTCCGGATTCCCGGGCAGGGAGCGTTCCCAGGCCGACATGAGCCACATTGAGAAAAACCCGATCCCCGAAACTGGCAATATCCAGACGCCGGCTGGCCCCGCAACTGATCAGTCTGCAAAGCTCGTCCGGATCTTCAGGAAGGCCAACATTCCGGGCAAAATCATTGGCGGTTCCCGAGGGTAGAACCGCAAGTACCGCGTGTCTCTCAAGGCAGACCCTGGCACCAAAGTTGGCTGAACCGTCGCCACCGGCCATCATCACCACGTCCCCGGCGCGAACCTCCGCCGGCCACTGGTCATCATCGATGTCCCGGCACTCTGGCGCCGCTATACCCGCAGTGGCGAGATGCTCCAGCCAGAAGCCCCTGCCTCTCTGGCCGTCACCAGCCTTCGAATTTGCCAGTAGCCAATAGGTCATGACGCAGAATTCCTCAGGCTTTCCCCGGGGCCTTCACGGTCACCAGTGCCACTCCGGTAATCGCCACGAGCCCCCCGGCGATCGCCAGCGGCCCGAGGCGCTCACCAAACAGAAGGTAGGCCTCCAGTGCTGTGACCGGCGGCACCAGATAAAACAGACTGGCCACCTGAGAGGCGGCACCTCGGCGGATCAGCCACATCAGGATCAGGATGGCACTGACCGACAGGCCGAACACCAGCCATCCCAGGGCCAGTTTGAACTCCAGTGTCCATTGCACCTCGCGGGTTTCCAGGGTGAACGCTCCGATCGCAAACAGGGTACCCGCCGCCACGAACTGGATCATGGTACCGGAAACCAGGTCCACGCTGGTTCCGTAGCGTTTCTGGTAGACCGTGCCCAGGGAAATACCCAGCAGCGCCAGCATGGCCCAGATCAATGTGTGAGGCGGGATTCCCACGTCTGCCGACGAGGCTCCCAGCTTTTCCGTCAGCACCAGTGCGACGCCGAGCAAGCCGAGCGTCAGACCCGCCCATTGGCGCCCGCTGACCGATTCCTTCAGGAAAATCACTGCCGCCAGTGCGGTAACCAGCGGCTGGAGCCCGACGAGAAGAGATACCACCCCGGCCGACATGCCCTGATCGATGGCGTAGAACACACCGCCCAGGTAAAAGCCATGCACAAGAATCCCTGTAACCGCCAGGTGTCCGGCGCTGCGCCAGCCAGGCCATCGAGCTTTCAGTATCAACGCCAGAATGCCGAGGGGGATGAGGGTCAGCAGCATCCGGATCAGCAGCATGGTGAATGGTTCGGCGTAAGGCAGGCCGAACTTGCCTCCGATGAACCCGGTACTCCACAGCCAGACAAACAGCGCTGGAACAAAGAACGTGTAGAAAATGGGGGGCATGGTCAGGTTCCGGTCTCCAGTATCTGCGTTATCCAGTACTCTAGAAGTTAGCAGACAAACAAAACAGATACAGGCACTGGACAGACCAACCGGTACAGATGGCCTCTCACCTCATCCGGGAAGACGAACCTCCACTTCCGGAGCCTCACCATGCCAGTCCGCATCCCAGCTTACTTTCGGCCGGGCACCGGGCCGTGGTTCGATAGTCACGGTCACCGCGCCAAAGCCCGTGGGGGCAGGCCCGAAACGGATCGCCTTTTCCTGGGCCAGCCAGCGCTCCGGGATTCCGGAAGCGAGAATCAGACGATTGCCCTCCTCCCGGACAAAGCAGTTACGGACCATCAGCACCCACTCGGCGGCCGCCCAGACATGATGGCCATCCCCCATGCAACCGCCGCCGGTGGCCGGATGGATGGCCTCCGGCCACTGGCCGGTCGGGGATGCCATGTCAGCCACCGCGTCCATCAACTCCACGTGGCGCCGATCGCCTGCCCTGAGGAGAACCTGCGCTACGTGGAGCGTAAGGTAGGCATTCAACCCGGAATGAATCATGTCCTGATAGAACGCGCCGTGGACAAAGCATTTGTCGATCAGGAAATTGGCACAGTCCAGCAGGCGCTCATCATCCGGTTTCATGAGCTGGGTCGGATATCCGGCAGCCAGGGACCCGATGGCACCGGCGTCCAGCCGGCGGTAGGGCGATGCCGGCATGCCCGGCCGCTGCAGGCGCTGCTCGCAACTGGCCAGACTGCGCTCCACCGCCTGATTGAACTCCCGGGCGCCGGCCGCAAAACTCTCACTGGCCTCCCGGTCCTGATCCCGCAGCAGATTGGCCGCGGCGTTCAGCCCGGCAATTCCCCAGAAGTCGTCCCAGTAGTAATAGTCATTCGGCCCCAGATGCTCAGCACTGAATCCGGCCGGCAACAGTCCGGCATGGGGCGCATTGAGGTTGCCATTGAGCCGTTTCTTCCGGATCCAGCGCGCGCCTTTCATCACCGGCGCTTCCCAGCGCTCCGGCAAATCCCGACCGGTCAACTGGCAAAACCGGTCCAGAATCCAGAGCACTTCTCCGTTGGCATCCCATTCACCCTCCTGGGAACGGAAATAGCCATCCCGCATCTGCCGGTCGGCAAACTGGTTAAGTGCCCGTTCGGCCCTTTCGGTCAACCCGACGTTCAGCAAGGCATGGATGATGAAGGCCGCGTCCCGGAACCAGAACCGCTTGTAGGTGTAGGGACCCGGATAGACATCCTTGGGAGAGTGCAGGATCAGCGAACTCACCGCCGCGTCGAACAGGAACTGGTAGTTCTCGTCCGGGCACTCCAGGCGCGCGGTGTCCTCCCGGACCCGGTGCCAGGCATCCGGCCCCGCCGGAGCCAGGCCGGTCACCTCAAGAGGAATGCTGACCGTCAGCTCCGAGGACTCCCCGGCGGCTACCGGGAACAGGGCGGCTGCGGTAACCATCCCGACGTCACACTTGCCCTCGGTCTCCTGCTGCCGGTCCATGAGGTGGATATGGACGTCCCCCTGTTTGTAATCGGATACGTGGTGGGATGCCGGCGCCCGGTCGAACTTCACCGTTTGCGTGCCGTCCACGAGCCAACCACTGCCGTCTTCGTCCAGCTGAACCTGCTGGATAAAGCTGATGCCCTCCGGATTGGCAGGGCGCAGGGACAACACCAGGGAGCCCGTCACGTCCGATTCAGCCTTCAGCGTCAACTTGCACACCGGCCGCCCATTCTCGATGGCTACTCGACTACGGCTGGTCAGCTTGAGGCCATCCTGAGCCGTTTCTGTGACCACCACCGGGGTATCCCCCAGTTCCTGCCACTGCCGCGCCTGTTTGGCCCGTGAGGGCAGCAGGCAACGCCCGTCCTCCGCCAGCAACCAGCCGTCAAGGGACCAGCCATCATACAGCGGCGTCACCAGACCCCGGGGATCGACGATCGGTAACTCGTCCACGTCCGGTTGGCCGATAGCCGTCCAGTTCCGGTTGGTGAGATTGATGTGGGTGATGGAGAAGGCCCTGGGAACAAAGGCAGTGTCGGTGGGATCGAACTGACGCTCCACCCAGTATGGCCAGACCCAATCCAGGTTGTGCTGGATGACCCGACTGTTAATCAGCCCCCGGGCGTGAAACACCACACCAGCCCGGAGCAATTCGATAGGCTCGCCCACCTCCGAGGGCTGGGCAAACCCGTGTAGTTTGCCCAACAGCGCGATCGGGTCCAGGAAGCCGTGTTTGCGGGCCACACGCTTGATGATGTAGCGCCAGGGCAACCAGTTCATCCAGCTCATTCCGTCTCCTCCTGTCCCATGGGTTCGGTTTCCATCCGGTACCGGGCCAGAGCACGTTTGGCCAGTCGGTTCAGGAACACCACGGCAAGTACGGTGCCGACAAAGCCGGCCCCGTAGATCGTCCATTCCAGGGGCGTGCGGGCACTTTCCCTGACCCCGAGGGTGGAGAGGTCGGCCGCCAGTGAGCCCAGATAAACGTTATGCAGGGAAAATGGAATGACCCCGAGAAAGGTCCCTGCCACGAAACCGGAGAACGTAAAACTGGTTAGCCCGAACAGATAATTGGACACCTTGCCCGGGAAAAACGGGATCAATCGGGTCAGCAGGACGATCTTCCAGCCGTGCGGTGCCATCTCGTCGGTCACCACCGACAGTTTCGCCCGGTTTCGGATGTAGATGTGGGCGGTTTCGCCAAAGAAATGACGGGCGATCAGAAAGGCCATCGCCGCACCGATGGTGGTGCCTGTCACCACGTAGACCGTACCCTCGACGACGCCGAACACGAAGCCGGCCCCTGTAGTCAGCAACACACCCGGCAACAGCAGGACCATGGCAACGACCATGATCGCGATAAAGAACAGCGCCGCCCAGGCGCCCTGCTCATCGAACCACCGCAAAAGATCGACGATCTGCTGGTGTACACCGAACGCATACAGTAACCCCACGATCAGGCCGACACCGGCAATACTCCCGGCCATCCACAACAGCGGTGAACGGGTCCAGTTGGCTCGTTGTTTCGGTTCGGAGACAGACACCAAACGCTCAACTCCTTGCCAATGCTGAAATACCAGGCGGATCAGATGATCCGCGCCGTTATTTACCCTAACCCGACATCAACACTGGCCTCAAAGTCAGGCACTCTCGGATGGTACCTATGATCGTTGTACCGGGATCTAACGGCTGGTCAGTATCGACTGGAGCTTCTGGGTCATCTCGACCGCCTCGGTGCCAAGCGGCGTCAGATAGCCTCCATCTTTCTGGCTGATCAGCCCCTTGGAAAACAGGCTCTCGGCTGCACGAACCGTTTCCGGCGCGGCAGAATGGGCATGTACCTTGATGCCTTCCTGCATTGAGGTGGAGGGAAACTGCAGCAACAGATTGAGCTCTGCAAGGTGGTTCGGCGAGAATGGCATGGCACTTCCTCTTTTCATGACTGATCTGTCTTCAGTCTAGGCTCAGGTCAGCACTTGGCAAGCACAGGGACGAAGCCAGCATGACAAATAACCACGAAGCCTCCGCGAACGATTACCTGCGACCGCTCCGGCACCTGAGCGTCTACCTGTCGGGACTGGTGAAGGGTCGGCTGTGGCTCAAGGTTCTGGTGGGTCAGCGCCCTTTTTCTCGCCCAGGTCTACGGCGTTGATCTTGGCATGGGCAGCATGGCGCTGGTGGTTGCCATGGCCGTCGGTGCGTCCATCGGCTCTCCGGCCACCCCCGGCGTTGGCATTGTCATCCTTGCCATGGTGTTTCAGAACGTGGGCATACCGCCGAGCGGTATCGCGCTGATCATGGGCGTGGACCGGATTCTGGACATGTGCCGCACCGCCATCAACGTCACCGGTGACCTGGTAACTTGCCGGCTGATGGAGAACTGGTCGGGCACACGGTTACCGGCCGAACCCGAGCCGGCCGATTCATAACCGCAACAAATTGCATCAGTCTGATTACAGTTAATGAGACCCCGGCCCTTTGCCACAAGGCGCCAGGCTGAAATAATAGGCTACTCGATTATAACTGGCAGTCAGCGGCTTACTCTGGACCATGGCGAAACGAACACGATTCCCGTCTTGCATGCTTACCATCCTGATGCTCTCGGTTGCCCTGCCGGCCCTGGCCGACGGTATCAAGCGCATCGTCCATCCGGATGGCACTGTCGAGTACACCAATACCAAGAGCCAGGGCGCCCCGATCGCGTCCACCGGCAACGAAACGGTCTACCGCTACACCGACGAAAACGGGGTTGTTTCCTACAGCAGCATCCAGCCGGCGAATGCCACGTTCGATGTCATCCGTTTCCACTGTTACGCCTGCGACCCGAATTCGAAGGTTGACTGGCGCAAGACCCCGCTGTTCCTGAAGCCCTACCAGCGGGAAATCCAGACGGCTGCCAGCGAGTTTGACGTGGACCCGGCGCTGGTCCGTGCCGTCATTCACGCCGAATCCGCCTTCAACCCGAAGGCATTGTCGCCCAAGGGCGCCCAGGGGCTGATGCAACTGATGCCGGGTACCGCGCAGGAGCTCGGGGTCGGCAACGCCATGGTAGCGGCCGAAAACATTCGAGGCGGGGTGAATTATCTCGCCCGCATGCTGGCACGGTTCAATGGCGACACTCGACTGGCAACTGCCGCCTACAATGCCGGCCCAGGTGCGGTCACCCGTTACAAGGGAGTTCCTCCCTATGCCGAAACCAAGGCCTATGTGGAGAGGGTGGGCATTCTGCATGAGCGTTATGCGGCCAACTGATCTCTCATAAACAAAAAACGCCGCGCGGGCATTAACCCGGGCGGCGTTTTTTGTACTGACCGCTGTTACTCGGCGGAAGCAATCAGGCTGGCGTTACCACCTGCGGCCGTAGTGTCCACGCAAAGGTGCCGCTCGATTACGTAACGCTGATCCAGCTTGTGCTCGGTAATGACCGGCAGCAATGCGCCATCACGCTTGGCCAGCGCCTGGCGGTACTGCTTCAGCAACGGCTTCTCGGCCACGCTCACCACCGCCTCAAAACCGGACAGTTCGGTCAGGGCATCCGGATCGAGGACACCGTTGACCGCGACAATCGGCAGGCCGGCCTTGGCGGCATCCGCCACCTTTTTCTCGGCCTCTGGCGCAATGACAACCACCTGGTTGCCCTGGGACAGCGCGGTTGCGGCCTGCTCCATGGCTGAGTCGGCATCCGGTCCCAGACACAGGACCACGCCCCGGGCATGGAAGGACAGGTGGTTCTGCTCACCGGTGGGCCCGGGCATTTCCAGGTAGCCCTTGTCCATGGGTGCGGGAACCTCACCGAAGAACGGCTTCAGGGTCTCCTGTCGCTGCTCCGGCTCGGGCGCCTTGATAGAGGCCACCTGGTTGATCAGTTTCTGTACCTTGTCCGCTCCGATCACCTTGTCGCTGGAGCTGGACGGCTTCTCGACCGTCTCACCCTTGAGGAAACGACGGACATACAGCGGACCACCCGCCTTCGGACCGGTACCGGAGAGGCCCTCACCACCAAATGGCTGGGACCCGACAATGGCGCCGATCTGGTTCCGGTTGACGTAGGTGTTGCCCACATGAATCCGGCTGGCGATGTGCTCGATCCGACGGTCGACCCGGCTGTGAATGCCGAAGGTCAGGCCATAACCCTTGGCATTGACGGCGTCCACGACCTTGTCGATGTCCTTGGCTTCGAAGGTCGCCACGTGCAGGACCGGGCCGAAGATCTCTTCCTCCAGCTCCTCGATGCCGCTGACCTTGAGTACCGCCGGAGAAACGAAGCGGCCCTTGTTCGGCACCTCCATTTTCTTCAGCAGCTTGCCGTTTTGCTCGAACTTGTTGCAGTGATCAACGATCTTCTTCTGCGATGGCTCGTCGATCACCGGACCCACGTCCGTCGACAGCTGCCACGGGTCGCCGATACCCAGCTCTTCCATGGCGCCGTACAGCATCTCCAGCAGGTTATCGGCAATGTCCTTCTGGACGTAGAGCATCCGCAGTGCGGAGCAGCGCTGACCGGCACTCTGGAAGGACGACGCCAGGACGTCCCGAACCACCTGTTCCGGCAGTGCGGTGGAATCCACGATCATGGCGTTCAAACCGCCAGTCTCAGCGACCAGTGGCGCATCCGGGGCCATGTTTTCGGTCATCGCCTTGTTGATGCGCTGGGCAGTGGCCGTGGAGCCGGTGAAGCAGACCCCGGTCACGCGGGCGTCAGAGGTCAGTGCAGAGCCCACGGTGGCACCGGTGCCCGGCAGCAGCTGGATGGCCTCCCGCGGGATACCCGCTTCGTGCATCAACTCGACCGCACGGACCGCCAGCAGCGAGGTGCTCTCGGCCGGCTTGGCGACGACCGCATTTCCGGCCGCCAGGTTGGCCAGGATCTGGCCGGTAAAGATCGCCAATGGGAAGTTCCACGGCGAGATACAGCACATGACGCCGCGGGCCTCACCATCGTTTTCGTAACGGACGCCTTCGTTGGCGTAGAACATGGCGAAGTCGACCGCCTCGCGGATTTCCGCCACCGCGTCCAGCAGGGACTTGCCGGCTTCGCGGGTGGTCAGGGCGAACAGCTCGTAGGCGTGCTCCTCGTACAGGTCACCCACCTTGCGCACGCAGGCTGCCCGTTCCTCGGCCGACCGGGCAGACCAGCTCTTGAAACCATCCTGAGCAGCGTCCAGTGCGGCGCCGATATCGGCTTCGGAGGTGAACGTGATATGCCCCACCAGATCATCCGGGTTGGCCGGGTTACGGACCTCATGCACTTCATCACTGGAAGACTCCACCGCAAGCACGGGACCACCGGTCCACTGGTGCTCCCGGAACTTGCCACGACCTTCCTCGATCTCGGCCACGGTCACCGGATCCGTGATATCCCAGCCCTTGGAGTTACGACGCTGGTCACCGAAGATCTTCGCCGGCGGCACGATGGCCTTGCTGGAGATGTTCTCGCCCAACGCCACAACCGCGTCAATGGGATCCTTGGCGATTTCTTCCGGCGTGATGCTGGTATCAACAATCTGGTTCACGAACGAACTGTTGGCCCCGTTTTCCAGCAAACGGCGGACCAGGTAGGCCAGCAGGTCCTTGTGAGCACCCACCGGCGCATAGATCCGGCACGGAACACCGCTGTCCTGCAGTACCTGATCGTGCAGGGACTCGCCCATCCCGTGCAGGCGCTGGAATTCGAATTTCGAGCGATCGATATCCTTAGCCAGCTCCAGTACCGCAGACACGGAGTGCGCGTTGTGAGTCGCAAACTGCGGATAGATGCGATCGGTCATGCCCAGCAACTGCTTGGCACAGGCCAGGTAGGACACGTCACTGCATGCCTTGCGGGTGAACACCGGAAAATCGCTCAGGCCCATTACCTGGGCCCGCTTGATCTCGGCATCCCAGTAGGCCCCTTTCACCAGACGCACCATGATGCGACGGTCAAGCTTCTCGGACAGCGCGTACAGCCAATCCAGGGTCTGGGCGGAGCGCTTGCCAAATGCCTGAACCACCACGCCGAAACCGTCCCAGTCTTTCAGTTCGGGATCGGAAAGAATGGCTTCAATCACGTCCAGGGACAGATCAAGACGATCCTGCTCCTCGGCGTCGATGTTGAAGCCCATGTTGGACTTGGCTGCCTTCCTGGCCAGCTTCAGGGCGCGGGGCATGAGTTCGCTCATCACGCGCTCCTTGTGGCCATACTCATAGCGGGCCAGCAACGCGGACAGCTTCACGGAAATGCCCGGGTTGGTACGGACATCGCCCTTGCAGTTCTTGCTGATGCTGTCGATGGCGTCGGAATAGGCCTGGTAGTAACGCTGTGCATCGGCATCGGTACGGGCGGCTTCGCCAAGCATGTCATAGGAATAGGTGTAGCCACGCTCGACGTAATACTTGCCGCGGTCCTGGGCTTCCTCGATGTCACGGCCCAGAACGAACTGGCGTCCCATTTCCTTCATGGCCTGTCCGGCCACGGTGCGGACCACCGGCTCGCCCATGCGCTTGACCAGCTTGCGCAGGGTCTCGCCCACACTCTGGCGTTCCGAGTCCTTGAGCAGGTTACTGGTCATCAGAAGAGCCACGGTCGCGGAGTTGATCATTCCGGACTGGGCCTTGCCCACGTGGGCACCCCAGTTGCCGGAGGTGATCTTATCCTCGATCAGGTCGTGAATGGTGAGGTTATCCGGCACCCGCAGCAGGGCTTCGGCCAGACACATCAGGGCAACGCCTTCCTTGGTGGTGAGTCCGTATTCCGCCAGGAACTTCTCCATGATGGTCGGGCGGGCATTCTTGCGGACGCTACGCACCAGGTCTGCGGCACGGGCGGAGATCGCCTCGCGCTCGGCCTGGGACAACTGAGCGTCAGCAATCAGCTTGTGAATCACCGCATGCTCGTCCGCCAGGTAGTTCTGCCGGATCGCCTGGCGATGCTCGTTGAGGTCTGGATTCACTGACTGCTGTCCCATAGTTGTACCCTCTTTGCTGTTTGTCTTGTCTGTCTCGCATTCTACCGAGAATGGAAAAGACGATTTGCCCATAAAAATAGGGCTAGCATTTCGTTGCGACTTTTTTGATTGCCTGAGAATTACCAATTAACCACAATAAATTAATTTATCAGCCATATTTCCTTTCATGACGGCTCAAGCAGGGTCGCGGGACAGCTCCCTGAGCACGCTGTGGGCCACCGAGAACACTGCGCAGTCGACATCGCTGGCGGCCTGCATGTCTCCCAGGACCTTTTCCCAGCGTCCCAGCAAGGGGCCTCTGGCGCTTTGCCATAATTCGAGCTTTGCCGCCGGTGAGTCCGCAGCATCGTTCCTCTGCTCCCCCTGTGCCAGAACCGACGCTGTCAGATCCCGCAACTGCTGGTCCAGCTCATCCCGGTAGTGGACCGCTGCCAGCACCTGCCAATGTCCATTAGCCCGGTAGGCCCGCATCTGCCGATCCAGCCAGGTCAGGTTCAGGCTCTCTCCCAACCGGAAATACACCCAGGCCACGGACTCCAGATCCTGGCCGAGCTGGCTGGAAATCTCGATCATGTCCATCAGCCAATAACGGCTCTCCGCAGACGCACAGTATGCCGCCAGCGCTTCCGGCACTTCCGTCTTCCTGTACTCAGCATAGTGCCCATACCAACGACTTTCAGGTATCACCGAGGACAATCGCCCGATTGAGGAAAGAACGTTGGCCAGAGCCCCCTGGTATCGCGCCTCGCAATCGGCCGGGTCCAGATCATGGCGCCGGTTATGCAGCAGCCAGGTCGTGCTCCGGGTGACCAGCCGAATGACATCACTGAACAGATCCGCCTGAACCCCGGCATGAATCCGGCCATCCAGTTTTTCAATGGCCTCCCATTGCCGGTCTACGTCATGGATTGCGACTGAGATCAGGTAGGCAGCAGCGATGCGGCCGGCGTCCGCGCCGGTGGTATTGCGGATCCGCTCAACCCAGGTGATGCCCATGCGATTGATCATGTCATTGGCAATCTGGGTTGCCACGATTTCGGCGCGCAGCGGGTGCGCCTCGATAGCCTCGGGGAAAGCCTCGCGCATGGATACCGGAAACGCCGAGAAAAGCGCCGGGGAGAATCGGGGGTCCCGGACAATCGGGGCGGCCATCAACGCCTGCTTCAGCTCAATTTTGGTGTAGGACAGCAACACTGAAAGCTCGGGCCGGGTCAGCCCTCCGGCGCGTTCGCGCAGCTCATCGTCATCCGGCAGGAATTCGAGGGCACGGTCCAGCCGCCCGTCCGATTCAAGCCGACGCATCAGCCGCTCATACCCTTCCCCGGAGCCGACCTTTCCGGTGCAGGCCAGGCTGAGCGCCATGGCCTGGCGATAATTGTTGCGCAGCACCAATTCCGCCACATCCGGTGTCATTGCCCGCAGTAGCTGGTTACGCTCAGCCACGGTCATCTCGCCCCGGGCGACACGCTCGTTCAGCAGGATCTTGATGTTCACTTCATGGTCCGAGCAGTCCACACCGCCGGCGTTATCGATAAAGTCGGTGTTGGCGGAGCCGCCGGCGAGGGCAAAGGCGATCCGCCCCCGCTGGGTGACGCCGAGGTTGCCGCCCTCACCCAATACGCGGCAACGAAGCTCGGTACTGTCGACCCGGAGACCGTCGTTGGCCCGGTCGCCGACGTCGTCATGGGCTTCGGACGGCGCTTTCACATAGGTACCAATGCCGCCGTTCCAGATCATGTCCACCGGAGCCCGCAGCAGGGCGCGGATCAGCTCATTGGGTGACAGGCGCCGGGCCTCGATACCCAGAAGCGAGCGCATTTCCGGTGACAACGGCACCGATTTGGCGGAGCGCGCAAACACTCCGCCGCCCTCGCTGATAAGGCTCTGGTCATAGTCGGCCCACGTAGAGCCGGGCAATTCAAACAAACGCTTGCGCTCTACAAATGAGGCTGCCGCATCCGGCGACGGGTCCACAAAGATGTGCTGGTGATTGAAAGCGCCCACCAACCGAATGTGCTCTGACAACAGCATGCCGTTGCCGAAGACATCACCAGCCATATCGCCGATACCTACCACGGTGAAGTCCTCTGATTGGGTATCCAGCCCCGTTTCGAGAAAGTGACGCTTCACCGATTCCCAGGCACCGCGTGCCGTAATGCCCATTTTCTTGTGGTCGTAACCTTCGCTTCCACCGGAGGCAAAGGCGTCACCGAGCCAGAACCGGTACTCCGCAGCAAGCCGGTTGGCGATATCGGAAAACGTCGCCGTGCCCTTGTCGGCGGCCACCACCAGGTAGGGGTCATCGCCGTCATGACGAACCACATTGGCGGGCGGCACGACCACGCCGTCCTCAAGGTTGTCGGTGATATCCAGCAACCCGCGGATAAAGGTCTGATAGCAGGCGATCCCCTCCGCCCTGAGCGACTCCGTCGCGCCATCTTCCGGAGGTTGCTTGACCACGAAACCGCCCTTGGCGCCCACCGGAACAATCACGGAGTTCTTCACCTGCTGCGCCTTCACGAGCCCCAGAATCTCGGTCCGGTAATCCTCAATACGGTCGGACCAACGCAAGCCACCTCGGGCAACCGGCCCGGCGCGCAGGTGAACGCCTTCCACCCGGGGCGAGTAAACAAAAATCTCGAACCGGGGACGGGGTTTCGGAATATCCGGCAGGGAAGACGGATCAATCTTGAAAGACAGGTAGCCTTTGGGCTGGCCGGTTTCCTCTTGCTGATAATAATTGGTTCTGACCGTGGCCTGGATCAGAGCATGGAATCGCCTCAGGATCCGGTCATCGTCAAGGCTATCCACGCGATCCAGCGCATCGAGGATGCTCTGCTCGATCGCATCGACCTGTTCGGTGGGCGCCCCGGGATTTCCATCCATCGGCTCAAACCTGGCCCGGAAAAGGGCGACCAGGCTGGCGGTGATATCGAGGTGGCGGGCCAGCGTATCCGCGATGAAGGGCTGACTGAATCCGAAGCGAAGCTGCTTGATGTATCGGGCGTAGGCCCTGAGCAACGTGACCTCCCGCCATTCCAGGCCGGCCGCCATGGTCAACTGGTTGAATTCATCGTTCTCGGCAAATCCGTTCCAGATTTCCCGGAAGGCGTCCTGAACGAGAGGCTTCACCCTTTTGAAATCGGCATTCCGGCAGCGGGAATGGAACGCCACGGTGAAGTCACTGACACCAAAGGCTTCACCATCCCGGCGTTGGATCCGGTAGGGATGTTCGCCCAATACCCGCATCCCGAGATTCTCCAGGATGGGAATCACATCCGACAGGACCACCGGAGTTCCCTGGCTGTAGAGCTTGAAGTTGAGCTCGCCCTCGGCACTGTCTCCCGAGTGGTAAAAGCCCATCGGCACATCGGAATTGATGGCAATGGACTGGATCTGGCGGATATCGTGAAGGGCCTCGGTGACAGAAAAGCGGGCCCGATACGCCGAGGGGAAACTGCCACTGAACAGCTGGGCATAACGCCCGCCGAGGCTGTCTCCGAAGGCCCCAACAAGCTGGTGGTGGAGGTCATCGTCCCAGGAACGGGACTCCTCCATCATCTTTGCCGCTATCTGGCGAAGGTCGAGGGAGTCATCGGCTTCAACATTCTGGTTATCAAGGGCATTGGCAAGCTGTTCCAGCAGGCTTTGTTGTTGTACTGAGCGGGAATCGGTCATCAATCTTCTCCGGGCGGTGTTCCACTGGGCGGTACTGATTCATGCCAACCCAGTATACTGAATAGCCGGAAGTCGCTTTGACCATATAGTTTCAAAATGCAGGCATTTCGCTTATATTCGATTCTCGCTATAGACGTTAAGCTCGCCAGGAGAGCAAAAGATGGTCGAACTGGATAGAATTGATCATTCAATTATTCGGGAATTGCAGAAGAACTCCCGGATTACCATCACAGAGCTCGCCACACGGGTCGGGCTCTCCAAGACACCCTGCCAGGTGCGTATGCGTCGGCTGGAAGAACAAGGGTACATCACCGGCTACACGGCCCTGGTGAACCAGACCAAACTGGGACTCAGCCATGTCGCCTTTGCCCAGGTCACCCTCTCGGACACCAGCAGCAACGCCCTTGCGGCTTTCAATGAAGCCGTCCAACAGATCTCCGCGGTGGAGCAATGCCACATGATGGCGGCGAACTTCGATTACCTCCTGAAGATCCGCACCAGCAACATGGCCGAGTACCGGCAGGTACTCGGGGAGCAGATTTCCAATCTGCCCCACGTACTGCAGACCAGTACCTTTGTGGTCATGGAGAACGTCAAAGACACGGGCATCTGAAGGGGATGGGGGCGACCTCAGCCAGCTGCCTCAAGACCAAGCTCATGCTTGTACAGCACATTGCCCAGCCCCAGCACGATTCTCTCGACGGACACATCGGCCGACACGGGACTCTCTCCGGGTTCTGACCGCGCCTCAAGAATCAGCACCAGCCTGAGCAAATCCAGAAGACGGATAACCAGATCCAGAACATCGAAATCGTCTGGTGCATCTGCCATCTCGCGAATCACAAAGGTTTTCGCGGACTCGACGATGAATGTCTGGTGGGCATCCAATGCGCTGGTATCCAGGTTGCGAACGGACTCGAAACGCTCTTCCCGCTCCCGCCGGATGGCTTCCATACACAGTTCCCGGGAATGCTCAGGAGACTCATCCTGGCGCAGTAGACCTGCCAGCCGGAAATCCACCGTGCCCTCATGGCGCGACTCTTCAAACTCTTCTTCCAGCGTCTTCCGGGCATGGGGCAGATACTTGCGCACGGCGCGCTCACGGGCCTTGATCAGGTCATCAAGGGAGGCCGCGTTAACCATGCCGGTCATGACCTGAACGCAGTACACCAGATGCTCCCAGATATCCGGCGTAATCCCTTCCGGATCCCCGGGCAAAACCCTGGCAATGGAGACAAACCGGAAATACAGTGTGGTGACTTCCTGTTCCGTGAAGCCGGATGTCCTGATGATCTCAGGCAAACCGATCCGCTCAACATCCTTGAGCAACCGCGGAAGCAGGATCAGCACATAGTGCCGGGCGCCTTCAGATAACATTGCCATAACATCAGACCTGCATGATCTTTCCCAATCGGATACTCTCCATGGGCCGGGGAGCGAGCTCCTTACTGACACCATAGCCGATTGGCACATATTTTCATTATGCAGAAACCTGAAATCCGGGGTGAAATCGTCCACGTGACCCGGGATGCCCTGGGCAACATCCTGGTCATTGACGACCGCAAGCATCGGGTACTGAGCTTCGACTCCATCTTCGAGCAGAGCAAGATCGCCCGGGCTGCGCCATACCTGCCGGTGCACGAATACAGCCGCGCCATGCTGTTGCCCGCCGCGTTCGCCAAGCCGGCCCATGTGACCGTGCTCGGCCTCGGTGGCGGGGCCCTGGCCCATGGCCTGTATCGATTATTTCCCGAGTGCCGGGTTCATGTCATTGAGCTGCGCCCCAAAGTCCTGGACGTGGCGAGGGAGTGGTTCGCACTGCCGGAATCCGATCGACTGGAAGTTACCATCGCTGATGCCCGCAAAGCGGTTGCGGAGCTCCCCCCGGCCAGCACCGACATGATTTTCACCGATCTGTACAGCGCCGACCGCATGAGCCCTGCCCAGGCCCAGCGCCGATTCATCAAGGACTGCTGCAACGCCCTCACAGACGGTGGCTGGCTCATCCTGAACTACCACAAGGTGCCGGACGAGAGCGGCAGCCTGTTCCGCGAGCTGGTGCGCCAGTTTCCCTGCCTGCTCTATTTCCACAGCAAGACCAACAACACCGTCATTTACGGCTGCAAGGAGCCCTTCTACCCTTGGCCCCTGGATGTGCCGCACCTGAAGGAACTGGAAGAACGATTACCCATCGGCTGGCGCAAGTTGATGAAGAAACTCTCCCTAATGGAGGGCTGACCTTGAGCCCTCTCGCAATACATGTCGCTCACGGCCCTCCATTTTTATCGTAAAAAAAACTAATTGGCCAATATTTGCGCCCAAATCGAATAATGCCTGCAGTAAGTCGTTGCTATGGTTGATGGAGGCATAAGATCGCGACGTTCTGCCTGCACTCACTCAATCACGGGATTGCCATCCCACAACACAGGGGCCATCCGCCCCACTCTGAGCCACGGGATGGCTCCGTGCCAAAAGAAAAAGGACAAACCATGGCTATGATTTCGATATGGCGGCCTTTGACCGCCATTGCCCTTTCATCGACCCTGATGACCGCCGCCCTGGCGGATGACCAACTGGTATCGGATGGGAACGCCAACCTGCATCCCGCCCACGATACCCCGCTACCGGACGGCCACGTACCTGCCAACCAGAACTACGGCTTCAACGTGATCGGCCGGGACACGCTGGGCGGGATTTCGGACGGACTCTATACCGACGTCTGGGCCCGGGACGGATATGCCTACATCGGTACCTTCCAGGAACCGGACTGCACCCGGGCCGGAGTTTACATCTCCGACATCCGGGATCCGGCCAACCCGGTCACTGTGGGTATGATCAAATCCCCGCCCCAGACCAGGATCAACGACGTCAAGGTAACCGAAATAGATGGTCGTGACGTACTGATCCATTCGCTTGAGCCCTGTGGGCCGACTCTCGGCAACGGGCTTGCCATCGGCGGGGGAAATGGTGGTCATCAACAAGGCCAGGTGGGTGTTTCGCTCTGGGACGTGACCGACCCGAGCCGCCCGCACCCACTCAAACAGAACTTCCTCGACTTTCCGGTCCATAACGTCTTTCCCTGGACGACATCTGAGGGCAATACCTACATGCTTGTTGTGGATGACGTCGCCCTCGACGACCTGAAGATCGTCGACATTTCCAAGCCCCAGTCACCCACACTGATCAGCGAGACGGGGATCGAAACCTGGCTGGCGACCAATCCGGAAATCGCCGATGACGGTCAGCTTTTCATGGGCAGTTTTGCGGCACCGCTCCTGCACGATGTCTGGGTGAACGATATGGATCCGGGGCCGGGCGAGAACTGGCAGGCCGTCCTCTCTTACTGGGATGCCGGGTTCGTTACGCTCGACATCAACAACCCGGCCAACCCGGTTTTCCTCGCCGATTCCACTTACCCGGACACCGATCCGGTTTATGGTACGTCACCTCCAGAGGGTAATGCCCACGCAGCCGTCTTTGCCGGCCCCAATTTCGACAAGATTTTTGGTGGTGACGAGGATTTCGACTCCCTCTTTACTGCGGTCACCGTCGCGGGGGAAGACTATCGTGCCAACCAGGGCAGCGATGTTCCACAGATCGGTGGCGCGGTTGACGAAGTGAGTGGCCAGACCGCCTACGTCGGGCGCGCCTGTGGCGGGTCATTGCCCAGTGCCGCGGATGTGGGTGCCACAATTGCCGTCATTGAACGGGGGGATTGTGCGTTTACCACCAAGGCGCAGACGGTTCAGGCCGCAGGTTACCAGGCTGGAGTGGTCTTCAATTCGGCAGCAGAGGGCAATTGCGAGGCAACCGTCTCCATGCTGGTTGAAGGTGATATTCCGATGCTGTTCGTGCCCCGTTCCACCGGCTATGCCATCCTCGGCATTGACGGCTATGACCCGGCCGCATGCCCCGGCGGCATGAACCCCGCTCTGCCCGACCCGTCCAGTCTGGGACTGATTGCCACCCTGGGCGCAGCCTTCGACGGCTGGGGCTACTTCCACGCGCTGAACAATGTCAGATCCACCATGACCGTACCCAGAGGCATGGGTGAAGATGCCGAATCGGTGGAAGTAGGCTATCTCGGGGAAATCGGCTACTACGCACCGGCAGAGGTTACGGATCCGGCATTGGCCAGTGGGGCCGGAGACCTGACCATGCACAACCTGGAAGTGGACCCCAGCGACCCGGACCGCACATTCATCAGCTGGTATTCCCTCGGTATGCGCGCAGTCGAATGGCGTCCGGGCCATCTGCATGGAAACACGAAAGGTGAAGGCGTCGTGTCCTGGAACATGCACGAGGTGGGCCGCTTTATCGCCGGCGAGGAGTATGGTGAGTCAGAAGGCTCGAACTTCTGGGGCGTTCATGTCACCGAGATCGATGGCGAACAATATATCCTGGGCTCGGATCGCAACACGGGCCTGTGGATTTTCCAATGGAGCTGCGAGGACGTCAGCGACGTGCTCTACTGCAACGGGCCGGTCACACCCTGAACCGGCTGGAAGGCCGCCTCCGGGCGGCCTTCACAAGCCTCTGAGATACCCCAGCCCCAACTGGCCCATTTGACGGCTGATCCAATCGACCCTCTCCCAGACATAAGCCGATGGCTGCTCCACCCGGAATACCTTGGGGTTGGGCAACACAGCCGCCAGCAAAGCCGCATCGGTTCTTGATAACTGGCTCGTCGGAACCCCGAAAAAGGCCCGGCTCGCGGCCTCGACACCGTAAACGCCCGGGCCGAACTCGGCGATGTTGAGGTAGACCTCCAGGATGCGCTCTTTCGGCCACATCACCTCCAGGGTGATAGCAAGCCCGGCTTCCAGGGACTTCCGGACAAAACTCCGGCCATTCCACAGGAACAGGTTCTTTGCGGTCTGCTGCGTAATGGTGCTGGCACCTCGGAGCCCCTCGCCCTCGATGTACTCCTCCACAGCACTCTGAATGGCACTGAAATCCACCCCCCAGTGCTCTGGGAACCTCTGATCCTCACTGGCGACCACTGCCAGCGGCATCCAGGGAGAGATCTGCTCGTAAGGCACCCACTCCTGGCGGATGTCCTGATCAGGATGATCGAGCCAGCGGGCAACCATGAATGCCGAGGTTGGTGGATTCACAAAGCGGAACAGGAGTACCAACAGTAAAACCGTGAGCAGCAGCCCCAGCAGACTCCAGGCCAGCAGGCGAAAGGCTTTCCGAACCAAGGAATCAGGCCTCCGGCGTGCCATTGCAGACGTGCTTGACGAAGGCAGGAGCTGAAACGGGCTTGGCGGTTCGTTGGGGCATGGCTGCCATTTTCTCCGGGGAATGTGACGTAGCGTTACTATACCGAGCCAGTCTTCACCAGAACACTGACCACAGATTAACGGATCGTTAGTATGATTGGCCTATGAAACTCTCACGTATCCTCAGCAACCAGAACGGTATCAGCCGCCGCCAGGCCAATCTTCTGCTGGCTGCCGGTCGCGTCCGCATTGACGGCGAAATCTGCCAGGACGGAGGCCTCGATATCAGCAGATTCAGGGAGGTCTGCATTGATCTGGAGGTCATTCAGCGAGCGGAACCGGCCTATTACCTGATGCTGAACAAGCCTGCCGGTTACCTGAGTGCCACCGAAGATCCGGTGCATCCCACCGTACTGGATCTGATCGAGCCAGCCCTGCGTCATCACCTGCACATCGGTGGTCGCTTGGATCGTGCCAGCACCGGACTACTGATCCTGAGTAGCGACGGCTTGTGGACGCGGCGACTGACCGAGCCCAGGGTCAAAATCCCCAAGGTCTATCGCGTCACCACCGCATACCCGATCTGCCCGGATACCGCCGACCGCTTTGCCGAAGGTATCTGGTTTAACTACGAACAACTCAGAACGTCGCCCGCCCGGCTGGAACAGTTGGGGTCAAACGAGGCAAGGCTGACCATTTACGAGGGGCGCTACCATCAGGTGAAGCGCATGTTCCATGCGGTGGGTAACCGGGTTATCTCACTGCACCGTGAGCGAATGGGGGACCTGCTGCTGGATCCGACCCTCTCTTTCGGCGGATACCGCCCCCTGACCGCCGCAGAAATCAGCTCCGTGAATTAGCCGACACGCCCTCACAAAGTACAGTTATTACAATCAGTTACAGCCCTTAACAAAGATATCGAGCAAAATCTTGCCCGTTACCCACGTGCAAGATCGAGGTGCCTTCGTGCTCGCTGTCCGATTTCTGGTTGTCCTGCTTTCCGTCCTTCTTTCCCATTCATTGCTGGCAGAGCCCGGCTCCTTCCGGGAGGCGAAGCTCGAGCTTCGCCAACAGGTCTACCATGACCAGAACCTATCCGATCAAGGGTCTCTGTACTGCGGCTGTCAGTGGCAGTGGACCGGCGCCTCCGGCGGGCGAGTCGACCTGGCATCCTGCGGGTACAAGGTGCGCAGGCAGCCCAACCGGGCGCAGCGTATCGAGTGGGAACACGTGGTGCCCGCCTGGGTGATGGGCCATCAACGTCAATGCTGGCAGGAAGGGGGGCGCCGGCACTGCGCCTCCAACGATCCCTTCTTTGAGCGCATGGAGGCGAACATGCACAATCTGGTACCGTCAATCGGCGAGGTGAATAGTGATCGAAGCAACTACTCGTTTGGCGTCCTTCCTGGCACCGCTGGCCAGCACGGCCAATGCGATGTGCGCGTGTCCTTCGGAGAGCGCACGTTGGAACCCCGGGATGCGGTGAAAGGCCTCATCGCCCGCACCTATTTCTACATCCACGACCGCT
>JABURI010000073.1 GCA_014762755.1 Marinobacter sp.
GTGGAATGTGAGAGCGAGCCCGGGAAAACCGACTTCATCATCTTCCTGCCCCTGGAGGAAAACCCATGAGCCAACCGGCGAACGTCTGGATCATAGACGACGACCGCAGTATTCGCTGGGTGCTGGAGCGCGCCCTGAACCAGGCCGGCATGCAGCCCCGGGTCTTTGACAGCGGCGAGAGCATCATGACGCGCCTGGAACACGAGCACCCCGATGCCATCATCAGTGACATCCGGATGCCCGGTGTGGACGGTATTACCCTGCTCTCCCAGATCGTCGAGGCACACCGGGATGTGCCGGTCATCATCATGACCGCCCACTCGGACCTCGAAAGCGCAGTCACGAGTTACCAGACCGGCGCCTTCGAATACCTGCCCAAACCTTTCGATGTGGACGACGCCGTGGCACTGGTCAAGCGCGCGGTAGCCCACAGCCACGAACAGCGTGCCAAGTCCGAGCCTCAGACCGAAAGCGTCCAGCGCAATACCGAGATCATTGGCGAGGCCCCTGCCATGCAGGAGGTATTCCGCGCCATTGGCCGGCTGTCCCATTCCAACATCACGGTACTGATCAACGGCGAGAGCGGCACCGGCAAGGAACTGGTGGCCCAGGCCCTGCACAATCACAGCCCCAGGGCCAAGCACCCGTTCATCGCTCTGAACATGGCCGCGATCCCCAAAGACCTGATTGAATCCGAGCTTTTCGGTCACGAGAAAGGCGCCTTCACCGGGGCCGGCGCAGCCCGCCAGGGGCGTTTCGAACAGGCCAACGGTGGCACCCTGTTCCTGGACGAGATCGGGGACATGCCGGCGGACACCCAGACCCGGCTGTTGCGGGTACTGGCGGACGGCGAGTTCTACCGGGTTGGCGGCACTACCCCGATCAAGGTGGACGTACGCATCATCGCCGCCACGCACCAGGACCTTGAAAAACTGGTCCAGGCCGGCAGCTTCCGGGAAGACCTGTTCCACCGGCTGAACGTGATCCGGGTGCACCTGCCGAAGCTGGCAGAGCGGCGGGAAGACATTCCCCGGCTGATGCAGCACTTCCTCAAACGCGCCGCCAAGGAGCTGGCCGTCGAGCCCAAGATCCTGCGCCCGGATGCCGAGGAATACCTCACCACCCTGCCCTGGCCCGGCAACGTCCGCCAGCTGGAAAACACCTGCCGCTGGCTCACCGTCATGGCCAGCGGCCGGGAAATCCACATCGATGACCTGCCACCGGAACTGCTGCACCAGGCCGAGACCGAAACCACCGCCACCGGCCAGACCTGGCAGGAAGGCCTGCGCAATTGGGCCGAACAGGAGCTCAAACGGGGAAAAAAAGGCATCCTCGACACTGCCATCCCCGAGTTCGAGAAAATCATGATCGAAACCGCCCTGAAACACACCGGCGGCCGGCGCAGGGATGCCTCGATTCTGCTGGGCTGGGGAAGGAATACGCTGACCAGGAAGATTAACGAACTGGGGCTGGATCATCCGGAGGGCGAGGAAGATTGACCCTGCGAGACGCTGAAAACCGGATCCATGCGCGGCAGCCCGGCGCCAACTCCGGGGTCAGATGAAAGCCTTCATCTGACCCCACCTTCACTTCTCCAGCCAATAAACGATCCGGTCATTGCCCCGGAACACCCCAAACGTGGCCGTCGCTGACGGGTCTTCCAGGACTCCATCCTGGTTCCAGTCTCCCTCAAGCCAGACGGGCAAATTCCAGCTCAGGGTATCGGTGCCGCGATTACCGTCAGGCTGAAGCTCCAGTGGCCCGCCAATGCCTCCGGCCAACACTCCAGAGCCAGCCACAAGGGAGTGATAGACCTCCGGGTCGGAGATATCCGTTGTACTCCACGGCGTGCAGCTGTCATCGGTATTGGTTACGAAGGCCGAGCCATTCCAGAACTGGGCGGAAAACGGCATGAAGAGCTCATCGACAGTCTCAGGGCCGTAGACGTTTTCCATTTGCAGCTGACCGTAGCGGATCTCACCCGAAGACGCCGGAATGAACATCGACGGAGCCGCGGCTGTTGCCGACGCCGGCGCCACCCAGGACACCCCATCGGCATCGGTAACACCCGTGATTCCGAAGCTGAGGCTTGGGCTGAACGGCGCAATAACCGTATCGACGGTTTTGATGTAGCGAAGCTGATCTATCGCAGAATAACGATAAAAAATCGGTTCACCGTCAGCTCGAGGTTCAATCACCCCGAGTGCCGAGTTCACCTGTACAGGCACGGATAAACCGCTGCCAGACAGAGTGGCCGCCTCATCCCCTACTGGCCAGCTCCTCACAAAGCCGTCCGCTGCCAGCTTCATGAAGCCACCCATCAGATAGTTCCTGGTAACTTCCCCTCCTGCGGCCCGGGGAGTCACCTGCAAACGTGGTGTCACCAACCAGCCGAAATCCTGGCCAGTGTATGTGAAATCATTTGCTCCCGCGGTGCATGCCGCATTCAAAGTTCCTTCATCGATTAATTCGAGATCAAACCCTGAAGGGATGAAGCGGCCGACCGGCCCCGAGGCATGAACCATCTTCAAGGTGCGCGCAATGCCGGCACTCAGGTATGTGTCATCGGTAATATTGCCCGAAAGACT
This sequence comes from Marinobacter sp., assembly GCA_014762755.1. Taxonomy (GTDB): domain Bacteria; phylum Pseudomonadota; class Gammaproteobacteria; order Pseudomonadales; family Oleiphilaceae; genus Marinobacter. The sequence goes on from JABURI010000073.1 coordinate 2,589, forward strand.
GATTATGCCTACCTCGGGAAACGAAACATCACTCGCCGAAGCCATGCCACTCGCAAATGTGCCCAATGGGTTGGAGCCCCCAACCAGACCGGGATTATTTCCAGGCTGTGGCGCAAGCAGATCGGCTTGAACGGTAACCGTCTCACCCTCCTGGCCAAATGCCGGTGCGCTGGGATTGTCCCAAAGCTCGGCTCCAGGGTCGGCCTGTCCATCTCCATCTGCATCATCCAGTACATCGTATAGTACGGCCTTGGCCTCGATGCTGAATGTCTCGCCAGCTGCCTTGAATAGAGGGCCATTGGCATCTATCGAGCCCGGATTCCCGGGAGCCCGGACGGTTATGGCAAACGGCCGAGCCGTCCAGGGCGCACCCACGGAGGTTGAAGGAATCGGGATTGGAGAGCCATCCAGAGCTTTGGCGTAGCCACTGACACCATCGAGGAGCCGGAGGGTATACTGGCCGACGTCCGGGGCCAGCAGGCTGAACGTCCCTGACCCCTCGGTGAATGTAACTTCCAACGTTTCCGCCCCGGCCAGGTCCGGCACCTCGCCCAGCGTGCTGGCAGAGGCAAGAGAAGGAGGCAGACCAGCAGGATCCGGGGCGGTGCGATCAAGCCATGCCTGGAGCGCATAGGTACCTTGGTAGTCCCTTGCCACAGCACAGTCACCCGTGTCATCACGCTTGAGCAGATCCACCCGGTACTGGTGGCGGCGACCGGCTATCAGATCATCGCCCAGATCGTCATCGGGAGTGATACGCAAGACGTTCTCCAGGAACTCGGTGGTATTACCCACGCCCGCAACCCCGAGCGTCTCATCCTGAACGGTCGCTGTCAGAATATCCGCGTGAGTATTCGATAACAGGAGGGTGACCTGGCCGCCATCTTCGGCAACAAAACTATAGAACGCATTACCGTCGTCGCTGCTATCGGGATCGGGGGTCAACGACCCCTGTCCATCACCCCGCGACCAGGTACCATGGTCCGATGACGTTGACAAACGGACGGTCCCGTCATATCCGGTCATAACGTTGCCATTGACGTTGATTGCACTGACCGTCACCGAGAGAGGGGCACAGACACTGGCAGCGGCATCGGCAACGATCTCGAAGCCAGCAAGAGTGTTGGCCGGGTTTGAAGGGCTGATCTGGCCAATGCCGATTTGTGAGAGGAAGGTCCCTCCAAAGGTCTCACCGGCAGCCAAAGCCGGCACCCCAAGAACAAGATAGAAGCTCTCCGCGACAGCCTCGGATAGACCGCCCGTCTGCACGGACACGGTCCTGCGGGTTTCCCCGGGCGCGAAGACCATGACACCGGACACACTCGTGTAATCCGATGGCGTTACCGCCGAGCCATTACGTGTCTCAAAGGCTATTTCCAGAGGATTGGTGGAAGGGGTACTGAGGCTGACGGTAAAAACAGCAGGATCGCCTCTCGACACAACCGGATTATCAATGGTGATCTGCGGCAGGCTCGAGGTTGCGTTCCCGTCGTTGGTATCCCCGGAGGTGGAATCTCCGCCGGACTTGCCGGGATCGAGATTCCAGTTTCCCGCACCATCAGGCTCGCGCATGGTCAGTTTTCCGGAATTGCCGCCACCTGAGTCGATCACCGACATAATTCCGCAGGCAGTATCTTCAAGACTCGATACATCGCTGACAGCCCCGGCGTCAGCAAGGTCCGCAACCCGTAAGTAGTCGATGATGTCGCCGTTGCCGTCACTCAACCGTATCTCAATACCGCGCAAGTCTATGTTGGTGCCGCCGAGATCGGTGCTGTCCATGACCAGCCAGGGAAAACCGCTGTCATCAGCAAGACTGAGATCTCTTTCTCCGCTGCACTGGATACTGGGGTTCTGTTTACCATCAGAACTGCAAAAACTCAGTGTCCAGCTATCGTATATGCTGGCATCAATAACTGAGCTCAACACCTTGATTTCGATGAAATTCTCGGTATCCGATACCTCATTGATCACTGCGAGCCCGGCATAATCCTCCGAGCATTCAGCCGACAACCAGGAGCTGAACAAGAGCATGGCCAAAGCAATCAGAAGCCTCATCGAACCCGAACCTCCACCACCCGACGAGCCAACTCATTTCCGGCTCCACAGATCCCCGTGCTCTCAACCGTGAAAACACGATTTCCGCCACTTCCCGGTATGGAAAGCGGGGCCGAACCACTGCACTGAATTTCAGCGCGACATTCCCTCAACGCATTGACCGTAAAATTTACGGAGGGCGAAACAGCTCCACAATCTCCGCCATCCAACACCCCTGCTACCGCCAGCTGTGCCCCACTCTCAGCAGCGTGAAACGCCCGTTGGGACTGGACCTGAAGGCTGACGGACAGACCGGTGGCCTGTTGCAACTGAGCCATACCAACCACCAGTAGCGCGAGTACGGTAATAACAAACAGTGCAATGGGTAAGCCGATGCCCTGCTGGGATTTAACGGCTCTATGCGGGGGAAGGCGGTCTTCAGGGAACATTACGAATCTGGACCTCCTGGCTCACGGATGTGGATTCGCCACTCTGCGGATCTTGAAGCTGGAAGGTGAAGCTCACCAGTGCCCCTCGCTGGAGGGTTGGCGGGTTGAAGGCAAAATCCACGGTTCCGGTCAGGTTCGCGGTCAATACCTCGCGAGTTCCAACGGTCGGGGGCGCAGGCTGGCTGGGGTTTGAGCCATAATCGCTATAGCGGTAGAGGAATCGACCACTCTGGCACAGGCTGACCGGGGCCCCCACCACGAACAAGCGGCGTTCGGGGGAACGCTGACTGAACCGGTGTGCAGCCGACAAACTGATCACAGCCGGGGCGACACTGTTATCGATCCCGCTGATCAGCGGACTGACCGGGCCCGGATTGCCCGTGTCGTACAGGTCACTGACTGTTGTTGAGCCATAGCCGTAGATTAACGCACGGGCATCGCTCAACGTTGGCATACTGGCAAAGGGCACTACCTCAATCTCATCGAAGCCAGGCCCACGGGGCAACCGGACATAGGCAGTCACCGATAAAACCGGCAGCCACTCGATACAGGATCCGGAGGTACGGACTGAAATCGGAAACGCCTGGCGCAGCTCCCGGGAAATCTGCTCACTGACCACCACCCCCTGCAAGGCGCGCTGCTGCCGGGAACCGGTATCCAGGACTCCCTGGGTGGAAAGGGTGACGAACTGAACAGAGATGGTGGCGATGATGGCAAGTAACACGATCACCATCACGAGCTCGACGAGTGTAAAACCAGCCGACCGGCGCATCAGAAGTTGGCCCGGTAAGCGGTGAACAGCCAACCCTGGCCGGAAGGATCAGTAACGGTTATGTCAATCCGCTTGGCATCCTCGTTGGCAGCCGCCACCTCACTGCCCGCACAGACAACCGAGACGCTGACCGAAAATCCCCCATAGCCGGACAGACTGGTCCCTGAACTATTCTTCGGTGGGGTATCCGCCAGGCCATCGTAATCGTCGGCATCGTCAAAGGTTGGCCGGATTTCTCCATCCGGCCCGGCACTTGCGCAGTCCACCTCAACCGCCGCCACCTTGCCACCGCCCACCGGGGTGGATTCGTCGTAATATCGGGTGAGGATCTCATCCATATACAACTGGGAAAGGGTTATGGCGCGGGTCTGATTCAACGGGTCAGCACTCCGGCCGCTGATCACGGCAAAGGCTCCGACCACGCCTGCGATGGCGATGCCGAGCACCACAATGGTGATAATCAACTCCACCAGAGTAACGCCGGACTGCCACTTCACTGGCAGACTCCCTGGTAGACTGCCCCCAAAGAACTTAGGCACAGATCGAACTGGCTGGATCCGGAAATGCGGAAATCGATGTTCTCGCGGGCTACCGGGGCGGCCACACGACCGAGTCCGTCGAACGATACGGTTAGTCCTGTTGCCGGAATCTGAGCAAAAGAGCCACCACTTGTACGATAACTTAGTGAAGTCCCCTCGTGGTCCAAGGCGAAACTCTCACCTGCAGCCTCGAACTGGAACCCATCAGCTAACTGTCGAATGACAACGCCATTGGAAGGATTCCCCGCCAATGCTGCCTGTTGGGCAAGCAGCGTGGCGGAGGCAAGTTGCTGGGTGGCCAGCATAGGCGAGGAGGCGGAGCTTCTGGCAAACAGCCCGATGCCGAGTGCGGAAAGCACGCCGATCAGGATGATGACCATAATTAGCTCTACAAGAGTAAAACCTGACACCCTCGCAAGACTTCCCAATCTCTCCTAGCTCCAGCCAATTAATCTAGATTAGCGATCAGGCACCACAAGTATGTTAATTAACTGTACAAGCATCCCCTGCAGCATTAACGCTACCCAAGTCAGAAACTGTCGGCGGTACGTTATCACCAGTGGATCCAGTAAAATTGAAACATGGGTTGTTTTCTTCAACTGGAGCTATAGTTACAAATGCATTTTCCCCGCTATCAGTAACGTTGAAATCGCCCAATTGAGCAGCATCGCTCAACGACGTTACATCAAGATAGCCATTCTGTAGATTAATAGCAGTCCCTTCTAGAGAAACTGAGTCGGTAGCGGTTGGATTAGCAGTATCCGCTGTATCCGTTGTCCCTTTTCCTTCCGCAAGAGCTGTTGACCGAACGATTCCCATAGCTGATTTTACGCTACCTCGTGCCCCTTCGATTGCTGCCGTCTCAGCCTCGCCACCCAAGTCGGCAAACCGCGGCAAAGCAAACGCCGCCAGAATGCCCAGAATCACAATGACCATCACCAGCTCCTTTCTCTTTCCTGCTCGGAATCATGTCTTTCATGTCTCTACTCCGCCTTTCAATTACGTTTATAGTTAGTGGACAAATCAATTAATGTTCGTGGTTACTTCGCCGGTATCGGCGTCATAAATGATCAGCTTTTCATCAGCAGTTCCGGCCAGCCCATCCAGCTGGTAGGTAAATTCGCAATCGTTCCCTGCTTCGTTGCCATCAACATCACCAACGCTGGCAATTACATAATCTGCCGCTGCTCCGGCAACGCTTGGAGCATTTGCCTGCAGCACGCCTTCCCAGACCTCCTGACACCGGGCTGCGCCCATGTTCGGATCAGCACTGTCACTGGCGACAGACACAGGCCAGCTATTCGGGCCCACATCAACTAATCCATTACCAAAGCCGCCAACATCTACCGTGGCACCGCTTGAGCCGTTGGTTACATTCTGCGCTTTCACGAGCGCAACACCCGCTGCCAGGGCACCAGCTGTCGCCTTCACACTAGACCGATGCGCCTCCTCAGAAAGCTGCGCAAACCGCGGCAGCGCAAACGCCGCCAGTATCGCCAGGATGGCAATAACCACCACCAGCTCGATCAGGGTAAAACCCCGGTTTCGTTGCTGAACGCTCATAACAGCTCCTTTAGTTGATCTATCGTTCAATTTTCTCATAACTACCATTAACCCCATAGTTAATAAGGCTTTTTCTGATCAAAATTCACACGATTTAACACCAGCCCCACCGCTCTGCGTTCGGGAACCTTTGCCAGCCGGGTAAACTCCGTTTCCACCCGCCAGAAAAGCCACTCCGCCTGTTCCGGGACGCCGTTCAATCCCGGAAACTCCGCCCACCGGGACCGGTACACCAGAACTCGCTCGTCCCGACTGAAACACCAACTGCCTTTCCGGTGTTCCGCCCCGCTGCAATCGCCGCCCCAGTTCATGGGGACCGACTGCAACAAGTTCACTGGATTGGTGCCTTGCCAATCCTCTAACCTTCCGCCGGTCAACATGACTTCGGCGCCTTTCACCACCAGCGCACTCCGAAACTGGTTCAGCATCAGCTGCACACTTTGCCGCTCGGCCTGGGCGGCAGTGCGTTCAAGCGACGCAAGCAAGACGGTGACCGCCACGCCCAGCAGGCAAAATGCCGCGAGCCACTGAAACCGGCGGTGGTTATCCGCCCCCACGTACCCCACAACGTTGACCGCAGCCAACTCAGCCCCGCCCCATGGCTGCCGAGCCGAGATCCCAGATCGGCAGGAATACGCCCAGCGCCAGGATCAGGACCAGTATGCCCATCGCCACAATCAGGATCGGCTCGATGGTTTCCGCCAGCCGCTTCAGGCCGTAATCGATGTCTTCGTCGTAGAAATCCGCCACGTTGGTGAGCATTTCGTCCACCGCGCCGGTTTCCTCCCCGACCGCAATCATCTGCAGGATCAGGGGCGTAAACATGTCGCTCTGGCGCGCGGTTCGCAGCAGGCTCTCACCGCGCTCTATCCCGGCCCGCATTTCCCGGATGTGCAACGCAATCCAGGCGTTGTCGGTGGCTTCCCCGGTTACTGTCAGGGCATGGTTCACCGGCATGCCGGCGGCCAGCATGGACGCCAGGTTTCGGGAGAACCGGCTCAGGGTGATCAGTTCCAGCAGGATGCCAATCACCGGGAGTCTCAGCTTGTAGCGATCCCAGGTGAGCCGGCCCTGCTCGGTCTGTTTCCATTGCCGCAACAGCAGGCCTCCGGCGGCGACACCAAACAGCACCACGTACCAGTAGCCGAGCAGGAAGTTCGAGGTACCGACCAGCACCTGGGTCAGGAATGGTAGATCCGCCCCGAGCTTGTTGAACACCGTGGCGAATTTCGGAATCACCAGGAAGTTCACCACCATCAGGGCCGCGAGCAGAGCCACCACCACAAAGGTCGGGTAGCGCATAGCCTGTTTGAGCCGGCGCTTGGTATCCCGCTCCAGCTCCAGAATCTCGGCAAGGCGCTTGAAGGCGTCATCCAGCCGGCCGGTATTCTCCCCCACGTGGATCATGGCCACGAACATGTCCGAGAACACCTGTGGGTGTGCCTGCATGGCGGCTGCCATGGCGGTGCCACCTTCAAGCCTTGCGGTAACATCGTCCAGCACTTCCGCCAGTACCGGCGAACGGGAAGTCTCCGCCAGCCCCCGCATGGTCCGGATCAGGGGGATGCCGGCCCGTGTCAGGGAATGCATCTGGCGGCAGAACACAATCAATTCATCCAGCGTCACGGTGCCCCGGAACACCGCCAGCCGGTTGATCCGGTCGGACAATGAGCGGGACTCCGCCTGTTCCCGAATAGTCAGGGGCGTGACACCCCGGCGCATCAATTCGGCGGCGGCGGCATCGGCATTGCCGGCAATCAGGGAGCCCTGTTTCAGGCTGCCATTGGTATCCTTGCCCCGGTAGGAGAACTGCATCAGGCACCACCTCCGAGAGGCTCATCCGGTCCGGGGAACTCATCTTCCGGTGAGAAATCCCCTTCCGAGGTGGCCGCCACCCGGGCGACTTCCTCAAGGGAGGTCACACCCCGCAGGGCATAATCCATGGCACACCGCCCCAGCGGACGGTAGAGACGACTCTGGCGGGCGGCCCTACTGAAACCGGAGACATCATGCTGGCGCAACGCATCCAGCATGGGCTCGTTCATCTCGAGCATTTCATAGACACCGATACGGCCCTTGTAGCCGGTGTTGCTGCACTGGTAACAGCCGCGGCCCTGGACAAATCCGGCTTCACGATCCAGGGGATCGAGTTCGAAGGTTTCCAGCCATACCCGTTCCTGCTCGGTAGGCTCGTAGGGCGCCGAACAGTTTTCACACACCCGGCGCACCAGGCGCTGGGCCACCACCCCAAGCAGGGAGCTGGAGACCAGGAACGGCTCGGCGCCCATGTCGATCAGGCGCATGGCACTGCTGATGGAATCGTTGGTGTGCAGCGTGGACAGTACAAGGTGGCCGGTCATGGCGGCGCGCAGGCCGATTTCCACGGTCTCCCGGTCCCGCATCTCGCCCACCAGCATGATGTCCGGGTCCTGCCGGAGACCGGCCCGGAGGACATCGGCAAATTCCAGGCCGATTCTCGGGTTGACCTGCACCTGGGTGATCCGTGGCAGCCGGTATTCCACCGGGTCCTCGGCGGTAATGATCTTCACTTCGGCGCGGTTGAGCTCACTCAGGGCGCCATACAGGGTGGTGGTCTTACCGCTGCCGGTGGGGCCGGTCACCAGGATCATGCCGTGGGGTTTTCGGATCATCCGCCGGAAGCGCTGCAGCAGTTCCTCCGGCATACCGATACTGTCGAGGTCGAGCAGACCCTGGCTCTGGTCGAGCAGACGCATGACCACGGATTCCCCATACTGCACCGGCATGGTGGAAATCCGGACGTCGATGCTGCGGCCCTTGACCCGCACGTTGAAACGGCCGTCCTGGGGCAATCGCTTCTCGGAGATATTCAGGCCCGCCATCAGTTTCAGGCGCAGGACCAGCGCGGCGTTGACCCGTTTTTCCTTCATCACGTGCTCTTGCAGCACACCGTCTACCCGCTGTCGGATCCGGACCACGGTCTCGTCCGGCTCGATGTGGATGTCGGAGCTGCGGGCCTGCACCGCGTCCTCAAACAGGGTCTTGAGCAGCCGGACCACCGGCGCGTCTTCGCTTTCCGGCTCCGCGGACATGCTGGCCAGGTCAAAGGCATCGTCGGAAAGTTCATCCTCCAGCTCCTCGGCCAGGGAGGCGATTTCCTCGGTGCGACGGTAGACCAGGTCAAGGGTGGACAGCAGCTCGCTCTCGCGCACCACGGCCTGACGGATCGGCTGTTTGAGGACCCGGACCAGCTCGTCGTAGGCGAAGATATCCAACGGATCGGCCATGCCCACCAGCAGCTCACCGCCCTGCTCGTCCAGCACCACAGACCGGAAACGGCGGGCCATGGCTTCCGGCAGCCGGCGCACCAGTTTCTCGTTGAAGCGGAAGTGGCGCAGCTGTACGAACGGCAGATCCAGCTGCCGCGACAACATGTTGAGGATGGCATCTTCGTCGACGTAGCCGAGGTCCACCAGGGTTTTGCCCAGCTTGCGTCCGCTGTTTTTCTGCTCGCGCAGGGCGATCTGCAGCTGCTCCTCGGTAATGACGTCGTTCTGCACCAGCAGGTCGCCGATCCGGAGCTTTTTCTTCGGTTCCGTTGCCATTCAGCCTGCCTGTAATTGCTTCAAACGTTCACGAACATAGTCGGCCAGCGAGGACGACAACCCCGGAAGCGCTGCGGCCTGGGAATAGGCCCTTGCGGCACTGGTGGCCTTGCCCTGGGATTCCAGCGCAACGCCGAGGCCCACCCACCAGGCGGCCCGGCTGTCATCGGTCGTCAGCAGTGCGGTCCATTGTTCGGCGGCCGCACCACTCTCGCCGGCCTGTTGCAGCAGCGTTGCCAGGGTTACCCGGTATTCGATATGTCCTGTCAGGGGCGGAACCTGGCTTCGCAACACCGCGACCGCTCCGTTCAGGTCACCGGTGGCCAAGAGGGCCCGGGCCCTGAGCAATCGCAAATCGGGTACGGCCATCACTTCCGATGCCGGGAGCCAGGCCAGGGCAATTTCCGGCTGACCTTCCACCAACAGAGCCCGGGCCAGGGTCGCGCGGCTCACCGGTGCCTGCTGCTCCGTAAGCAGTGCTTTCAATTTTTCCGCTGCTTCCCGGGAACGGCCTTCCCTGAGCAGGGAGACCAGCTCACGGCTCACCCGGCGATCAATGCTCTCCGGGGTCTCCCGGATTTCTTTGACCGATGCCGCTTCGCTCTCCGGCTGGACCGGTTGCGCCTGGCTGACCTCGGGCTTCTCGGGTTCGGGCCGGGTCTCCCGGGCAACCGGTTGTTCAGGGACCGGCGCTGGCTCGCTCCGAGGTTCGGGAGCTGGCTCTGGTGCATTTCTTGGTTCGGTTGCCTGCGACTCTTCGGACACCTGCTCTACCACCGGCGGTAAAGACTCGGGTGTCGCTGCTTCAGCCGTTTCCGGAGCACTCGGCTTGCCGGCGAAAACCGCATAACCGGCCACCGCCGCCAGCACGACGACCATCACCCCCAGCACCTGCACCAGCCGGTTCTTTCTCACCGGTACGGCGTAAGCCTGACCGGTATAGGCAGCAGGTGCCTCCGGCTTCTGCTGGCGTTGCTCCGCGGCCCGGAGTGCGTCGTTCAGCAGGCTCATAACCACCTCGCCAACAGGCCGGGCTGCCTGGCGCTTTCGGTGTCCCGGATGGCGCTGAGCACATGGCTGCGATTCACCTGCCGGGCGCCCTGCCCCCAGGCCGCCAGCATGGCCTTGTGGGCCAGGATATTCACCAATCTCGGAACCCCGCCGGAAGCGCGGGTAATAAGCTTCAAGGCTCCCGGGGCAAACAGTTCGCCACCGTTGTAACCAGCCTGGGCCAACCGGTGGCGCAGGTAATGGGTGATGGACTGCCGGTCGAGGGCACTCAGCTGGTATTGAAAGGTGATGCGCTGGCGTAGCTGGCGAAGGCTGTCCTTGCCGAGTAACGCATCCAGTTCCGGCTGCCCGAACAACACCACCTGCAACAGCTTGGTGCTTTCCGTTTCCAGGTTGGTGAGAAGCCTCAGCGCCTCAATGGTGGCCTCGGGCATGGCCTGGGCCTCATCAATCACCAGCACCACCGGTTGTCCCGTCATGGCCAACTCGATCAGCCGCGAGTTCAGGCCCTTGAGTACCTGATGGGTATTGGCGCAGCGGGTCACATCCACACCCAGCTCCTCGGCCACTGCCTCGTACAGGGTTTCCGGCGGCAGGTGGGGATTGGGGATGTAAGCGGTGCTGGCTTTTCCGTCCAGGTCGTTCAGCAGCAAGCGGCACAACAGGGTCTTGCCGGTGCCGACCTCCCCGGTGATCTTGATAAACCCTTCCCGCTCCTTCAGCGCCACCAGCAACAGCTCCAGCGCATCGGCATGGCTGGGCGCCCGCAGGAAATAGCGGGTGTTGGGCGTCAATGCGAACGGTGCTTCCTGCAGTCCGAAATGGGTTTCGTACATTTCAGCGTGGCGCTTTCTCCGGCTCCGGCGTTACCGACCGTGAGGACTGCAGCAACTCCCGCAGCACCTCCATACGCTCCCGGCTGGCGGAAACATCCGCGTTCATGGTCGACGCCTGGGCCACCACCGGCCGCAACAGGATGACCAGCTCGCTCTTCCGGGACTCGAAGCGACGCTGCTTGAACAGCTCACCGACCAGGGGAATTTCACTGAAGAAAGGTACCGAGGAATTGCTGTCCTCACTCGTGTTCTGGATCAGGCCGCCGATTACCACGATCTGGCCGCTCTCGGCCCGGATCACACTGTCGGTCTCCCGCACCTTGCTGGCCGCCAGCGGCAGGGTCACATCCCGCTCACCGATGGTGATCACTTTTTCCTGATCGTTCACCTCACTCACGGACGGATGCACATGCAGGGTGATGTTTCCGTCCTCGCCTATCTGGGGCGTTACATCCAGCGAGATGCCGGAGAAAAACGGCGTCAGTTCCACCGAGGTCGAGGTGCTGTCCGAGCCGGTGACGGTGGAATTCTCGTCATCAAAATCGATGTCGGTGACGAAAAACTCGTCGGTGCCAACTTTGATCACCGCCTTCTGGTTATTCACCGTGGAAATCCGCGGGCTGGAGAGGATCTGCACGTTACCCTGGGTACCCAGCAGTTCGATCAGTGCAGTAAAACTGCCTTCCCGGAAGGTGGCGGAAAACAGGCCGCCAATATCCGAGGTCCGGATGGTCTGCCCCGCCAGGCTCTGGGCGGTAAAGTCCGCCGGCAGGCCGTCGGAAGCCGTCACCGAGGAGGCACTCTGGAGATCGGACCAGTTGATGCCCTGCTGGTAGCCTTCGTTCAGGGCTACCTCCAGAATCTTGGCCTCCAGCACCACCTGGCGCTGCATGATCAGTTCGGTCCGGCGCAGGTAATCCTCCACCAGCCGCAGCTGCTCGGAACCACCCCTCACCATGATCAGGCCCGGGCCCGGGTTCACGATCACCTGGCCGCCCTCACCGGTACTGACGATCATCTCCACAGAGGTGCGCAGATCCTGCCAGAAATCCGATTCGGTCTCGGTGGAAATGGCGGTGCCGATCAGGCTCCGGGTTTCCCCGTTGCCGGTATCACCATTACTCGCGTTGCTGCGCGAGCTCGTGACCTGGCCGGAGCTAACCCGGGTCTCGGAACCACCCTTACGCTTGAAATGCAGGTAGTCGATGGGAAAGATCCGGGTCTGGATGCTATCCGCATTCACCTGGTAAAGCCGCCCCTTGCGCCGGATATCCAGTCCGTACAGATCGGCAACGATATCCATGACTTCGGGAACGGTGACGTCTCGCAGGCGGAGATCAATCGTGGTGGTGACGTCCGGATGCACCACGACGTTGAAGCGGGTGCCGGTAACCAGGGACTGGAAGAAGCTGTTCGCTGCCACGCCGCGGGCGTTGACATCAAACCGATCTTCGAGATCGTTGTCCGCAGAAATTGGCGGCAACAGCTGGGCACTGATGTCTGCGGGCATGGCCGAACTGGCCGGCCCGCGGGAGTCATTTCCACCCTGCTGCCCGGCCTCGGCCTGTTCGAGTGTGTTGACAATATCGTCCGCCGCATCCGTGGAGGTCGCCGCTCCCGTGCGCATCAGCGGGTTGTTGCTACAGGCGGTCAGCGCCATCCCGGCAGCAACAATCAACGCCAGCTTCTTGAAGGAATTCATGGTTGCCTGCATGTCTGTCATTGGGTTCCCCGCACTTGCGGCAGCTTGTCCAGGTAAAGAACCCGGGGATTGCCCCGGTCCAGCACCTCGACCCGGTCCTGATGGATTTTTCTGACGCGGATACCATTGGCATCCTGGCCTTCACGGAGCGCTTCGCCTTCAATCACCGCTACCTTGCGATCCTGGCCATAGACAATCGAGTCCAGGGACAGAGATCGCACCGGCTGACTCCGGGTTGCCGGAGCTTCAGTGCCAGGTGGTTTCGTGGGGTCCTGCAAGGCCGCAGCCGGCAGGCTGGCGAACAGGGCAATAATGGCCATCAATGATCCGACCAGTCTCATGTCATACCCCCAACCAGGCCTTGTCGAGGCTCAGCGTCCGCACCTCGATCACGGCTTCGCCGACTGGCCAGGCGGTGGCGTCATAGCTCAGCCGCACCCAGCCCAGACGATCATCCATCGCTTCCAGGCGTTCCAGATAGGCGAGCACATCCAGGTACCCGCCCTGGACTCGCAGCTCAACGGAATGCGCGAACAGCAGCGGCTCAGGCTGCCCGGCAGACCCTGCACCGTTGCCGGAGGCCGAGGTGTCGGCGTCGGCGTAGACCGGCTCTGGGGTCTTCAACTCCAATGCCTGCAGGGTCAGACTGTCCTGGGCCGCCAGCATTTCCCGTAACAGCGCCACCATGGCCCGTGGCGCGATCAGCTGGCCTGCGGTCTCAGCGACCTGCTGGTCAACCTGGTTCAGCCGGCGCTGGCGCTGTTCCAGGCGCTGACGCAACTCCGCGGAAGGATCCTGAGCCAATACATGTTCCAGCTCCTGTTGCCGGATGATTAGATCCGTGCGCCGGGTTTCCGCCACCACCCGGCGATTTTCCAGGTTCCGGATCTCCTGGTTGACTGGCGCCAGCGCAAAATCCCAACCGGCAAAGAGTACGACGACCAACGTGGTGACCAACAACAGCACTCGTTCCCTGGCGGGGCGATCGTTGTACCAGTCTCCGACTCTTGCCAGAGCACTCTTCCGGCTGTCGCTCATGACTCCTCCCTGGCACCGGGCTCACTGGCCACAAAGAAATCCACCCAATTGCCCTCGTCCGGGCGGTCCAGCCGGAACACGCCGAACGTCCGGCCGGTGAACGCTGGCGCCTCGCCCAACTGCTCCAGGTAGAGTGGCACCTGCGCCATGGCACGGGTCCGGCCTTCAATCTGAATTCGCTGGGGCTCTGCCTCAAGAACAATGCCGGTGAGCCAGACATTCTCCGGAATCTGCCGCGCCAGGGCCGCCATCTGCGGGGAAAAACCTTTGCCCGGACTGACTGCCAGCCCCTCCACGCGCTCCAGCAGGCGTTGGCGACGGGCCAGGGACTCACTGATACGCTGCAGTGCCGCTTCAAGCTCGGGATCGGGCTGGCGACGCTCGACCGCGTCAGACAGGCTGGCCACCGCCTCATCAAGCCGTGCATTCTGCGCTTCCAGCTCACGGACCTGTTGGGCCAGCTGATGCTGCTCCTGGTTGAGCCACGCACCATAACCGGCAATAACCAAGATCAGGGCAACGACAACGCCGAGAGCCCGGGTTGCCGACAACCGCTGTTGCCTGGGGCGCAACTCACTGGTGTAGAGGTTAACCTGCTGAATCATTTGCCCACCTCCCCGGCCAGCGGCAAACCAGCGCTCCACGCCGGCAGGCAGCGACTGTCGACGGCGGCGTCAACCCCCAGGGCCAACCAGTCAAGATTGCTGACTTCTGCCGCCAGGTAGGAGGACAGCATCGAAGCCAGGGGCAATACACTGTCCTTTGCCACCAGACGGATATGGGCCGGCGGCACCTGTCCCATCTGGCTTTCGTAGTAATCCAGCGAACGCTGCATTTCGAGTGCCAGCGCCTGCACCACGCTTTCCTGTCGGGCAGCATCGCGCAGGCCCGAAGAGGACACGTCCAGACGGCGGGAAAGGTAGAGTGTCTGGCCCCGACAGATGATCATCTGGCCGTAATTCTCCCGAAGGTGAACCAGCGCAGCGCCCTTGTTATCGGGATCCAGCCTCGCCACCAGGTTACGCAGGGCCAGTTCGGCGATGTCGATGCGCCCGGGCTTGAGGCCGGATTGCTGCAGAAGCCTTACCAATTCCCCGAGCAGGGACTTTCGCGCGGCAACCACATTCACCAACTCGCCACGACCTCGGGCAGCATCCGATGGAAAGGGAAAGACGTCGGAAATGGCGTCGGCGGGACTGAATTCCAGGAGATCCCGGAGCTTCCACTTGAGCGCATCAGCAAGCTCGCCGTCTTCAACGCCCGCCGGGCGCTCCATCTGGAATACCTGGTACTGCTCCAGTGGCAAAACCAGGTCTGCCAGGGCAGCGGACCAGCCCTGTTCGCTCACCAGGGCGGCGAGCACCTCGGCCCGCCGGGCGGGCGGACATTCAGCAAACCCAACCTGCTGAGCCGGTGAAGCAGGCGCCACGGCCCAGGCAATACCGTCCGGGCGCACCTCCAGGGCTACGCGCACAGATGATCCGCCAGGTTTCAGGAATCCGGTGATCTTTTTAACGAAAGGTTTTTGAACCATGAAACAGCGCTGGAAGCGGGGCCACTCGCAAGGCCCGTATTATCATTATGTGCCTGTATGACAGACCAAACTCTAATTGCCCCGCGATGATAGGTTAAAAAGTGAGCGCAGTTCCATGCTTTTTTGAACCATTTCACGTTCTTTTGCACTGGCGTAACAAAAAGCCCCGGAAGCGCTTGCTATCCGGGGCTTTTTGTCTAACCAAGTGATCCGATTGAGAGATCAGAAGGGAATATCATCATCAAAATCATCAACCGGCTCGGGCATGCTGCCCTGGGACGACTGGTTGTAACCGCCTGACTGCTGGCCCTGGGCCGGTGCATTCTGCTGACCCGCCGGCGCGTTGTAGTTTGACTGCTGCGGCCGGCCGGCCGGGGCGCCCTGGCTCATGCCGCCTTCACCGCCGCGGCTGTCCAGCATCTGCATCTGGCCGTTGATGTCGACCACCACTTCGGTGGTGTAACGATCCTGGCCATCCTGCCCCTGCCATTTGCGGGTCTGCAGCTTGCCCTCGATGTAGACCTTGGAGCCCTTGCGCAGGTACTGCCCGGCCACTTCAGCCACCTTGCCGAACAGCACGACACGGTGCCACTCGGTTTTCGGAACCAGCTGACCGGTCTGACGATCCTTGTAGCTCTCATCCGTTGCCAGATTCAGGTTCACCACCGCGTTGCCATTCGGGGTGTAGCGTGTGTCCGGGTCCTGGCCCAGATTGCCGATAAGAATGACCTTGTTTACGCCTCGTGCCATCGTTAACTCCTGAGTGTATTTTCAAGGGAAGCCGCACTCCCTGCGACTTTCCGGATTTCAGTAACCGTTACCCTGCCGGACAAACGCCAGGTCCGCAAGTAACCCTTCATCAAATTTCTGGTTGTCCACCTTGAGGTAGGCGGTTGCGGCATCTTCAACGATAACCACATCCTGAACCCCGGGCAGGCGGCGCAGGCGTTCATCGATGTCGTCATAGGTCTGGCTGACCGCCTGCTGCAACTGTACCACGAAACTGGTGGTGTAACCCGGTGCCGGCATGGTCAGGGCCACCAGCAACCAGACCGCGAGTACCGCCACCATCAGCCAGACCACACCTTCTATGCCGGCCGCTTCCAGCAGGACGCCACCCAGAGCCCCACCGAGAAAGGCACCCAGGAATTGCGAGGTGGAATACACCCCCATGGCCGTACCCTTACTCGCGGCCGGCGCCTCTTTGCTGATCAGCGACGGCAGGCTTGCCTCCAAGAGGTTGAACGCCATAAAAAAGAAGAACAACACTCCCCAGGCTATGATGAGGCTCGCTTCCAAACCGGCCAGGCCAGCGGTCGCCAGCGTCAACAGGGTGATGGCACCACAGAGCACCGGCTTCATCTTGCGCTTCTTCTCGCCGATGATAATGAACGGCACCATGGCGAAGAATGAAGTCACCATGACCGTCAGATAGAACCACCAGTGAGAACTGGCGGGCAGCCCCAGACGGCTCTCCAATACGGACGGGAACACCAGGAACAGCGCGGTCAGTACCAGATGGAGCGCGAAGATACCGAAGTCCAGCCGCGCCAGTCGACCATCCTTGAGCACGCGGCCGAGCATGTCTTTTGCCGGGTGGGTATCGGCACTGATCTTGTGCTGGTGCGGGGTCGGCACCACCCGGTTCACCACCACCAGGGCGATCACAGCCAGAACCGCCGTGGCGTAGAAAATGCCCTGCAGCCCCCAGACCGCCCCCAATAAGGGCCCCAATACCAGGGACACCGAAAACGACAGCCCGATGGATATCCCCACCGTCGCCATGGCTTTGGTGCGCTCCTCTTCCCGGGTCAGGTCACTGAGCAGCGCCATCAGCACACTGGCGATGGCACCGGCACCCTGGAGAATCCGACCGGCAATTACAACGTATATGGAATCAGTTGCCCCGGCGAGCAGGCTGCCGGCGGCAAACAGAATCAGCCCGAGGTAGATCATCCTCTTCCGGCCGACCCGGTCGGACAGCAGGCCGAAGGGAATCTGCAAGAAGGCCTGGCTCAGGCCATAGGCGCCGATGGCAAGACCGAGCAAGGCGGGCGTGGCACCCTTGAGGTCCTCGCCAAGCAACATGAACACCGGCATCACCATGAACAGCCCCAGCATTCGCATGGCATAGACCGATGCCAGGGCTGCTACGGAGCGTTTTTCCAGCGCGTTCATCGCGGTGTTTACCTCAGCCGGGGTTGAAAGCATGTAACCGGGAGGCCACATACCTCCCGCAGGCGGCGCATTGTAACAGAACCGACCGGGCCGAGGGACTCCTGGAACCGTCTCGGTCAACACCGGTTTCACCGGCCTTCCGGTATCGCGGTATAATTCTCGTTTTTCCCAGATTGAGAGGTGATATGGACCATATCCAGATCAAGGGCGCACGCACCCACAACCTGAAGAACATCGACCTGGATATGCCAAGGGACAAGCTGATCGTGATCACAGGCCTGTCCGGTTCCGGCAAATCGTCGCTGGCTTTCGACACCCTCTACGCCGAGGGCCAGCGTCGCTATGTGGAATCCCTTTCCACCTATGCCCGGCAATTCCTGTCCATGATGGAAAAACCCGATGTGGACCACATCGAGGGCCTGTCCCCGGCGATTTCCATTGAGCAGAAATCCACCTCTCACAACCCCCGGTCCACAGTGGGCACCATCACCGAGATCTACGATTACCTGCGCCTGCTGTTCGCCCGTGCCGGTGAACCCCGCTGCCCGGATCACGGCCAGCCACTGGAAGCCCAGACCGTAAGCCAGATGGTGGATCAGGTCCTGACCATGCCCGAGGGCAGCAAGCTGATGATCCTGGCGCCGGTGATCCGGGACCGTAAAGGCGAGCACCTCCACATGATCGACAACATGCGCAGCCAGGGCTTCATCCGGCTGCGGGTCGACGGCACCGTCTACGACATCGACGACGTGCCCGCCCTGGACAAGAAGCGCAAGCACCAGATTGACGTTGTAGTGGACCGATTCAAGGTCAAGGAAGGACTGGAGCAGCGCCTGGCAGAGAGTTTCGAAACAGCCCTGGAACTGGCCGACGGCATCGCCCTGGTCGCGCCTATGACCGGCGAGGGCGAAGAACACACTTTCTCGGCCCGCTACGCCTGTACTCAGTGCGGCTACTCCCTGAGCGAGCTGGAACCCCGGCTGTTTTCCTTCAACAACCCCGCCGGCGCCTGCCCGACCTGTGACGGGCTGGGCGTGAAGCAGTTCTTCGATCCGGAAAAAGTGATCCAGCATCCGGAAGCAACTCTGGCAGAAGGCGCAATCAAGGGCTGGGATCGACGCGCTGTGTATTACTTCCAGATGCTGTCGAGCGTTGCTGAACACTACGGCATGGATCTCGAAACGCCCTGGGTCGATTTACCCGAATCCTTTCAGCAGGTTCTGCTGTACGGCTCGGGTTCCGAGGAAATCCCGTTCCGTTATGTGAATTCCCGCGGCCACATCATGGAGAAGGCCCACCCGTTCGAGGGCATCCTGCCAAACCTGGAGCGCCGCTACCGGGAAACCGACTCCCAGAGCATGCGTGAAGAACTCGCCCGCAATCTGAGCACCCAGCCGTGCAAGGACTGTGGCGGTTCCCGACTGCGCCGCAGTGCCCGGCATGTCTTCATCGAGGAGCGGAACTTGCCCGAGGTGACCCACCTGCCGGTGGGTGAAGCCCACGACTACTTCGAGCAGCTGACCCTGCCGGGCCGGAAAGGCGAAATCGCCGAGAAAATCCTCAAGGAAGTCCGGGAGCGGCTCCAGTTTCTGGTAAACGTCGGGCTGGAGTACCTGACGCTCGAACGCAGTGCCGACACCCTCTCCGGCGGCGAAGCCCAGCGCATCCGACTTGCCAGTCAGATTGGCGCCGGGCTGGTGGGCGTCATGTACATACTGGACGAGCCGTCCATCGGGCTGCACCAGCGGGATAATGACCGGCTGCTGGCAACCCTGACCCACCTGCGGGACCTGGGCAATACGGTGATCGTGGTCGAACACGATGAAGACGCGATCCGCGCCGCCGATTATGTCATCGACATCGGCCCCGGCGCCGGCGTGCATGGGGGGCACGTGGTCGCCCATGGCACACCGGGCGACATCATTGCCAACGAACACTCCCTGACCGGCCAGTACCTCAGTGGCCAGAAGGAAATTGCGGTGCCAGCTGCCCGGAACACAGGTTCCGGAAAGCAACTGATGCTCACCGGCGCCACCGGCAACAACCTTCAGGATGTGACTCTGAATCTACCGCTGGGTGTGATGACCTGCATTACCGGGGTCTCCGGATCCGGAAAGTCCACCCTGATCAACAGCACGTTGTATCCGGTGGCGGCCGCCAAGCTGAACAAGGCCACGAGCCTGAACCATTCTCCGTACAAAAAGCTCAAGGGCCTGGAACACCTGGACAAGGTGATCGACATTGACCAGAGCCCGATTGGCCGTACGCCACGCTCCAACCCGGCCACCTACACTGGCCTGTTCACCCCGATCCGGGAGCTGTTTGCCGGCACACAGGAGGCCCGCTCCCGGGGTTACAAGCCCGGCCGCTTCTCGTTCAACGTCAAAGGCGGCCGTTGCGAGGCCTGCCAGGGCGACGGTGTCATCAAGGTGGAGATGCACTTCCTGCCGGACATCTACGTTCCCTGTGATGTCTGCAAGGGCAAGCGCTACAACCGGGAAACCCTGGAAGTGCGCTACAAGGGCAAGAACATCCACGAAGTGCTGGAGATGACCGTGGAGGAAGGGCGCGAGTTCTTTGATGCGGTGCCGTTCCTGGCGCGAAAGCTGCAAACGCTGATGGATGTTGGCCTTTCCTACATCCGGCTTGGTCAAAGCGCTGTTACCCTGTCCGGGGGCGAGGCACAACGGGTGAAGCTGGCCAAGGAACTTTCCAAGCGCGATACCGGCAAAACCCTGTACATTCTGGATGAGCCCACCACCGGTCTGCATTTCTATGACATCCAGCAACTGCTAAACGTCCTGCAACGCCTACGTGACCACGGCAACACCATCGTGGTGATCGAGCATAACCTGGACGTTATCAAGACCGCGGACTGGATTGTGGACCTGGGGCCGGAGGGTGGTTCCGGGGGTGGCCAGATTATTGCCGAGGGAACGCCGGAGGCAGTGGCAGAGAATCCGGTGTCTCATACCGGGCGGTATCTGAAACCGATGCTGGCCAAAAGCTGAGCCCGAGCTCGGAGGTGAAGATGGGGTCAGATGAAGGCTTTCATCAGACCCCGTTTTTACACCTGAACCGTGAGAGTTGCGACCTGAACATGGGGTCAGATGAAAGCCTTCATCTGACCCCTTTCTCGTTCCTCCGGGCACAAAAAAACCGGAGGTGTTTCCACCTCCGGTTTTCAGGGAACCACTCCGAAGATTTTACTCTTCGTCGTCGTCCACTTCTTCCGCTTCGATATCCAGCGGGCGGCCTACCAGCTCAACGAATGCCATCGGGGCATTGTCACCGGCACGGAAGCCACACTTCAGGATACGAAGGT
>JABURI010000221.1 GCA_014762755.1 Marinobacter sp.
GCCCCCAGACAGAAGCGGATATCCGGGCGTTGATCGGCGGCTGAGCCCGCGCCCAAGACCGAACACAAGCAGGAACAGCCTCATATTATGGCGCAAACCTTTGTACACCTTCGCGTACACTCCGAATACTCCATGGTGGACGGACTGGTCCGGGTCAAGCCGCTGATCGGTCGCGTTGCCGAGCTGGGCATGCCTGCCGTCGGGCTGACCGAGCAATCCAACATGTGCTCGCTGGTGCGTTTCTACAAGACAGCTACCGGCGCCGGTGTCAAACCGATTATCGGTGCCGACCTGTGGCTGGAAAATCCGGACGAGCCGGACAATCCCTTCCGCCTGACACTGCTGGCGCGGGACAACGATGGCTACCTGAATCTAACGGAAATCATCTCCCTCGGTTACACCGAGGGACAGCGCTTCGGCAAACCCATCATTCAGCGCGCCTGGCTGGAGGAGCGGGCCAAGGGCCTGATTGCGCTTTCCGGGGCCAAGCTCGGTGATGTCGGCAAGGCACTGCTGGCGGGCAAACCCGAGCTGGCCCGGGAGCGGGCCGAATACTGGATGCAGCTCTACCAGGACAGCTACTACCTGGAGCTTCAGCGCACCGGTCGCCCCGGTGATGAGGACTGTCTGCACCTGAGCGTGGAGCTGGCCGCGGAGCTGGGCTTGCCGGTTGTGGCCACCAACGACGTGCACTTTCTGGAAGCCGACGACTTCGAGGCCCATGAGGCCCGGGTCTGCATCGGTGAAAGTCGTACCCTGGACGACCCACGTCGCGAGCGCCGGTTCAGTGACCAGCAATATCTGCGTAGTGCCGACGAGATGATTGAGCTGTTCTCGGACATTCCCGAGGCTGTCGAGAATACGGTGGAAATTGCCCGGCGCTGCTCGGTGAAAGTGCGCATGGGCGAGTACTTCCTGCCCAACTATCCGATCCCCGACGGCATGACCATGGACGAATATTTCCGTCATGTGTCGGAAGAAGGCCTGGAAGCGCGCCTGGCGAAAACTCTGAGCAGGGACGACCCGGAATACGACGAGAAACGGGAAGCCTACTACAAGCGCCTGAACTTCGAGCTGGATATCATCATCCAGATGGGGTTCCCGGGTTACTTCCTGATCGTGATGGACTTCATCAAGTGGGCCAAGAACAACGGCGTACCGGTAGGGCCCGGCCGGGGTTCCGGTGCCGGTTCCCTGGTGGCCTACGCGCTGCTGATCACCGATCTGGACCCGCTGGAATACGATCTGCTGTTCGAGCGGTTCCTGAATCCGGAACGGGTATCCATGCCCGACTTCGACGTCGACTTTTGCATGGAAGGCCGTGACCGGGTAATTGACTACACCGCCGAGAAATACGGTCGAGAGGCGGTCTCCCAGATCATCACCTTCGGTACCATGGCCGCCAAGGCGGTGGTGCGGGATGTGGCACGGGTTCAGGGCAAGTCCTACGGTCTGGCGGACAAGCTGTCCAAGCTGATCCCGTTCGAAGTGGGCATGACCCTGGAAAAGGCCATCGAGCAGGAGCCCCAGCTCAAGGAGTTCCTGGAGCAGGACGAGGAGGCCCAGGAAATCTGGGAAATGGCCCTCAAGCTCGAAGGTGTCTGCCGGAACGCCGGCAAGCACGCCGGTGGTGTGGTGATCGCCCCCACCAAGATCACCGATTTCTCGCCGCTGTACTGTGATGACGAGGGCGGAAGCCTGGTCACCCAGTTTGACAAAGGGGACGTGGAAGACGCCGGCCTGGTGAAGTTCGACTTCCTGGGGCTGCGGACCCTCACCATCATCAAATGGGCCTTGAATATGATCAACCCCCGCCGGGAAAAGCTCGGCGAGGGGGCTCTGGACATCAGTACGATTCCCCTGGACGACAAGCCGTCCTTCGACATGTTGAAACGGGCGGAAACCACCGCGGTGTTCCAGCTGGAATCCCGTGGCATGAAGGACCTCATCCGCCGCCTGCAGCCGGATTCCCTGGAAGACATGATCGCCCTGGTGGCCCTGTTCCGCCCCGGTCCATTGCAGTCCGGCATGGTGGACGACTTCATCGACCGGAAGCACGGTCGGCAGCCGATGTCCTACCCGCATCCGGATTATCAGTACCAGGGGCTGAAGCCGGTACTGGAGCCCACCTACGGGGTCATCCTGTACCAGGAGCAGGTCATGCAGATTGCCCAGGTGATGGCCGGTTACACCCTCGGTGGCGCGGACATGCTTCGCCGGGCCATGGGTAAGAAGAAACCGGAGGAGATGGCCAAGCAGAAGGCCATCTTCCTGGATGGCTGTGAAAACAACGGCATCGACAAGACCCTGGCCGAAAACATCTTCGACCTGGTGGAGAAGTTCGCCGGATACGGCTTCAACAAGTCGCACTCCGCTGCCTACGCCCTGGTGTCTTATCAGACCCTGTGGCTCAAGGCCCATTACCCGGCGGAATTCATGGCCGCGGTGCTCACCGCCGATATGCAGAACACCGACAAGGTGGTCACGCTGGTGGAAGAGTGCCGGAACATGAAGCTGGATCTGCTGGTGCCGGATGTCAGCCGTTCCGCCTACACTTTCACCGTCAACGATGACGGACAGATCGTCTACGGACTCGGTGCCATCAAGGGGCTGGGTGAGGGGCCGATCGACAGCATCGTGGCGGCGGCCAAGGACGGTCCGTTCGAGGACATCTTCGATTTTTGCCGGCGGGTGGACCTGAAGAAGGTCAACAAGCGGGCGATGGAGGCGTTGATCCGCGCCGGTGCCATGGACAAGCTCGGTCCCGGCCGGGCCCAGCTGATGGCGAGTATCGACAAGGCGGTGCAGCAGGCGGACCAGCAGTCCCGTAACGATGCCGTGGGCATGATGGACATGTTCGGTGAAATGCTGGAGTCCGGCGGAGAGGATGGCGATGCCTATGCCGACGTGGCTCATGTTCGTGAATGGCCGAAAAAGGAGCGTCTCAAGGGTGAGAAGGATACCCTGGGGCTCTACCTGACCGGGCACCCCTTCGATGAATACGAAAGGGAGGTTCGCCGGTTCGTGCGCTCATCGATCGCCGATCTGAAACCGAACAAGGCCCCCCAGCGCGTGGCGGGCCTGGTGGTTGCCCAGCGCACCATGAAAACCCGGACCGGCTCGACCATGTGTTTCATTACCCTGGACGACCGCAGCGCCCGGATCGAGGCGACCC
>JABURI010000068.1 GCA_014762755.1 Marinobacter sp.
ACCAGAAATTCGCCCCAGGCATGGTCGCTGTCGCCAGCCAGCAGGGTGTTGTCCAGATCAAAAAGTGCGAGCGTCAAAGGGTGTCCTCCGCTGTTACAGGGGCTTTCAGAAAGGCTCACAGTCTACCATGACCTGTCGGCATCGGCTCCGTTTGCCGAACCCTTGGGATTCTGTAAGAATGAGAGCAACTTGGACAATTCTCGCCGGTCAGAATTTGACTGGCGGCCGACTTTTGCGAGGACTGTGCCGTGATCGATTCAGACGGTTTCAGACCCAATGTCGGAATCATTCTGGCCAACCACAGGGGCGAAGTTCTCTGGGCAAGGCGAATAGGTCAGGACTCCTGGCAGTTTCCCCAAGGTGGTATCAAGCACAACGAATCACCCGAAGATGCACTGTACCGGGAGCTTGGAGAGGAAATCGGCCTCACAGCCAGTGATGTGGAAATCATCAGCTGTACCCGGGGCTGGCTGAGGTACCGTCTTCCCCGGAGGATGGTGCGCCATCACTCACACCCCGTGTGTGTGGGCCAAAAACAGAAATGGTTCCTGCTGAGGATGTTATCGCCGGACGCGCAAGTGCGTGTGGACGGCACGGATTCACCGGAATTCGACGGGTGGCAGTGGGTTAGCTACTGGTATCCGTTGGGCCAGGTGGTTTCATTCAAACGAGAAGTATACAGACGCGCGCTGCGGGAACTGGCTCCACGACTGTTCTACAACATGGAACAGTGGCGGAAAGCCGAGCAGAACCGGCGCCTGAAGGATTACTCAAGATGACGGACTGACCCTGCCATGCTGAGCATACTGCGAAGTCTTGTACAAGAGGTAAACAGCGCCCGCGATCTGCAGGAGGCGCTGGATATCATTGTATCGCGGGTGCAAAAGGCCATGAATACAGAGGTCTGCTCCGTCTACCTGCTCGACCCCGCCACCAACCGCTATATCCTGATGGCCACCGAGGGCCTCTACCGCAAGGCGGTGGGGCAGGTAAGCCTGGGTTATTCGGAAGGTCTGGTGGGGCTGGTGGGTTCCCGCGAGGAGCCCATCAACCTCGAGGATGCCCCTTCTCATCCCCGCTATCGTTATTTCCCCGAGACCGGTGAGGAGCGTTTCCGCTCCTTCCTGGGGGTCCCCATTATCCACCATCGGCGGGTACTGGGTGTGCTCGTGGTTCAACAGCGGGAAAGCTCCCGTTGTTTCGACGAGGGTGAGGAAGCCTTCCTCGTCACCGTTTCAGCGCAGTTGGCCGGGGTAATCGCCCACAGTGAGGCCACGGGGGCGATCAGCGGCCTGTCCTTGACCGGTGAGGAAGCCCGGGATGTCAGCTTCAATGGTGTGCCCGGCGCCCCGGGCGTTGCCATTGGCACCGGCGTGGTGGTGTATCCGGCGGCGGATCTGGATGTCGTTCCGGAAAAGCCTACGGAAGATATCGACGGGGAGCTGAAGCTGTTCAGGGCCGCGGTAAAATCGGTACGGGAAGATATCGAACGCGTGGCGAAGCGTTTGGCCAGCCAGCTGCGACCGGAAGAGCAGGCGCTGTTCGACGTCTACCTGCGGATGCTGGGGGACGAGGCGCTGCCCGGCGAGGTGGCCAACAAGATAGCTGAGGGCACCTGGGCTCAGGGGGCTCTCAAGCAGGTGGTGCAGCAGTATGTCCGCCACTTCGAGATGATGGATGATCACTACCTGCAGGAGCGGGCGGTGGACATCCGGGATCTCGGCCGGCGCCTGCTGTCCCATTTGCAGGAAGGCGAGCAGAAGCACCTGGTCTACCCGGAGAGAACGGTGCTGGTCAGCGAGGAGCTGACCCCCGCCATGCTTGGCGAGGTGCCCAAGGGCCAGCTGGTGGGCCTGGTCTCGGTCAAGGGCTCCAGCAACTCCCACGTGGCGATTCTGGCCAGGGCCATGGGTGTGCCCACGGTCATGGGCCTGGTGGACATCCCGGTCAACCAGCTTGATGGCAAGGAGCTGATTGTTGATGGCTTCGAGGGCCAGATTTTTGCCTCGCCGTCCCAGGATCTACGCGCCTTCTACCAGGCCATCTGCGACGAGGAGGACGAGCTGATCCGGGGCCTTGAGGCGCTTCGGGACAAACCCTGCGAGACCACCGACGGCCACCGCGTCTCCTTGCTGGTGAACACCGGTCTGATGACGGATGTGGTGCGGTCTCTCTCCCACGGTGCCGAAGGTATCGGCCTGTACCGGACGGAAGTGCCGTTCATGATCAAGGACCGCTTCCCCTCCGAGCAGGAACAGCGGGAATATTACCGGGAACAGCTGGAAGCATTCGCCCCCAACCCGGTCACCATGCGTACCCTGGATATCGGTGGTGACAAGGCCCTGACCTATTTCCCGATCAATGAGGAAAACCCGTTCCTGGGCTGGCGGGGTATCCGTGTCACCCTCGACCACCCGGAGATTTTCCTGGTGCAGGTCCGCGCCATGCTCAAGGCCAGCGAAGGATTGAATAACCTGCAGATCATGCTGCCGATGATCAGCAACATTTCCGAAGTTGAGGAATCCCTGCACCTGATCTACCGGGTTTATCACGAGGTGAGGGAAGAGGGCTATGACATCCATATGCCGAAGGTTGGTGTCATGGTGGAAATTCCGGCGGCCGTCTACCAGATCCGTGAACTGGCGGACCGGGTGGACTTCCTGTCCGTAGGTTCCAATGACCTGACCCAGTACCTGCTGGCGGTGGACCGTAACAATCCCAGGGTGGCGCAGCTGTATCATTCCTACCATCCGGCAGTACTCCAGGCTCTGGTGCGGATTGCCCAGGACGCCCACGCGGTCGGCAAGCCGGTCGGCATCTGCGGTGAACTGGCCGGTGACCCCGGTGGGGCATTGCTGTTGATGGCGATGGGCTATGACTCCCTGTCCATGAACGCGGCCAGCCTGCCCAAGGTGAAGTCGGTTATCCGGAGCATCAGTCGTGAATGGGCCATTCAGCTGCTGGAGGACGTCCTGTTACTGGATTCCCCCCATGTCATCAAGAGTTGTGTGGACCTGGCACTGCGGAACGCCGGCTTCGGGCGCTACCTGCGCCCGGGACGGACCTCTTCCATGGCCTTCTCCGAACAGGCCGTTTCCTGACATCCGGCCCCGTCCGGGGAATATAGGGTGTGTTTTCTAAATTCGACTGTTATGTTGTGACGAAGGAT
>JABURI010000188.1 GCA_014762755.1 Marinobacter sp.
TCTGAACAAGTTCATTCGGGAGAATTATCCGGAGTGGGGGTGTAAGGCGGTTTGATTGAACCCCCAAGGGTCTGAAGAAAGCCTTCTTCTGACCCCATTTTCAGTCTAGCCGTGGAGTTTTCGTCCAGGTTGGGGTCAGAAGAACAAGTTCTTCAGACCCCTGAGGTCTGACTCTCAAGCTTTCATCTAACCCCATTTTTGCGGTAAATTCCCCTTCAATCTAAGGTTATTCGAGATTTAAAAATGGAGTCAGAAGAACAAGGTCTTCAGACCCCTGAGTATTGCCCTTCTTCATAAAGGATATTCCCCTTGGCTGACAACATCGTCTGGCACGACCACAAGATTACCCGTGCCGAACGCGCTTCCAACAAGAATCAGAAACCCTGCCTGCTGTGGTTTACCGGCCTGAGTGGTTCGGGCAAGTCCACAATTGCCAATGCTCTGGATGTGGCCCTCCATCAGCGCGGTTATCACACGTTCCTGCTGGATGGCGACAACGTGCGTCACGGTCTATGTAAGGATTTGGGGTTCTCGGATGAGGACCGGGTTGAGAACATTCGCCGTATTGGCGAGGTGAGCAAGCTGTTTGCCGATGCGGGCCTGATTGTGCTGAGTGCTTTCATCTCTCCGTTCACCAGTGATCGTCGGATGGTCCGCAACCTTTTCCCAGCCGGCGAATTCATTGAAGTTTTCATGGACACGCCGCTGGATACCTGCGAAGAGCGTGATCCGAAGGGGCTGTATCAGAAGGCGCGATCAGGCGAGATCAAACACTTCACGGGCATTGATTCGCCTTATGAGGCGCCGGCTCGACCAGAGGTGCGCTTGGATACATCCTCTATGTCTGTGGATCAATGTGTGGACCGTTTGATCAGCTTTTTGGTGGAGCAGGGGCTGATTTCGGAGTGAGATGAGCTGAGGCATGATTGAACTTGGGGTCTGAAGAACGCTTTCTTCTGACCCCGTTTTCAATTTGGACTCCGCAGTTGGCCTGAAAGTGGGTTCAGAAGAGCGCCTTCTTCTGACCCCTTGTTCTTATCAACCCAGGGTTTCACATGGACTGGCAAGCTACCCTTACCCTTCTTACCCTTATCAGCGTCCTTTGCTCCCTCGCGTTGACTCGGGTTTCCGCAGATCTGATTCTGATGGCGGCCCTGGCTTTTCTGTTGCTCACCGGTATTCTCGGGCCAACCGAGGCATTGGTGGGCTTTGCCAATCCTGGCGTGATCACCATCGCCACTCTCTATGTGGTCGCTGCAGGCCTCAAGGAAACTGGTGCGGTTCAGTGGATTGCGCGAAAGCTTTTAGGGCATCCGAAATCAGTCAGCGGTGCTCAAATGCGGATGGTTGCACCGACCGGTGTGCTGAGTGCGTTCATGAACAATACCGCTGTGGTGGCCATGTTTATTCCCGCAATCCAGGACTGGGCGCAGCGATTGCAGATTCCAGCCTCCAAGCTTCTTCTCCCTCTCAGTTACGCAGCGATCCTCGGCGGCACGTGTACCCTGATTGGTACCAGCACGAACCTGGTCGTCGATGGCATGTTGCAGAGTCGACTGGGGATCAATCTGGGCTTGTTTGAGTTGGCTTGGGTAGGGGTGCCCTTGCTTGTTATCGGTGGCTTATTCCTGGTGTTGTTTGCGTCGCGTTTGCTTCCTGACCGGGGCGGTTTGCGGGAAGAACTCGAGGCAGTGCGGGAATACGGTGTTGAGGTCGAGGTGGAGAGTCCCGGGCCTCTGGTTGGAAAGACGATTGCAGAGGCTGGGCTGCGAGCACTGAACTATGGCTACCTGACCGAGATAGATCGCCAGGGGAGACTGATCACGGCTGTGGAGCCGGATCGATCCCTTCAGGCGGGGGACCGGCTCTACTTCGTGGGTGCGCCGGAATGCGCGAGTGAACTCCGGCGTATACACGGCTTGCGCCCGGCCGGAGGCAGTGTCCATAAACTCGATATTGAGAACCACCAACGTTGTCTGGTGGAAGTGGTTCTCGGTCCGGAGTTTCCCGCACTGGGGAAAACGGTACGTGATAGCCGGTTCCGGACCCGGTTCAATGCGGTGATTCTGTCTGTTTCCCGTGAGGGACGACGTGTTCCGGGTAAGTTGGGTGATATCGAGTTCAAGATGGGAGATACGCTCCTGCTTGAAGCAAGCCATGAATTTGCCGAGCAGTATAAGTTCCGTCGGGACTTCTTGCTGGTCAGCGCTCTTAATGATTCCACTCCGCCGGATTTCCGTAAGGCGCCGCTGGCCCTTGGTATACTGTTAGTGATGGTGCTGGCCAGTGCCAGTGGCTTGCTCAGCATCATGGAGGCGGCCTTTATGGCGGCGGGAGCGATGATTGTCTCCCGCTGTATTACCGCCAGCAAGGCCCGGCGAAGTGTGGATTTGCCGGTGCTTGTAGTGATTGCAGCGTCCTTCGCGTTGGGAAGTGCCATGTCTGAGACCGGTGCGGCGGCAGCTATTGCTGGCGCACTGATCGGTAATGGAGAAGGTTTCTCGCCCTGGCTGGCCTTGGTGATGATTTATGTTCTGACGGCTTTATTCACCGAAGTGATTACCAATAATGCTGCGGCAGTATTGATGTTTCCCATCGCGCTGGCGCTTTCCGAGCATCTGGGAGTGAGCTTTCTGCCCTTTGCGGTGGCTGTGATGTTTGCGGCTTCGGCCAGCTTTGTTACGCCTCTGGGATACCAGACGAACTTAATGGTTTATGGTCCTGGGCGGTATCGGTTTACGGATTATATGCGGATTGGTGTGCCGTTGAGCATGTTGGTTGGGGTTATTTCGGTTACGCTGATTCCGGTGTTTTGGCCGTTTTAGGGTGATGAGTGAAGTTGGGGTCAGAAGAAAGCCTTCTTCTGACCCCTGGTTTAACGACAGGGATCGTTTGAAATGATCGAGATTAAACACCATGGAGCCACGTCAGGAGTGACGGGTTCTTGTCATGAGTTGAGTTTGAAGATGGGGTCAGATGAAAAACGCGCGCGTTTTTCATCTGACACCGACTTGGACGCGGCCCCCGAATCCGAGGACCCCCACCACGGCATCCTCATCGACTGCGGCCTGTTCCAAGGTCAGGATGAAGGTCGAGAAGCCTCTGCCGCCGACCTCACCATTGATTTCCCCATCCACCACATCCGCGCTCTCGTTGTGACTCACGTACACATTGACCACGTGGGCCGGATTCCCTATCTGTTGGCAGCGGGGTTTGAGGGGCCGATTATCTGCTCCGAGCCTTCTGCGGTCCTGTTGCCCGAAATTCTCGAAGATGCGCTGAAAATTGGCTTCACCCGGGATCGAAACTTGATTGAGCGGGTATTGGGCCTGATTCGAGAGCGTGTTGTGCCGGTGCCTTATGGGCAGTGGCATTCGGTGTTTGATGAGGGTGAGTGTTCGCTTTCCGTTCGGCTTCAGCGGGCAGGGCATATTCTGGGTTCGGCCTATGTAGAGTGTGATGCCCGCGTTGGGGATCTGGAGGAGCGGATCGTGTTCTCAGGGGATCTGGGTGCGCCGCATTCGCCGTTGCTGCCTGAGCCGAAATCGCCGGAAAGGGCAGATCGGTTGGTAATTGAGAGTACTTATGGGGATCGCGATCATGAGGACCGGGAGACTCGGCGGGATCGGTTGAAGGCGGTGCTGGAGAATGCGCTGCTCGATGGTGGGACGGTTTTGATTCCGGCGTTCAGTATTGGGCGGACGCAGGAGTTGTTGTATGAGATTGAGGGGATTATTGCTGGGGCTTCGGGGTATGTGAAAATGGGGTCAGATGGAAAACGCGGGCGTTTTTCATCAGACCCCGAGTCGGGCGCGGACTCCGAGATCGCGCAAACCTCGGGGATCGACTGGGAATCTCTGGAAATTGTCGTGGATTCGCCCCTGGCTGCCAACTTCACCCAAATCTACCGGGACCTGAAGCCTTTCTGGGACGCTGAGGCTCAGGAGTTGGTGCGTTCCGGCCGGCATCCGCTTTCCTTTGAGCAATTGACGGTGATTGATTCTCATGAAGACCATCTAAACGCCGTTGATTACCTGGCCAAGTCCCACCGACCCTGTGTGGTCCTGGCGGGCTCTGGCATGTGCGCCGGGGGCAGGGTGGTGAATTATTTGAAAGCGATGCTCGGTGATAAGCGCAATGACGTGCTCTTTGTGGGTTACCAGGCCGCTGGTACGCCCGGGCGTGATATTCTTAACTTCGGCCCGAAGGGTGGCTGGGTTGAGCTGGACGGTGAGCGGTTTGATATTCGTGCCCGGATTCATCAGGTGGGTGGTTACTCGGCTCATGTGGGGCAGAGTGATTTATTGAGGTTTGTTGAGGGGATTCCTGTGGCGCCGAGGGAGATTCGGATTGTGCATGGAGATTCCGGGGCTAAGGTGGCGTTTAAAGAATTGCTTGAGGCGAGAGTTGGGTCTCGGGTTCTGATTCCAGCCCCAGGGGTCTGAAGAAAACTTTCTTCTGACCCCGAGGTTAATTCCAAGTTGGGGTCAGATGAACGGAGTTCATCAGACCCCTGTGCCAAGAGCACTGTGCTTTGTTATCAGGAGGAAAAATGAAAAAAATCGCGGTAATCGGCCTGGGTTACGTGGGCTTGCCGCTGGCGGCTGCGTTTGGTGAGAAGCGTGAGGTCGTGGGCTTTGATATCAACAGCAAGCGCATTGCCGAGCTGAAGGACGGTGTGGATTTCACTAGGGAGGTGTCCCGGGAAGAGCTGGCGGCGGCCAGTGGATTGTCCTTTACTGATCAGCTGGACGACATTGCCGATTGCCAGATTTTCATCGTGACGGTGCCGACGCCGATTGATGAGTACAAGTCGCCAGATCTCACGCCGCTGATCAAGTCCAGCGAGAGCGTAGGCAAGGTGCTGAAGCGTGGCGATATCGTGATCTATGAATCCACGGTGTTCCCGGGGGCGACCGAAGAGGTCTGCGTGCCGGTGCTGGAGAAGGTTTCCGGTCTGAGGTTCAATCAGGACTTCTTTGCCGGCTACAGTCCCGAGCGGATCAATCCGGGTGACAAGGAACACCGGGTGACCACCATCAAGAAGGTGACGTCTGGTTCCACACCTGAAATTGCCGATGAGGTGGATGCGCTCTACGCGGATGTGATTACCGCGGGTACCCACAAGGCCAGTTCCATCAAGGTGGCGGAAGCGGCCAAGGTGATCGAGAACACTCAGCGGGATCTGAACATTGCGCTGATGAACGAGCTTTCCATGATCTTCTCACGGCTGAAGATCGATACCCATGAAGTCCTGGCGGCGGCGGGTACCAAGTGGAACTTCCTGCCGTTCAAGCCGGGCCTGGTGGGTGGTCATTGTATTGGTGTTGATCCGTATTACCTGACCCATAAGGCTCAGGCTATTGGCTATAACCCGGAGATTATTCTGGCTGGTCGTCGGGTCAACGATAATATGGGGCCCTATGCGGCGGCCGCTTTGGTCAAGGCGATGATCAAAAAAGGGCAGACTATTGCCGGCTCCAAAGTATTGGTGATGGGCCTGACCTTTAAAGAGAATTGTCCGGATTTGCGAAATACACGGGTGATTGATGTGATTCGCGAGCTGGAGGATTTTGGTTGCCAGGTGGATGTCACTGACTGCTGGGCCGATAACGAGGAAGCTCAGCATGAATATGGCATTTCATTAATTGAAAAGCCGGCACAGTCTCAATATGACGCTGTTTTCCTGGCCGTGCCTCATCGTGAGTATGCAGAAAAGGCCAGTTTTGAATTGCGCCAATATATCAAGGGCGATGGTGTGCTTTTCGATTTGAAAGGTGTGCTGCCGATGGGCGAGGCAGACCTCCGGCTCTGATGTTTGAATAAGGATATTCCAAAAAGCCGCCGGTTGGCGGCTTTTTTCATTTCGGTATCTTCATTAAATATCTTTGCCAAATAAATTTTATTTGACTATTATTCTTTTCGACTTCTAGTCAATTCCCTTTTTTTAAAACCCTTCTTCAAATAAGGTTTTTAATTCCATGGCAAAGATTAACGATTACTATCAGAAAAAACAGCTTATGGAGAAGCTCGCGGCCGAGCTGGAGAAGCTCGAGAAAGATCAGGCTCTGAAAAAAGAGCTGGACTTTGAAAACAAGGTTCGCGATTTGATGAAGGAGTATGACAAGTCTCCGAAGGATGTACTGCAGATTCTTTCTGCTATTGATCCGTCAATTGCCGGCACAAAAGCCGAAGCCGCCGCTGGCAGCCGCCCGAAGCGCCCGATGAAGACTTACAAGAACCCGCACACCGGTGAAGTGGTTAAAACCCGTGGTGGTAACCACAAGACTCTGAATGAGTGGCGGGAGAAGTATGGTAAGGAAGCTGTGCAGAGCTGGCAGCAGGATTGAATTGAGCACAGGGGTCTGATGAAAGCTTTCATCTGACCCCAAGTTAGATCAGAGCTCCGAGTTAGATATTAAGATGGGGTCAGAAGAGTAAACTCTTCAGACCCCTGAGTTAGACCCCGCCTTAGACCAAACCCTTTAGTTAAATTTAAATCCCATATTTCATAGCAATCTCTTTCTTAAACCCCTCTGACCCCAAAACCTTCCCACTATTTACCGTTCTCCGCATTACCTCTTTGGTTTTCTCTCCCATCGGCCGGGCAAATAATTGCCGGTATTGTCTCAGTCGTTCTTTCGGATTTTTATCCAGATCCAGGTAAAGCGGATGCGGCTGATGCATTTCACTGGTTTTACCCAGCCCATGACATTGGTAACTGGACCACCAGTGATCCTCGGGGTTATTTACCATGCCGGCATTGACCGGATTCAATTCAATATAGCGTTGGCAGGTGAGCAGATAGTTTTCCGAATCCACCAGACAAGAGCGGAACCGGCCTTCCCATAAACTGCCGGTTCGATCATATCTGCGATTGAAATACCGGACATACCTCCGGCCAATGGCCTGCATGAATAATGAAATGCTTTTATCGGTTTCCGGTGTGGCCAGAAAATGGACATGGTTGTCCATCAATACCCAGGCATGCAGGGAAACACCGTGTTCTTCGGCGTAGTTTTTCATTAGGTTGGTGTAAAAGGCCTGGTCGCTGTTTCCTCGGAAGATGACCTGGCGATTATTGCCGCGTTGGACGATGTGTTGCGGGATGCCGGCGGGGCAGAAGCGTTGGGTGCGGGGCATTTCATCACATCCTTGTGACTGCTGGGTTACTTTGGGGCGGGACTTTAGGGGGTTATCGCAGAGTAGGCCGTGATCTGCGTCACGGGGTTGGGGATTGGGGTCTGAAGAACGCTTTCTTCTGACCCCGTTTTGGCCTTCGGCGCGGAGTTTGGCCTGAAGATGGGGTCAGAAGAAGGTTTTCTTCAGACCCCTGAGTAAAAATGGGGCCAGATGAAGGCTTTCATCAGACCCCGGTGCCGACCTTCGACTTCTGTGCCTGGACCAGTCCTCTGTGGTTGCGTCGACATTTTTAACGGATGCCGGTCTGGGCGGGTTCATGGTCGGACGTAACTTCCTGTAATGAGCGTTATTCCTGGTAATCGGAATGGTTTCTGCGTTAGGACTGGTGCACGTTATTAATTCATAAGGAGTTATGGAGAAATACTATGCAGGGATATGTGCGATTGATGCAGGCCGGCTTGATCATTCTGGCGCTGGCGTTTTCGGCCAGGGTATTTGCGGTGCCGGTGACCTATGACGGGATTACGTTTCCGGATGGGGATGTGAGTTTTGCCGATGAGGTTCTTGATTACGACTCCTCCTACAGCGGAGAGGCTGAGCCGACCGATCCGAACTACATGGATCCGGACGAGGCTCTGGGCGCTCCGAATTACAGCGGTTCTGTTGGCTCGGTTTCCCTGGGCAGCGGGGGATTGATTGAGCTTGCGTTTACCGATAATGCGCTCACCAACAGCGGCGACGATGCCTATGACCTTCACATCTTTGAGGTAGGCCCGGATATTGAAGACACCTTTGTGGCTATTCGTCCGACGATGGATACCCTGGACCTCCTGGGATCAGGTTATGATAGCAATGGCGATGGCTTCCTCGAGGTTGGGTCTGTGACTGGTTCGACGTCATCTCTTGATATAGACGCCATCTTCAGCGGCTTTACGGCCGGCTCGCTGCTGTTTGATGCGGTGCAACTGATTGATGATGCGGATAAGGGTGGGCAGTCTGGCGGTACCGTTGGAGCCGATATCGATGCGGTAGGTGCGATTTATTCGGCGCCGCCGGAGCCTGATAATCCGCCGGCTGTGAGTGTGCCTGAGCCTGGTACAATCGGGCTGCTGTCGATCGGGTTGTTGGCCCTGGGTCTGGTTCGGCGCCGGAGCTCGGGCTGAGTGGCATGCACCTGGGGTCTGAAGAACGCTTTCTTCTGACCCCGTCTTGGACTGTGACTGTGAGTTTGGCCTGAAAATGGGTTCAGATGAAGGCTTTCATCAGACCCCTGAGTCGGCCGCAGAGCCCTGTGCCTGCTTCACGCTCTTCCTCCACATTTCCTTCCCTCTATTGTGAATAACCGCACACCAGTTCCTACAGCTTCTCGGCTATAGTGCTCTCGTGGCTGATCAAAAAGAACACAAAGTGGCCGCCTGCGATCGCCGGTAAAAAGAAAAATAAGCCGCGGTGGCAGTGGAGTCGGGCGTCGAAACTGGCTCTTGAATCAACAATCGAGATACAACCTATGAAACAGCAAGCGTATGGATACGCTGCCCTTGCCGTGTTCTGCCTGGGTGTGGCGCCCGTTGCCTATGCAGAGCTCGAGCCCATTTCCGAGGATACGATGGGCGAGGTGACAGGGCAGGCTTTTATGAACATTGAGAACCTTCCCGTAGGCACCACGGCCTCCGGGCACGAGTTCACGCGGATGACCCTGAATATGGACATCGAGACCAGGGTCAATATCGATGATGTCGTCGTCGGCCAGATTGATGGTGGGGCGGATTTTGCTGCCAGCCATGTGGCGTTGGGCCATATTGCCCGGGAGGGTGACGGCGCCCAGTATGACGGCGTGACCTACGCGGCCGGTGAGGCTGTTCCTTTCGAGGCCTATGATCCCTATATTGAGCTGGCGGTGGATCCGGATGAGGTGAATCCGGATAACTCGGTTGGCCGGCTTTCCGGTTTCCGGATGGGGTTCAAGCAGGCTCGGGGGTCTGTTTCTTCCAATACGACTTCTTTTAGCGGGGATATCGGCCTTTCGTTGAAGAAAGCTGATGGAACAACTGCTAACGCTACCCTTTTCGACAGCAATACTCAGGCAACCAACTATCGTGCTACGCACATTGGCCTCGATGATACGGCGACGGATTGCAGTACAAATACCCAATGCGCTCCGCTTACCCAGCTGCGGTCTATCATTGTGGGTGCTGACGATGGTGCCGAGACGACAGGTTTTACCGATGACTTCTTTATTGGTTTCCAGCGTGAAGGCGTGGAATGGCAGAGTCCTGACGGGGTGAATGTGATTCAGGCCGGGCAGGGGGTGTTTATCAACCTGCCTACGAATATGACGGTAGATATGAGTACCCTGACTGGTGCTGGAGTGCCGCGGTTGCGGACGCATCAGACGGATCTGGGAGAGAGTCTGTTTTAGGGTTGCCTGTGTTGCACGTGGGGTCTGAAGAAAACCTTCTTCTGACCCCGTTTTGGATGCTAGCTCTGCGTTTGACCTGAAATTGGGGTCAGAAGAAGGTTTTCCTCAGACCCCTGAGTTTGGCGGTCCGGTTTCCTCTGACTGTGATTATTCGCTCTGCATCTGCAGTCAATTGTGACGGTACCTGCGAAGTGCTAGATTGTGTATATGTTGGTTGGTTTATACACATAGAGGCGACATGAGAACTAACATTGTCATAGATGACGAGTTGATGGCCGAAGCTTTGAAGGCATCTGGTTGCGAAACCAAGAAAGAAGCTGTCGAGAAGGGCCTGAAGCTGTTGGTACAGCTGAGCAAGCAGCAGGAAATTCGAAAGTTACGGGGCAAGATCAGGTGGGAAGGCGATTTGGATGAAATGCGGAGCGCCAGATGATTCTGGTGGATACCAGTGTCTGGATCGATTATTTCAACGGTGTCCAGAACCCGCAGACCGATCTGCTGGATGCTTCTATTATCAAGGGATCGGTTGCGATAGGCGATCTCATATTTCTTGAAATCCTCCAGGGCATTCGCAGCGACAGGGATTATCAGAAAACCCGGCAAAGCCTGCTTACTCTGGTTCAGTACGAAATGTTTGGCAAAGCAATGGCCGAAAAGTGTGCCGAGAATTACCGGGCGTTGCGGAAGAAGGGTATTACGATCCGGAAGACAGCCGATGTGATCATTGCGACATTCTGCATTGAGGAGGGGCTGCCATTGTTGTTTCTGGATCGGGATTTTGTTCCCTTTGTTGAGCATCTGGGGCTCGAGGCTGCTTTGGGGGAGAATTGAGTTGGGGTCAGAAGAACGAGTTCTTCAGACCCCTGAGTCGTCGCACTGGGGTCTGATGAAGGCTTTCATCTGACCCCGGGTTCATCTTAAACTCCCTGCATCATTAACCTCAGCAGGAGTCTCCCCTTGATCCGTTCGTTCTACTGGCACGATTACGAAACCTTTGGTGTCGATCCGGTGCATGACCGGCCTGCACAGTTTGCCGGGGTTCGGACGGATGCGGATCTGAATATCATCGAGGATCCGCTGGTGATCTACTGCAAGCCGGCGGACGATTACCTGCCTTCGCCGGAAGCCTGCCTGATTACCGGGATTACGCCCCAGAAGGCGGTGGAAGAGGGCTTCCCGGAAGCCGAGTTTATTGCCCAGATCAATGAGGCGTTCAGCCAGCCAGGTACCTGCGTGGTGGGCTACAACAGCCTGCGGTTTGATGATGAGGTGACGCGGCACACGCTTTACCGGAACCTCCGCGATCCCTATGCCCGGGAGTGGCAGAACGGGAATTCCCGCTGGGACATCATTGATATGGTGCGGCTGACCTACGCGCTGCGCCCCGAGGGTATCAACTGGCCGAAGAAGGAAGACGGCAGCCCCAGCTTCAAGCTGGAGGAGCTGACGGTGGCCAATGGCATTGCCCATGAGAGTGCCCACGATGCCATGTCGGATGTGGAAGCGACCATTGCGGTGGCCAAGCTGATCAAGGAGAAGCAGCCAAAGCTGTTCGACTTTGTGTTGCAGAATAAGGACAAGCACTCGGCCCGGCAGATGCTGGATACCGGGACCATGAAACCGGTGTTTCATATTTCCGCCAAGTACCCGGCAAGCCGGGGCTGCTGCGCGCTGGTGGCGCCGGTGGCGGATCATCCCACCAACAAGAATCTGGTGATTGTCTATGATCTGCGGGAAGATCCGGATGAGCTGATTGCTGCCACCCCGGAGCAGATTCGTGAGCGGGTGTTTACTTCCCAGGCGGAGTTGGGGGAGGGCATGAGCCGGTTCCCGCTGAAGGGGGTGCAGCTGAACAAGTGCCCGGTGCTGGCGCCGGCGAATATGCTCTCTACGCTCTCGGCCGAGCGGTTGGAGGAGCTGGAACTGGATGGCGATGTACTGCGTGCGAACTTGGCCAAGCTACGCAAAGCGCCGGATCTTCCGGCTCGCATTGCCCAGGCGTTTGACCAGGATTTCGAGGGTAGTGATCTGACCGATTCGGATGAGCAGCTCTATGCCGGCGGGTTTATCAGCAAGACCGATCGGGAGAAACTGAACTGGCTGCTGAGTCAGCCGGTGGAGACGCTGGGGGAGCAGGAAGTTCGGTTTGAGGATGAACGGCTGCAGGAGATGCTGTTCAGATACCGGGCCCGGAATTACCCGGGTACCCTGATTGGTGAGGAGATGGAGCGCTGGGAGCAGTTCCGCTCCGAGCGGCTGATGCATCCGAAGAAGGGCTGGCGCTCGCTGGAGGCTTATGCGCAGGAGTTGCAGCGGCTTGCGGCAGATCCGCAGCTGACGCCGGAGAAGCGGCATGTGTTGGAGGAGTTGCATTTTTATGGGGAATCTTTGATTCCTTATGTTTGATGCAGCACATGAGGCTGGCCTGGCACTGGGGTCTGAAGAACGCTTTCTTCTGACCCCGTCTTAGACTCTATCTCCTGAGTGGGACCCAAGTTGGGGTCAGATGAAGGTCTTCATCAGACCCCTGTGCCCCAGCCAGACCCCAGTGCCACGCCTGCACCTAGAGCCAGGTCCCTGTGCCGCGCCATACCCCCCCCCACCATTCGCCCAATAGCCTTTCCTCCTGCACTTCCGTACAATATCGCTCTTCTTTTCAACACATCCATTCTGTTCAGTCTGGAGCAAGGGCATGTCTGATATCAAAAAGGTGGTTCTGGCCTATTCCGGTGGCCTGGATACTTCCGTAATCGTACGGTGGTTGCAGGATACCTATAACTGTGAGGTGGTGACGTTCACTGCCGACATTGGCCAGGGCGAGGAAGTGGAGCCGGCGCGTGCGAAGGCGGAAGCGCTGGGCGTCAAGGAGATCTACATCGAGGATCTGCGCGAGGAGTTTGTGCGCGATTATGTGTTCCCGATGTTCCGCGCCAACACCGTTTATGAGGGTGAGTACCTGCTGGGTACCTCCATTGCCCGCCCGCTGATCTCTCGCCGGCTGATCGAGATTGCCAATGAGACCGGCGCCGATGCCATCTCCCACGGTGCCACCGGCAAGGGCAACGACCAGGTGCGTTTCGAACTGGGTGCCTACGCACTGAAGCCGGGTGTGAAGGTGATTGCGCCCTGGCGTGAGTGGGATCTGAACTCCCGCGAGAAGCTGATGGCTTACTGCGACGAACGCAACATTCCGGTGGAGAAGAAGAAGGGCAAGAGCCCGTACTCCATGGATGCCAACCTGCTGCACATCTCCTACGAGGGCATCAACCTGGAAGATCCCTGGGCGGAAGCCGAGGAAGACATGTGGCGCTGGAGCGTGGCTCCGGAAGACGCGCCGGACAAGCCGACTTACATCGAGCTGACCTACCGCAAGGGTGACATTGTTGCTATCGACGGTCAGGAAATGAAGCCGCACGAGGTTCTGGAACACCTGAACAAGGTGGCTGGCGCCAACGGGATCGGCCGGATCGACATCGTCGAGAACCGTTACGTGGGCATGAAGTCCCGCGGCTGTTACGAGACCCCGGGCGGCACCATCATGCTGCGTGCCCACCGTGCCATCGAGTCCATCACTCTGGACCGGGAAGTGGCGCACCTGAAAGACAGCATCATGCCGCGCTACGCCGAGGTGATCTACAACGGTTACTGGTGGTCCCCGGAGCGTGAAGCCCTGCAGGCACTGATCGACAACACCCAGGAGTACGTCAACGGTACCGTCCGCCTGAAGCTCTACAAGGGCAACGTGGACGTGGTTGGCCGGAAGTCTGACGATTCCCTGTTCGACGAGAAGATCGCCACCTTTGAGGAAGATCAGGGTGCGTATGATCAGAAGGATGCGGAAGGCTTCATCAAGCTGAATGCGCTGCGGTTGCGGATTGCGGCCAGCAAGGGGCGGAAGCTCTGAGGTAGGGGTTAAGATGGGGTCAGAAGAAGGCTTTCTTCAGACCCCTGAGTTACTCCGGGGTCTGATGAACTCTGTTCATCTGACCCCTTTTTTATGTCTTGAAAATGGGGTCTGACCCCACTCGGGGTCAGACCCCGGTGCTTCCATCAGACTCCGCGCTCACGCCGAAACTCCCCCGGCGTCTTCCCCGCCACCGCCTTGAACTTCCGATGAAACGAGGTGGTCTCGCTATACCCCAGCCGGAATGCAATATCCGGTATCGCCATATCGGTGTTCCGCAGGTAATCCTCCGCCATCTGTTGCCGCACCTCATCCAACAGCTGTTGGTACGAGACGCCTTCCTGGCTCAGTTTTCGTTGCAGGGTTCGACTGGTCAGGCCCAGGTCTTCGGCGACCAGGTCCTGGCGGGTGATGCCCTGGTTGAGCTGTTTCTGGATGCTTTGTTTTACCCGGGTAGTCAGATCGCTGTCGGTTTCCAGGGAAGCCAGCTGGGTGAGGGCATGGGCTTCCAGGGTTTTGCGGAGCAGGGGGTCGGGCTGGCGCAAGCGGGTGTCCAGGAGGGCCTTGGGGAGAGTGATGCTGTCTTCGTTGGCTTCGAAAGTGACCGGGCAGTGCCATCGGTCCTGGTAGGCCTTCTCCAGCTCTTCGCCCGGGGATTTGCGACGTAACCGGACGGCGGTAGGTGAAGTATTTGTGTCGTCGGCCAGCCAGCGAGCGTAGTTGATCCAGGAAGCGAAGACGTTGTCCACCAGATGCGGGCGAACCACGGGATCGTCGTAATTGCAGTGCCAGGTCAGTTTCAGGGAATCTCCGTGCACGGACAGGCTGGTGGTGCCCATGTCGCCGACCAGCCGTTCGAACGGGGCGATCCGCGCCACGGCCTCGCCCAGGGTGGAGCAGCTCATGGTGATGTAGCCAAGCACACTGTAGGAGCCGGGCTGGACGAAATCGCCGGTTTCCAGGCCGAGGATAGGGTTGTTGGCCACCTCAATCAGCTGGCGGATGAAGGCCTGAAACTGGTCGCCGTTGATGCGGCCGTCGTCGGTATCCAGGATGGCAGGATCCAGTCCGGCAGCAATCAGGAGCGCGCGGGTATCAATGCCTGCGGCTTCGGCGAAACGAACGTATTGGCGCAGGGCAGCGACGGAGACGGTTCCGGGAGTAGTCATGATTTACGGCACGGCTTTGTTGTAGTCGTTTGATGCCGAGTATACAGGAGATGCGGGGAGGGGCTCAGGCCAAATAAAAAGGCCAGCTAAAAAGCTGGCCTGAAAACAAGGAAAGAACGAAAGTGCCTGAAAAAATTCGTTAATCCTGTGAACTCATCGCCCATATGGCGGCGGAGGTACTGCACGGCTCCTCCGCCATGGGGGATACTGCTTGAATCCACGGTTTTAGAGTACGTATTTGGCGTCGACATGTCTGTTTGTGAGTTGTGTCTCAGTGTTACGGTTTGTTTTTTAGCCTGGGGGGGATGGTTGAAGATGGGGGGGCAAAAGAATGGATTCTTCAGACCCCTGAGGTGGAGTCTGGGTGTGGAGTCGGGGTCTGAAGAAAGCCTTCTTCTGACCCCTTCTTAGACTCTATTTCCTGAGTGGGGCGAAAGTTGGGGTCAGATGAACGGAGTTCATCAGACCCCTGTGCTAAAAGTTTTCATCAGACCCCTGAGTTTCGGTCAGCCTGCCTGCAGAGCCCTTGGTGCGACTTCGGTGAACCGCCGCGTCTCGTAGGCGCTCATCAGTCCCTCCATGGCGGTGCGTTCCATGTCGTTTACGGAGGGCGAGCCGGTGGTGGCGTCGGCTCGGCAGAGGACCATGCCGGCTTCGACGGAGATGTAGCCTACGGAGGTTTTCAGGGCCTTGTGGTTGATGCCGTCGAAGATGCGCCGGAAGGTGGTGGCGGTGCAGTGTTCGCGGTTCGGGACGTAGGCAACCAGGGCGAATTGGTTGTCACCTACGCGGCATAGCACATCAATGGGGCGGACCAGGGATTTCAGGCGGCGGGCGATGCCGGTGGCCAGTTCGCGCATGACCGAGGGCGGGTGCTTGCGGCTCAGTTCCTGCCAGTTGCGGATGCCGCACAGGACGTAAGCAGCGGCGCCGCCCCGGGCTTCGGCGTGGCGCAGGGTCTTGTCCAGGCGGTCCCGGGCGTATTTGTGGTTACACAGGCCGGTTTCCTGGTCGATGATATTGGTGGATTGCAGCGCCCGGTTGTTCTCGATCAGCAAGGCATTGGCCCGGAGCAGGGTGTTCTGGCGGTCAGCCATGCGGTCGGCTGCGAAGATCCGGGGGATCAGCTGCTTGGTCATGTCCGATTTGCAGATGAAGTCGTCCACGCCCCGGTCAAAAGCTTCAGACAGGGCCTCCACGCCTTCCCGGGCGGTGAGCAGGATCACGTAAGTGTAGTGGTTGGCCAATTCGTCCTGCTGCCGCACCTGATCTGTCAACGCCAGGCCGTCCATTTCCGGCATCAGCCAGTCGGCGATCAGCACACTCACCGGCCGCTGCTCGATCATTTCGAGGGCAGCGGGGGCGTTGTTGGCCACGCGTATGTCTCGATAACCGGCATTTTTCAGAGTGCGTCCAACCACCATACTGCTGAACTTGGCGTCATCGACTACGAGAATGGGCAGATCCAGATTTGGCATAGCGTCTACTTCTTGTCAGTCCATTGTCAGATGCGGTGCTGGCCGGGGCTTGGTATGATCCACGGCATGAATCGGGGCGCTTGCACGAAGGGGTCTGAAGAAAGCCTTCTTCTGACCCCGTTTTCGAGTTCGCCGCCAAGCTGGGGTCAGATGAACGAGTTCATCAGACCCCCGAGTTGGCCTTGAACCCGGGGGTTTGCACTTGGGGTCTGAAGAATGCTTTTTTCTTCTGACCCCAGTTTCGACATTGCCCGCTACAATGGGGTCAGATGAAAGCATTCATCAGACCCCGACTTGCCTCGGCAGCCCCGACATTTTTGCCAGTATACCTCTGCCAAGTTTTGGAGAATGACGACCATGCCCTCTTTTGACATAGTTTCTGAAATAGATATGCACGAAGTCACAAATGCGGTGGACCAGGCCAAGCGGGAGCTGGGCAACCGCTGGGACTTCAAGAATGTGGAGGCGGATATCGAGCTGGAGGGTGAGCGCATTACCATCAGTGCGGAGCAGGAATTCCAGCTGGAACAGCTTAAGGACATGCTGCGGATGGCGTTTGCCAAGCGCAACA
This sequence comes from Marinobacter sp., assembly GCA_014762755.1. Lineage (GTDB taxonomy): Bacteria > Pseudomonadota > Gammaproteobacteria > Pseudomonadales > Oleiphilaceae > Marinobacter. The sequence goes on from JABURI010000188.1 coordinate 16,685, forward strand.
TCGATACCCGGGCGCTGGCGGAGGAAGGCGACAGCAAGGCCGGCAAGCTGGTGAAGCAGCATTTCACCCTGAAGCAGGGCATCGAGACCGACAAGGCCAAGAAGATCGTGAAGATGATCAAGGACCAGAAGATGAAGGTCCAGGCCAGCATCCAGGGCGACAAGGTCCGGGTGACCGGCAAGAAGCGGGACGATCTGCAGGAGGCGATTGCGATGCTGCGGGAAGCGGAGCTGGATATTCCGCTGCAGTTCAACAACTTCCGCGACTGATCCGGAGGCATTCCTATCCTTTTCGACACCCGCTGGGCCTTGGTCCGGGACACGATCTACACCTACACCCGATGGCAGGTGATTGCCCTGCTGTTCCTGGGGTTCTCGGCTGGCCTGCCGTTCCTGCTGGTGTTTTCCACCCTGAATGCCCGGCTGGCGGACGTGGGGGTGGAGACTGCCACCATTGGCTTCTTCAGCTGGCTGGGGATCACCTATTCCATTAAGGTGTTCTGGGCGCCGGTGGTGGACCGCTTGAAGCTACCGGTGCTGGACCGGGTGTTCGGCAAGCGCCGGAGCTGGATCCTGCTGGCGCAGGCAGGCATTGCCACCGGGCTGTACCTGATGGCGCAGGTGGATGCCACGGTCAATCCTGAACTGATGGCCTGGTGCGGTCTTTTGGTGGCGTTTTCCTCCGCGACGCAGGATATCGGGATTGACGCCTACCGGATCGAAATTGCCGAGGAGCGGCTGCAGGCGGCATTGGCGGCGACCTACATTTTCGGTTACCGGCTGGCATTGCTGGTGGCCGGAGCGGGCGCCCTCTACCTGGCGGAGTTCTGGTCCTGGCAGGTGTCCTATGAGGTGATGGCGGCGCTGGTGGGCGTTGGCGTGCTGACGGTGCTGATTGCCCGAGAGCCCCAAGTGAATCATTTTGCCGCGGCGGCAGACATTGCCCACAAAATTGAAGACGAGGCGGCGAAGCGCAGCCATCTCTCCCCGCGTCTGGCCCGGCTGGCGGGGTGGTTCTATGCCGCGGTCGCTGGACCCTTCCTGGATTTCTTCCGCCGGTACCGAGAGCTGGCCGTGGCGATTCTTGTGCTGGTGGCGGTCTACCGGATCTCAGACATTGCCATGGGCGTGATGGCGAATCCCTTCTATCTGGATTTCATGGGTTTCTCCAAGACCCAGGTGGCGGATGTGACCAAGATCTTCGGGTTCTTCATGACCATCGCCGGCTCGCTGGTCGGTGGCGTGCTCGTGGTGCGCTACGGCGTGCGCAAGATCCTGCTGGCCGGCGCGATCATGACGGCGGCGACAAACCTGCTGTTCGTGCTTCTGGCGCAGTATCCGCCGGATATCGTGACACTGGCTGTTGTGGTCAGTGCTGATAACCTCAGTGGCGGGATTGCCAACGTGTCTCTGATTGCCTGGCTGTCGAGTATGACCAGCGCCTCCTTTACCGCGACCCAGTATGCGCTGTTCAGCTCGTTGATGACGTTGCCCGGCAAGTTCCTGGGAGGGTTTTCCGGGATTGTGGTGGCGGATTTCGGGTACGCCGAGTTCTTTACCGTCTCCGCGATCATGGGGATTCCGGCGATTATGCTGGTGTTGTTCCTGATGAGTCGGGGGGAGCGGTTGGATGCGCTGGCGCCGCATGTGAAGGCTGAAAGCGGGGCCGGCACAGGGGGCTGAAGAACAAGTTCTTTGGCACAGGGGTCTGATGAAAGCTTTCATCTGACCCCATTTTCAGTCTAACCGTGGAGTTTTGGTCCAAGTTGGGGTCAGAAGAACGAGTTCTTCAGACCCCTGTGCCTGAACCGGGCCCCTGTGATTGACCGAGCCCTCTGCTCGAAACCCTCACGGTTGCCACTGAAATTTGCGCATCGACACCCTTCCGTTGACCACCTCTACGCCCTCTGCCTCCAAGCGCTCCACCTGCACCCGGAACATCTCCGAGTCCTTCGGAAACGCAATCTCCCCCGAACTGCGAATCACCCGGAACCAGGGCACTTCGTGACCTTCCGGCAACTGACCCAGGGCGCGGCCGACGAAGCGTGCCTGGCGGCCGAGGCCGGCCATGTGGGCGACCTGGCCGTAGCTGGCCACGGTGCCCGGGGGGATGGCGTGGACGACTTGCCAGATTTTTTGGGATTTGGTGGTTTCCATGGCAGAGGGACTATGAGTGACTTTTGGGGCGACTCTGGGGTCTGAAGAACTTGTTCTTCTGACCCCTCCTTGGACTAACCTCCGAGCTATCATCGGAAATCGGGGTCAGAAGAAGGTTTTCTTCAGACCCCTGTGCCGGGATCGGGGTCTGATGAAAGCTTTCATCTGACCCCTGCTTGGACTGATCGCCGGGGTTGACTTGAAGTTGGGGTCAGAAGAACGAGTTCTTCAGACCCCTGTGTCGGCCTCAGCCTCTTGTCTCAGCCTCAGGCCCCTGTGCAAGCCTCAGAGCCGAAGGCCGCCGTCGATTTCGATGACTCGGCCGGAGGCGTAGTCGTTTTCGAAGATGAACGCTACCGTCGAGGCGATTTCTGACGGTTTGCCCATGCGCTTCAACGGAATGCCGGCGGTCATTTTTTCCAGGGCTTCGGGCTTCATGGAGCCGGTCATTTCGGTTTCGATGAAGCCGGGGGCGATGCCCATGCAGCGGATGCCGTAGCGAGCAAGTTCCTTGGCCCAGACCGGCACCAAGGCGGAGACGCCGGCCTTGGCGGCGGAGTAGTTGCTCTGGCCCATGTTGCCGGCACGGGAGATGGAGGCGATGTTGACGATGACGCCCTGCTCGCCGTTCTCGATCATGCGGGTGGCGGCTTCACGGCCGCAGAGGAATACGCCGGTGAGGTTGACGTCGATGACGGATTGCCACTGGGACAGTTCCATGCGTTTTTCGACCTTACCGTCCTTGACCTTGATCATGAGGCCATCGCGCAGGATGCCGGCGTTGTTGACCAGGCCGTTGAGTTGGCCGAAGTCCTCGACGATGGTTTTGAAGGTGGCTTCCACCTCGTCTTCCTTGGCGACGTTGCAGACGTAGGTTTTGGCTTCGCCACCGGCCTGATTGCATGCTTCGGCCGCTTCGGCGAGTTTCTCCGGCATGAGGTCGATCAGTGCCACTCTGGCGCCTTTGCCCGCCAGGTATTCGGCCATGGCACGGCCCAGACCCTGGCCGCTGCCGGTGATTGCAATCACGGAATCTTGAAGTTTCATGGTTTGCCCTAATTGAGTTATCAGGTGGTTTTACGTTTCTGTGTGCCGCGATGAGTCGTTTTTGTGGTGGGGAGTATAACCGTGAACCCGGGGTGAGATGAACTTGCGGGTGAGCACGTGGGGTCTGATGAAAGCCTTCATCTGACCCCGGCTTGGACGGAAACTCTGGGGCTGGACCGGAAGATGGGGTCAGAAGAAGGTTTTCTTCAGACCCCTTTGCCATGACCCCGACTTGGACGGAGACTCTGGGGCTGGATTTGAAAATGGGGTCAGAAGAACGAGTTATTCAGACCCCTGTGCATATACAAACCAAGAGGAGGCACTTTGGCCATCTTTCTTTTTTTATTCATTATCATGCCGATCGCCGAGATGGCGGTGCTGATTCAGGTGGGCGGCATGATCGGGGTGCTCAATACCATCGGGTTGGTGCTGCTGACGGCAGTGATCGGGGCCTGGTTGTTGCGGCAGCAGGGGCTGGCGACGTTGCTTCGGGCGCGGCAGCGGCTGAACAGTGGCGAGTTGCCGGCGCGGGAGGTGGCCGAAGGGCTGATCCTGGCGGTCGGCGGTGCGTTGTTGCTGACCCCGGGCTTTATCACGGACACCATCGGTTTCCTGTGCCTGATCCCCGGTACCCGTCATTTCTTTGCGGCCCAGGTGCTCAAGCGGATGGTGGTGTCGGGGCAGAGCAGCAGTTTCTATTTCCGGGCCGGCGGGGGTGATCCGTTTGGGCAAGACCCCTTCGGTGGGCGGGACAATCCCTTTGGCCGGCAGCGCCCGGTTGATCGGGACGAGAACGGCGACATCATCGAGGGTGAGTACCAGGACCGCACCGAGCGGGACCACGATCGCATCGAAAAAAAGTGAAAAAAATTTTCATCCGGGGTGTTGAAAATACCTACGCCAACCCCATCTAGGTCTCACAAGTTCGCTGCGGGCTGATATCGGCTGTAAATCAGCCGCTTATGCAGCCGGGCAATTTGGCTGGATCAGGTGTATACCCGGTCCAACCTCATTAACAACTGTCATTGCCACATTAATCTGACTATTGGAGAAACCGAGCAATGAAAATTCGTCCGCTACACGATCGTGTTGTCGTGCGCCGTAAGGAAGAAGAAGAGAAAACTGCGGGTGGCATCGTGCTGCCGGGTAACGCCAAAGAGAAGCCTTCCCAGGGTGAAGTGATTGCCGTCGGTAACGGCCGCATCCTGGACAACGGCGAAACCCGCGCCCTGGCGGTCAAGGTGGGTGACACCGTGGTCTTCGGCCAGTACGCCGGTAACACCGTCAAGGTTGACGGTGAAGAGCTGCTCATCATGAGCGAGAACGAGATCTACGGCGTGCTTGAGTGATCGCACTGCGATTCGCACGAAATTTCATTAATCCGATTGGTTCAATTTCGGTTTAACGAACAGGAATAGAAGACATGGCAGCAAAAGAAGTTAAATTCGGTGATAGCGCTCGCAAGCGCATGGTCGCGGGTGTCAACATCCTGGCGGACGCAGTCAAGGTAACCCTGGGTCCCAAGGGCCGTAACGTGGTTCTGGAGAAGTCTTTCGGTGCTCCGAACGTGACCAAAGATGGCGTATCCGTGGCCAAGGAAATCGAGCTTTCCGACAAGTTCGAGAACATGGGCGCCCAGATGGTGAAGGAAGTTGCTTCCCAGGCCAACGAGAACGCCGGTGACGGTACCACTACCGCAACCGTTCTGGCCCAGGCCATCGTCAACGAGGGTATCAAGGCCGTCACTGCCGGCATGAACCCGATGGATCTGAAGCGCGGCATCGACAAGGCTACCACTGAAGCCGTCAAGGCGATCCGTGAAATGGCCACGCCGTGCAACGACAGCCGCAACATCGCCCAGGTTGGCACCATCTCCGCCAACGGCGACGAGACCATCGGCAAGCTGATCGCAGACGCGATGGAGCGTGTTGGTCAGGAAGGCGTCATCACCGTTGAGGAAGGCCGCAGCCTGGAAGACGAGCTGGACGTGGTTGAGGGTATGCAGTTCGACCGCGGCTACCTGAGCCCGTACTTCATCAACAACCAGGACAACATGTCTGCCGAGCTGGATGACCCGTACATCCTGCTGGTCGACAAGAAGATCTCCAACATCCGCGAGCTGCTGCCGGTGCTGGAAGCTGTAGCGAAGGCTGGCAAGCCGCTGCAGATCATCGCCGAGGACATCGAGGGCGAAGCGCTGGCGACCCTGGTTGTGAACAACATGCGTGGCATCGTGAAGGTCAACGCCGTGAAGGCGCCTGGCTTCGGTGACCGTCGCAAGGAAATGCTGCAGGACATCGCCATCCTGACCGGTGGTACCGTGATTTCCGAAGAGGTCGGCCTGACCCTGGAAAACACCACCCTGGATGACCTGGGCACTGCCAAGCGTGTCAACGTCACCAAGGAAAACACCACCATCATCGGCGGTGCCGGTGCCCAGGCGGACATCGAGGCTCGCGTTGAGCAGATCCGCAAGCAGATCGAAGACAGCACCTCCGACTACGACAAGGAGAAGCTGCAGGAGCGCGTAGCCAAGCTGGCTGGCGGTGTTGCCGTGATCAAGGTTGGCGCTGGCTCCGAAGTGGAAATGAAAGAGAAGAAGGCCCGCGTTGAAGACGCGCTGCACTCCACCCGCGCTGCCGTTGAAGAAGGCATCGTAGCCGGTGGTGGTGTCACCCTGATCCGTGCCATTGCGGCCCTGGAGAAGGTGGACGCGATCAACGAAGAGCAGAAGGCCGGTGTTAACATCCTGCGCCGTGCCATGGAAGCTCCGCTGCGCCAGATCGTATTCAACGCTGGTGGCGAGTCTTCCGTGGTGGTTGCCAAGGTTCGTGACGGCGAAGGTGCCTTCGGCTACAACGCTGCCACCGAGACCTACGGTGACATGCTGGAAATGGGTATTCTGGATCCTGCCAAGGTCACCCGTTCCGCGCTGCAGGCTGCCGCTTCCGTGGCGTCCCTGATCATCACCACCGAGGCGATGGTTGCGGATGAGCCGCAGGACGAAAGCGCCGGCGGCGGCATGCCGGACATGGGTGGCATGGGAGGAATGGGAGGCATGGGCGGCATGATGTAATGCCGGCCTGATCCCGACCGGGTCCCGAATTCCGGGATCTGGCCCGATCTACCCTGAAAAACCCCGTACCGGGTCACACTGGTGCGGGGTTTTTTCGTTTTTTGTCATGAACTTGCCC
>JABURI010000025.1 GCA_014762755.1 Marinobacter sp.
GAATACCGGCCTGTCACGCCGGGGGTCGCGGGTTCGAGTCCCGTCCGCTCCGCCATTTCCTCCCCCCTCTTTACTGTTGTCCTGATCCATCCCGGATTCTGAAATATTCCTGTCACATGCACGGTTTACCTTGGCGATCAACGTTCGCACGAGGGTAATGTCATGTCTGACTATGAAGAAGAGTTGCTGGAAACCCGGCTGGATGAATTCGAGGATGATGGCGAGTTCATCGACGACGCCACCGAGCTTTAATCCCGTTTCCGTTCAATCCCCTGTTTTTCTGTTTATCTGCAGTTGCCGGCGATGCTCGCCGGGGCTGACCCCGAACCAGCGCTGGTAGGCTTTGTGGAACGCTGGCGGGTTGGCAAACCCCAGAAGCCAGGCAATCTCCGACAGGGAGCTGTTGGTTTCCTTCAGGTAGTCGAGTGCCAGCTGTTGGCGCGTCTGGTCCAGTAGCAGCCGGAAGTTCGTGCCCTCTGCAGCCAGTTGGCGTTGCAGTGTCCAGGGCGAGGTGCCAAGCCGGGCGGCAACGGTTTCCAGCCCCGGCGTTTCCCCGCGGAACAGCGGTGTCATCAAATGCCGCACCCGGTCCGAGGTACTCCATCCCCGTTTGATCCTCTCGAGTTCACGTTCGCACAGCACGCAGAGCTGCTCATGCATGGCGGGGTGTGCCTGGTTGCTCGGTTGGTGCCAGGCGCCGTTCTTGAGCGTCAGGCTGTTCGCTGCAGCACCAAACTCCACCGGGCAACGGAACCAGCTTTCAAACAGATCATCCTGGCCGATGGATGGATATTCGATACGCACTTTTTCGAGTACGTCATAACGGCCGGTCAGGGTGCGAGCCAGCTGGGTCCAGGCCGCGAGCACCGAGTCCACAACGAAGTAATTGAACCGGTTGTAGGGGCGGATCGAATAGAAGCTGACTTCCCGCTCGTCGGGGTTGATGCCTGGGTGGCCGCGGCTGTTCTGGCTGGTCAGCCGGGAGTAGCGCACCAGTCTCATCAGTGCCTGGCCGATGGTCGGTGCCGTTTCTGCTGCGAGACCCGCCAGGCCGGCGTCGATCGGGCGGGACAAGGCGCCCATGCGCAGGCCCAGGGCCCGGTTGCCGGTCATTCTGATGGCTGTCTCTCCCATCCGCATGAATCGCGGGATGCTGATCCGGGCTTCCGCGGAGGCCAGTGCCGTCTCATCCAGATTGAATTGCCGCGCCAGCGCCCCGTCGTCTGACCCTTCCTCGGCCGCGGCACGTAACAGCACCGAAACGTACAGCAGGCTGATATCGCCTAGGGCGTTGCGGTTTTCGGGCATTGGGGGTGTTGTCACGGGTCATTCCTGATCGAGTGTTATCTCAGGATAGCATAATGTTGTTTTAGGATATTGAGAGCCAGTAACCGGACCGCTACTTTGTGGCGTATAACGAAAGACGGCCGCAACGATGGCTGCCAAACCGAGGAGATCAATATGACCGCAACACCGGGCACACAGAAATATCCGAACCTTCTGGAACCGCTGGATCTGGGCTTCACCCGCCTGCGGAACCGTACCCTGATGGGTTCCATGCACACCGGCCTGGAGGAAGCGAAGAACGGCTTTGATCGTCTGGCAGCATTCTATTCCGATCGCGCCCGGGGCGGTGTTGGCCTGATTGTCACCGGTGGTATTGGTCCGAACGAAGAGGGCGCGGTCTTCCAGCATGCGGCCAAGATGAGTACCGAGGAAGAGTCCGACCGGCACAAGGTGATCACCCAGGCGGTGCACGAGGCCGATGGCAAGATCTGCATGCAGATCCTTCATGCCGGCCGCTATGCCTATTCGCCCGCATTGGTCGCGCCGTCTCCGATCCAGGCGCCGATCAACCCGTTCAAACCGAAAGAGCTGGACGAGGAAGGGATCGAGAAGCAGATCAACGACTACGTCAATTGCGCGGCACTGGCCCAGCGCGCCGGCTATGATGGCGTCGAGATCATGGGCTCCGAGGGCTACTTTATCAACCAGTTCATCGTCACCCACACCAACCAGCGCACGGATCGCTGGGGCGGGAGCTACGAGAACCGGATCCGTCTGCCGATCGAAATTGTCCGCCGGGTCCGGGAGCGGGTTGGTGAGAACTTCATCATCGTCTACCGTCTCTCCATGCTGGATCTGATCGAGGATGGCAGCACTTGGGAAGAAGTGGTTCATCTGGCCAAAGAGATCGAGAAGGCGGGCGCCACCATCATCAATACCGGCATCGGCTGGCACGAGGCCCGCGTGCCCACCATCGCCACCTCGGTTCCCCGTGGCGCCTTTACCAAGGTGACGGCCCGCCTGAAGGGTGAGGTGAGCATTCCGCTGGTGACCACCAACCGGATCAACATGCCCGACGTGGCCGAGAAGGTCCTGGCCGAGGGTGATGCCGACATGGTCTCCATGGCCCGCCCGTTCCTGGCGGATGCAGATCTGGTACTGAAGGCCGCCGAAGACCGTGCCGATGAGATCAACACCTGTATCGGCTGCAACCAGGCATGCCTTGACCATACCTTCAGCGGCAAACTGACCTCCTGCCTGGTCAATCCCCGTGCCTGCCACGAAACCGAGCTGACCTATGTGAAGACGGCCAGCCCGAAGTCCATCGCCGTGGTTGGCGCCGGCCCGGCGGGTCTGGCCTTTGCGACCGTGGCCGCGGAGCGTGGCCACAAGGTCACCCTGTTTGATGCTGGCAGTGAAGTGGGTGGCCAGTTCAATGTCGCCAAAAAAATCCCCGGCAAGGAAGAGTTCCATGAGACTCTCCGGTACTTCCGGGTGATGCTCGACAAACATGGCGTGGATGTGCGCCTCAATACCCGGGTCAGCGCCGAGGATCTGAAAGCGGGCGGCTTCGATGAAGTTGTCCTGGCTACCGGTGTGGAGCCCCGGACTCCCGAGATCGAGGGCATCGACCATCCGAAGGTGATCGGTTACCTGGATGCATTGCTGGAACGTAAGCCGGTCGGTCGCAAGGTAGCTGTCATTGGTGCCGGCGGCATCGGTTTTGACGTGTCCGAGTTCATCGTGCATCAGGGTGCTTCCGCGTCCCTGGACACCGGTGAGTTCATGAAGGAGTGGGGCGTTGATCTGAGTGTCGAGCACCGGGGCGGCATCCAGGGCGTCACCCCGGAAGTGCCGGAGCCGGCGCGTGAGGTTTACCTGCTTCAGCGCAAGGCGTCCAAAGTGGGCAAGAACCTGGGCAAGACCACGGGCTGGATTCACCGGACCTCCCTGAAGAACCGGCATGTACAGATGGTACCGGGTGTTTCCTACCGCAAGATTGATGACGAAGGCCTGCACATCACCGTGACGCCGAAAGGTGCCGAGAAAGGTGAGGACAAGGTGCTGCCTGTGGATACCATCATCATCTGCGCCGGTCAGGAACCGCTGCGGGAGCTGCAGGCTGATGTTGAGGGGTCCGGAGTCCCGGTTCACCTGATTGGCGGTGCCGATGTGGCCGCCGAGCTCGATGCCAAACGCGCTATCAATCAGGGCAGCCGGTTGGCCGCGGAAATCTGATCACAAAACGTTGCAGTTTTTATCTGTCCATCGAAATTTGTCTGGCTAGACTATTGGAAAGCCTACGGTTATCCGTAGGCTTTCTGGTGTTGGAGCATGTCGCTGGACGAATTTTCCGATGGAACGCTCCGGGGAAGCGAAGCGTGTAAGTGTCCAATTTCTGAATCCTGGAGATGGAATGATGGTTTCTGCCGATCAGGCAACCGATGGCTACTCAGCCGTGTTTTTTATGGAGGAGGGGCGAATTGCCCGTCAGATGCGCGCATCCGAGTTTGGCGCCTTCCTCGACGGTTATGTTGGTTTGTCTGACCTGGCGGAAACGGACGTCAAGGCCGTCCTGATCGAGTTGGGAGGGGACCTGATGGTTCGCTCTCTGGTGTTCTTCCGGATCTGGTTCGACGATGAGGGCCGTGCCGACACCACCTGGAACGTTCCCATTGAGGCGCTGGCGAAGGACGGTGCCAAGGGGCCGGATATGGGGGCGGGGCCAATCCGTCTGGTGTGTCGCAGCCAGTGCCCGGATCCTAGGTTCGCCAAAGAACTCTGGGATCCGGATATGACGCCCGGTAACAACCATTTCCAGGCCATCCGAAAGGCGGTGGAAAGCAACACCCTGAGATTCCAGAAGATCGAGCCCGTGGAGGAAGAAATACCCGTCCTGGATGCCAAGGAAGAGCCGGCCAGGAAAAAGGAAGAAGAGCCTCAGGATTCGGCAGACCGTGCCCGCCTGGCGCAGCTGATCCGGGAGCAGCGCTTACGCATCAAGACCCTGCAGAGTGTGCATCGGGACTCCCTGGCGGATCTCCAACGGGAACACCGCAACGAAATGCAGTCCCTGCGCAGTGAAATGGCGGATCTGGAGCAGAAGTACGAGCGCCAGCGACTGAACAGTGAACAGCTTAAAAAACGGCTCTCCGAGCGCAACGAACAATATCTCTCCATGCAGGAGCAGATCGGGAGCGCGGACGAGGACAAAAAACGGGACGACGCCAACGCCGGCGCCGAACTGGTTCTGCTCCGGGAGCAGCTTGAGCGCAAGCAGCGTGAGCTGGAAATGCGCGACGAGAAAATCGTCTCCCTCGAGGAGGAGAATCACGAGTTGCGGCATCGCGAGCCGCCAGAGAACTCCATCCTGGACCATCTGAGCAAGCAATCGGTCTTTCTTGTGGCCTACCATGCCGGCGTGGGCCACCTGACCCTGCCCTACGAGGACATCGAAACCTACTTCACCAATCCGGTGGCCTATGCGGCCGAGCGCTGTGGCATGAACGAGCCGGCCTATCGGGAGTGGCTGGAGCATTACGAGAATCCGGTGTGCTGCCACCAGGACGGGGAGGGCAGCCAGTGTGCCGAACCCATCATGCGGGTCAGCCAGCCGGCGGAATTCCGCCCGGGTGTCGATGACCGCTGCGAACAGCACCAGGCCTGATCCGAGGATCTTTTTTCAGAATCCCGCTGACTTTCGTTACACTGTACGCCATCGTTGCAGGGTAGCGGATGTTCCGCCCCCTGCCGCATCCCGGGATCACAGGACATTTCATGGATCAGTTCAGGAATATCGGCGTAATCGGACGGATGGGCAGCGTCAAGGTGGTGGAGACGCTGAGGCAACTCAAGCAATACCTGCTTGCCCAGAACTACCAGGTCATTCTGGAAGAAGACACCGCGGGAATGATTCCCGGTCATGGCCTGCAGGTTGCCAGCAAGAAACTGTTGGGCGAAATCTGCGATCTGGTGATCGTCGTCGGTGGTGACGGCAGCCTGCTGGGCGCTGCCCGGGAGCTGGCAAAATCGAAAATTCCCCTGCTCGGGGTAAACCGGGGGCGGCTCGGCTTTCTCACTGACATCTCTCCCTCGGATCTTGAAGAGCGCCTGGGCAAGGTGCTGGAAGGCGAGTACATCGAGGAAACCCGGTTCCTGCTCGATGGCAATGTCGAGCGTAACGGTCAGCCGCTCGGGTTCGGCAGTGCCCTGAACGATGTGGTGCTGCATCCGGGCAAATCCACCCGGATGATCGGCTTTGACCTGTTCATTGACGGCCACTTCGTCTACAGCCAGCGCTCTGACGGCCTGATCGTTTCCACCCCCACCGGTTCCACTGCCTATTCCCTGTCTGCCGGCGGGCCGATCATGCATCCGAAGCTCGATGCCATCGTGCTGGTGCCCATGTTTCCCCATACCCTAAGCAGTCGCCCGATCGTGGTGGACGGCAAGAGCGAGATCAAACTGGTTATCGGGGAAACCAACGAGACCTATCCGCAGGTCAGCTTTGACGGCCAGATGAATATCTCCTGTGCACCCGGGGATATCATCCGGATCACCAAGAAGCCGTTCAAGATCCGCCTGATCCATCCGACGGACCATAACTTCTATGCCACCTGCCGTGACAAACTTGGCTGGGCAAGTGAAATCGCAGCGAGCTGATCATGGCTGGTAAGACTTCCTCCGCAAATCGCGGTTTCGACATCATCGGCGACATCCACGGTTGCGCCCATACCCTGGAAAGGCTCCTGGAGCAGATGGGCTACCGCAAGGTCAACGGGATCTATGAACACCCCCGCCGACAGGCCGTTTTCATTGGCGACATCATCGATCGGGGCCCGCGCATCCGGGAGGCCCTGCATCTGGTGCGGGATATGGTGGAGCACGGGTCGGCCCGCATTGTCATGGGCAACCACGAATACAATGCCCTGGGTTACTGCACCCGCGCGCGTCCGGGCAGTGGCAAGACCTGGTTGCGGGAACACAACCCGCGTCACGATCGCCTGATCAAGGAGACCCTTGAGCAGTTCGATGCTCACCCACACGAATGGAACGAGTTTCTGGAGTGGTTCTACACCATCCCGTTGTTTATCGAGGAAGAGGACTTCCGGGTGGTGCACGCCTGCTGGGATGGAGACCTGATCGAGAAGTTCAAGCAGGTGCAGGGTGGCGCGTGCATCGATGAGGATTTCCTCCACGCCTCGGCCGCCATCGAGTCCTTTGCCGGACAAGTGATGGACACACTGCTGCGGGGTACGGACCTGCGTCTGCCGGAAGGCATGTCGATCACCGGCAAGGATGGCTATGTCCGCCAATTCTTCCGGACCAAATTCTGGGCCGATCAGCCCCATACCTATGCCGATGTTGTATTCCAGCCCGATCCGTTGCCGTCGGAGGTTGCGAAGCACGTGCTCACGGAAGACGAGCGCAAGCAGCTCATCAGCTATCCCCTGGATGCGCCACCGGTCTTTGTCGGCCATTACTGGATGGAGGGCCGGCCGGCGCCGCTGAAGCCCAATGTGGCCTGCATCGACTTCAGTGCGGTGAAGTACGGCAAGTTGGTGGCCTACCGGTTTGACGGAGAGCGGGCACTTTCCCGTGACAAGTTTGTCTGGGTAGATGTGGAGCGGCCGGAAGCGCCGGAGTATCCCACCAGCGAAGACAGTGTTGCTCGCTAGTCGTTTGTTCGAAGGTGGACCAATACCCCTGATCGTGAGGTGAGAATTGTATCGGGTAAAGCAGTTGGATAGCTCGGTGAACCTTGCCGACTTCAGCCAATGGCTGCGGGATCAGGGCGTGGGGCATCGGATAACGGAAGAAGGCGGCCAGCAGGTGCTCTGGCTCGAGCATGAAGAGCACATCGAGCCGGTTTTGGCAGCGCTCGAACGCTATCTCGCAGAACCCGGGCTCAGGGAGGCGGTGGCAACCCGGAACCGTTCGCCGGCCTTCGTTGGCGGTCGCTGGCAACCGGCTCCTCGCCACGCGCCCATGGTACTGGGCCTGATCGTTTTTGCCGTGGTGATGGTCTGGCTGACGGGAATGGGCTCCAATCAGTTTTCTGCCGCGCTGATGGTAATAGACCCCAGGAACTTCGACTGGACCACCTTCGGCGGTCGCATCGATGCGCTGTCGGCGACACTGGCCAGTGGTCAGGTCTGGCGACTGATTACACCGGATTTCCTGCATTTCAGCTGGACCCATATCATTTTCAACTCGGTGATGCTCTGGTTCCTTGGCAGCCAGGTCGAGTGGTTTGATGGCAAGGGTCGGCTGGTTGTTCTGTTCCTGGTGACGAGCCTGTTGTCCAATGGGTTACAGTACCTGGTGTCCGGGCCCTTGTTTGGCGGGCTGTCCGGCGTCGTGTATGGCGTGCTTGGCTATTGCTGGCTGAGCCAGCAGCGAGCGCCCAGGTTCCAGTTCCCGCCTGCGCTGGTGACCTTTGCGGTGATCTGGATGGTTCTCGGTTTTACCCCATTGCCGGAAATGCTGGGTCTGGGCAGGATGGCCAATGAGGCCCACCTGGGCGGCTTTATTGCGGGACTGCTCTGTGCCCTGGTTTTGCCCGTATGGAAGGGGTAATCGGAATAAAAAAGCCCCGCCAAAAGACGGGGCATTAAAAGAGCTTTTAGCTCCTGATGAGAGAGACCAAATGATACGACCGTTGTCATTTGGTGTGTTAATGATAATTATTATCGTTTGCGTCTGTCAAACGGTTTTGGCAAATTTTTGTGAAGGTTTTTTCAGGAGAGTGGAATGACTTACGAAGAGCTGATCGAACGGCTGGATCCGGCAGTGTACCGGAACCTTCGACAGTCCATTGAGCTGGGCAAGTGGCCGGATGGCCGCAAGATGACAGCCGAGCAGCGCGCTATCAGCCTGGAAGCGGTCATCTACTACGAGAATAAACACAACGTACCCGAAGAAGAGCGGGTGGGTTACCTGGACCGTGGCAGCAAGGCCGGAACGGCCTGTGATCCCTCCGTCCAGCGCGCTGCCAGCAACAACCAGGATATCGATCCGGACCAGTTTGTAGAGGTCAAGTCTTGAGCGGTGCCATCGATGTAACCGGCCGGTTGCGCAAGATGCCGGTTGAAGCGGGTCAGCCTGTTTCCTACACCATTGCCGTAGGTGACGCCCGGGTACCGCTGAACGACCTGATCGGTCACTCCATCAGGATCGATTTTGACGGCGTTATCCGTTGCATCCATTGCGACCGCAAGACCAAAAAGAGTTTCAATCAGGGCTACTGTTATCCCTGTTTCCGAAAGCTGGCGGCCTGTGACAGCTGCATCATGAGTCCGGAAAAGTGCCACTACCACCTGGGCACCTGCCGTGAACCCGAGTGGGGCGAGACCCATTGCATGGTCGAACATGTCGTTTATCTGGCCAATTCGTCCGGGCTCAAGGTCGGCATCACCCGTGCCTCCCAGGTGCCGACCCGCTGGATTGACCAGGGGGCGGTAGAGGCCATTCCCATGGTCCGGGTCAGGACCCGCTACATTGCCGGCCTGGTGGAAGTGGCGTGCAAGAGCCATGTTACCGACCGCACCAACTGGCGTGCCATGCTCAAGGGCGATGTCCCCGAACTGGATCTCGTAGAGGAGCGGCGGAAGATGCTTGAGGCCATCGCCACCGATATCGCGGAATTGCGAGAGGTGCACGGTGACGACGCGATCCGGGAAGTGGACGAATCCGGGCTCGGCCTCAGTTATCCGGTCGAAGTCTGGCCGTCAAAGATCAAAACCCATAATCTGGACAAGACACCGGAAGTGGAAGGGGTTCTGGAAGGCATCAAGGGCCAGTACCTGATTCTCGATACCGGCGTGATCAATATCCGCAAATTTACCGGGTATGAGGTCCGCTTCCGGGCGGATGCCAGCTGAACAGAATTCTGTGGAGAATGTAATGCGTAGCAACCAGCCACAAACCATTTACCTGAGCGAATACAAAGTACCGGCGTATCTGGTTGATCATGTGGATCTCCGGTTTGAGCTTTTCGAGGACGGCGCCCGGGTCCACAGCACGCTGTCGGTTCGGCGGAACCCCGATTCCCGGGAAGCCAATGCGCCGCTGGAGCTGGATGGCGACAGCCTCAAGCTGGAATCCGTCGCCCTGGATGGCACCGAGTTGGCATCCAGGGATTACGAGGACAGGGGTGAGCAGCTGGTCATTCCTTCGGTGCCGGAGCAGTTCGAACTCTCGGTGGTCACCTGGATCGAGCCCCAGAACAATACCCGCCTGGAGGGTTTGTACAAATCCTCCGGCATGTTCTGTACCCAGTGCGAGGCGGAGGGTTTCCGCTGCATTACCTTCTTCCCGGACCGCCCGGACGTCATGGCCCGTTTCCGGACCCGTATCGAGGCGGATAAATCTTCGTATCCGGTGCTGCTGTCCAACGGTAACGATGTTGACCGGGGCGAACTGGATGGCGACCGTCACTTTGTCACCTGGGAAGACCCGTTCCCGAAGCCCTGTTACCTGTTTGCCCTCGTGGCCGGCGACTTGGTCGAGAAGCGGGATACCTTCCGGACCTGTTCCAGCCGCGACATCGACCTGCGCATGTACGTGGAGCCACGCAATGCCCGGAAGTGCGACCACTCCATGGACTCCCTGAAACGGTCCATGCGCTGGGATGAAGAAGTCTATGGTCGGGAATACGACCTGGATATCTTCATGGTCGTGGCCGTTGACGATTTCAACATGGGGGCCATGGAGAACAAAGGCCTGAACATCTTCAACTCGTCCTGTGTCCTGGCCAGCCAGGATACCGCCACCGACGCCGCGTTCCAGCGCATCGAGGCGATCGTTGCCCACGAGTATTTCCACAACTGGTCCGGTAACCGGGTCACCTGCCGTGACTGGTTCCAGCTGAGCCTGAAGGAAGGTTTCACCGTGTTCCGGGATTCCCAGTTCTCCGCCGACATGGGGTCGCCGACGGTGAAGCGGATCGAGGACGTGACCCTTCTGCGCACGGCCCAGTTTGCCGAGGATGCCGGCCCCATGGCCCATCCGGTGCGTCCGGCTTCCTACATGGAAATTTCCAACTTCTACACCCTGACCATCTACGAGAAGGGTGCCGAAGTGGTGCGCATGATCCACAACCTGCTCGGGCCGGAGATGTTCCGGAAAGGCTCCGATCTTTACTTCGAGCGCCACGATGGTCAGGCGGTCACCACCGACGATTTTGTCCGCGCCATGGAGGATGCCTCAGGGCGTGATCTGACCCAGTTCCGTCTCTGGTACGAGCAGGCGGGTACGCCCGTACTCAATGTTTCCGATGAGTTTGATGAAGCGCAGGGTGTCTACCGCCTGTCCATCGAGCAGGACATTCCGGATACCCCGGGCCAGAGCAACAAGAAGACGCAACACATTCCCTTTGCCCTGGGACTGTTGGGCAGCCGGGGCCAGTCGCTGCCGCTCAAGCTTGCGGCGGGCGAAGCAAACGCGCCGGCCGAGCGGGTCCTGGAGCTTACCGAAGCGAGTCATACCTTTGAATTCCACGGCATCACGGAGCGCCCCGTGCCCTCCTTGCTGCGCCATTTCTCCGCGCCGGTGCGGGTCAATTACCCGTGGTCCCGGGAGCAGTTGCTGTTCCTGATGAGTCACGATCCGGACGGCTTCAACCGCTGGGATGCCGGCCAGAGGCTGGCGGTCGACGTGATCCAGTCTCTGGTGGGTGCCGCCAAAGACGCAGCGGTCGAGCCCCGGCTGGTGACCTCCTATCGGCATCAGATCTGTGACTCCTCCCTCGACCAGGCCTTGGTGGCCAAGATGCTGCAGCTGCCCTCCGAAGCGTACCTGATCGAGCTGGCGGACAACGCCGATGTTCCTGCCATCCACCGTGCCCGGGAGCGTGTGCTGAAACAGCTGGCCATTTCCCTGCGGGATGAGCTGGTCGCCTGTTACCGTCGCAATCTGGAGTCCGGAGACTACGAGATCACGCCCGAGGCGATTGCCCGCCGGAGCCTGCGCAATACGGCCCTGGCCTGGCTACTGATGATCAATGACGAGGAAGGGCGTGAGCTTGCCATTCGCCAGTTCCGTAATGCCGATAACATGACGGACCGTTTGGGGGCGCTTCGGGCGCTGGTGAACTCCGATTATGGCGAAGATCGAAACCTGATGCTGGAAGAGTTTTACCAGCAGTTCCGGGAAGATCCACAGGTGGTCGAGCAGTGGTTCTCGGTTCAGGCCTCCAGCGACCGCGCCGGTGATTTGCCCCGGATTCACGCGTTGCTGGAGCATCCGGCCTTCGACTGGAAGAATCCCAACAAGGTCCGTTCGGTGGTGGGTGCGTTTGCCGGCCAGAATCTGGCGGCTTTCCATAACCCGGATGGCTCGGGGTATGACTTCCTGGCCGACCAGGTGTGCCGTCTGGATGACAGCAATCCCCAGATTGCCGCGCGTCTGGTCACGCCCCTGACCCGCTGGCGCAAGTTTGCGCCGGAATATCGTGAACAGATGAAAGCGGCGCTGGAACGCATCCGTGACAAGGTCGGTCTCTCGCCCGATGTCTATGAGGTGGTTCACAAGAGTCTGGCTGGCTGAGCTGCCGGTGTCCGGCTGTGATTCCGGAAACGTTGTCACAGCCGGATACAAAATCGCACTTTCGGTCGATAGACAATATTGCCCGATCCGTTAATCTGGACGAAAGTCTCAATTTCCATGAGGCTACAACAAAAAAGCCCCTCAAGAGGCTTCCAGACGGATTGAAGGTTAGACCATGATGTATAACAAAAACACGCTGTTAAGTGGCCTGTTGGCCCTGTCTGTCTCGGCTGTACCGGCCTATGCCGCCGTTTCCCAGAGCGAGGCTGCCCGTCTTGGCAACGAACTGACCCCCTTTGGCTCTCCCAAGGCCGGTAACGCAGCCGGAACCATCCCCGCGTGGGACGGCGGGCTGACGCAAGCGCCGGCTGGTTACAAAGAGAGTGGTCAGCACCACATCAATCCGTTCCCGGATGATGAAGTGCTGTTTACGATCACTGCCCAGAACATGGATCAGTACAGCGAGTATCTGACCGACGGCGTCGAGGCCATGTTCGAGACCTACCCCACGACGTTCCAGATTCCGGTATACCAGAGCCGTCGTACCCATGCGGTGCCAGACTGGGTGGCCCAGAACACCCGGGATAACGCCACGAGCGCCAATATTGTGGGCGAGGGCGCCGGTATCGAGGGTGCCTACGGTGGCTATCCTTTCCCGATCCTCCATGGCAACGATGAAGAGAAGGCCTGGCAGGTTATCTGGAATCACCTGACCCGTTGGCGTGGTGTCTACGTTACCCGCCGTTCCAGTGAGGTGGCGGTCCAGCAGAACGGCGACTACTCGCTGGTGACATCCCAGCAGGAAGCCTTCTTCAACTATTACAACCCGGAAGGCGACGAAAGCACACTGGACAACGTCATCTTCTACTACCTGTCCTTTACCCAGTCTCCGCCCCGTCTTGCCGGTGGTGCGATCCTGATTCATGAAACCATGAACCAGATCATCAATCCACGTAATGGCTGGGGGTATAACGCCGGTCAGCGCCGTGTGCGCCGGGCTCCGAACCTGGGTTACGATTCCCCGATCGCAGCCTCCGATAACCTCCGTACCGCGGACGATACCGACATTTTCAACGGTGCCCTGGACCGCTACAACTGGACTTACGAGGGCAAGCGCGAGATCTACATTCCCTACAATAACTACCGCATCGGGGAAAAGGGTCTGTCCTATGACGATATTCTCGGCATCTCCCACGTCAATCCCGAGCTGACCCGCTGGGAGCTGCACCGTGTGCATGTGGTAGAGGCCACCCTGAAGCAGGGTGAGCGCCACATCTACGGCAAGCGCCGTTTCTATGTCGACGAGGACAGCTGGAACACCGTGCTGCTGGACCAGTACGACGGTCGCGGCGAGCTGTGGCGCGTTACCATGGGCCTGCCCAAAAATTATTATGAATTACCCGGTGTCTGGACCGTGCTGGACGTCTATCATGATCTCCAGGCCCGCCGCTATCACGTTCTCGGACTGGATACCGAAGAGCCGAACACCCGGGTATTCACCGACAAGGTTCCCAACAGGCGTTACTTCTCGCCGGCCTCTCTGCGCCGCAGGAGTGTTCGCTGAGGCGCGAGGATCGCAACCCCGCCCAGAAGGATTGGCAATCAACATACCGGCAGCCGGGAGGCTGCCGGTATGTTTACAGTTAGAACCGGCGTAGCCGGACAGAGACACACAGTAAAAACAACCGATAGGCAAACCGAATGGCTACAAGCTTGATGCGTAAAACCCTGGGTGCAACCTGCCTTGGGCTTTCCATGGCCTGTGCATCTCCGGCTGTATGGGCAGTGGGGGATTTGCTTGAAACACCGGCCCGTCCGACGGAACTCGCCCCACAAAGCCTGCTGAATGATGTTGCCTTTGCCGGCGACCGTATCGTGGCGGCCGGGGAGCGTGGGCACATCATCTACTCCGACGATGAGGGTCAGAGCTGGACCCAGGCCGACGTGCCGGTGTCTGTAACTCTCACCGGTGTCGATTTTGGTACCGGGAATCATGGCTGGGCGGTCGGCCACAGCGGAGCGGTACTGCATTCGAGCGATTCCGGTGCAAGCTGGGAGCTCCAGCTGGACGGCATCCGGGCAGCGGAGCTGGCCATCGCCAGTCAGGAAGACGCCATTGCTGAAATGGAAGAGCGTGTCGAACAGGCCCCCGAGGAAGAAAAGGAAGATCTTGAATGGGCCCTGGATGATCTGTTTTTCCGCCTGGAAAACATGCAGGCGGACCTGGACATCGGTCCGGTAAACCCGTTCCTGGATGTCTGGTTCGAGAATGAAAGCCACGGCTTTGTGGTCGGCGCCTACGGCATGATCTACCGCACAAC
Source organism: Marinobacter sp. (assembly GCA_014762755.1). Classification (GTDB taxonomy): domain Bacteria; phylum Pseudomonadota; class Gammaproteobacteria; order Pseudomonadales; family Oleiphilaceae; genus Marinobacter. The sequence continues at coordinate 14,157 of JABURI010000025.1, forward strand.
GGATGGCGGAGAAAGCTGGCAGGACTGGTCGCCCAAGCTGGACAATCCCCAGGGGTTTCATCTGAATGCCATTTCCCGGATCGCCGGCGGAGCCCTGTTCATCGTGGGCGAGGCGGGCCAGATCCATGTTTCCATTGACGGCGGTGAAACCTGGGAGCGTCGTGAAAGCCCCTATCCGGGGTCACTGTTCGGTGTGGTTGGCACCGGTCGCGTCAACGAGGCCCTGGCTTTCGGCCTTCGCGGTACGCTGATGTTTTCCGAGGATCTCGGTAAATCCTGGTCAGTGGTCAATACCGGTTCCACGGCAACGCTCAATGACGGCGCAGCCGAGGGTGACCGGATCATCCTGGTCGGTAATGGTGGTGCCGTGCTTACCAGCGGCAACGGAGGGGACACCTTCCGGGAATACCTCCGTGATGACCGCCAAGGAGTCATGGGTGTGGTGCCGGTTTCGGACACCGATCTGCTCCTGGTAGGCGAGGGTGGCGTCAAGCACGCCGATTCCCAAGGCAAGAACCTTCAATAACGCCCTGATGTGGCAACAACAGAACCGATAATAGAGGGGCTTTTGAATGTCCAACCCGAAGCATGACAAGGGCGAACATTACCTGACCACGCCAAAGGCGGAACCGTTCCTGGAGCGTCTGATTTTCAACAATCGGGCGATCATCCTGGTTCTGCTGACCATTTTGACCCTGTTCCTCGGCTACAACGCGGTCAAGATTCAGCCGGATGCGAGTTTCGAGCGGATGATTCCGCTGGAGCATCCTTACATCGTGAATATGCTCGAGCACAGGGACGACCTGGAAAACCTGGGTAACTTTGTGCGGATCGCCGTGGAATCCAAAGACGGTGACATCTTCTCCCCGGAGTATATGGAGACCCTGAAACAGATCACCGACGAGGTGTTCTACCTCAATGGTGTCGATCGCTCCGGTCTGAAATCACTGTGGACCTCCAACGTGCGTTGGGTGGAAGTGACGGAGCAGGGTTTCCAGGGCGGCACCGTCATTCCGGATGACTACGACGGCTCCCCCGAGAGCCTGGAACAGCTGCGCCAGAACGTGCTGCGTTCCAATGAGGTCGGTCGCCTGATCTCGGATAACTTCAAATCGACGATTGTCTACGCGCCACTGTACGAGAGCGATCCGGAGACCGGTGAGCCGCTGGATTACGGCACCTTCTCCCGTCAGCTGGAAGAAAAGATCCGTCAGAAATACGAGGCCCAGAACCCGAATATCGACATCCACATTGTCGGTTTCGCCAAGAAAGTAGGGGACCTGATCGAAGGTATCGGCTCCATCGCCTGGTTCGCCGGTATCACCATTGCGCTCACTACACTGCTGCTGTTCTGGTATTCCCGCAGCATTTCCGGAACCCTGGTGCCGGTGTTCACCTCGATCATTGCCGTGTTCTGGCAGCTGGGTACCCTGCGCTTGCTGGGTTATGGACTGGACCCTTACTCCGTGCTGGTCCCGTTCCTGGTATTTGCCATAGGGATCAGTCACGGCGTTCAGATCGTCAACGCCATGGCAGTGGAAGCGGCCAAGGGCTTTGATGCCATTACCGCTGCCCGCCTCGCCTTCCGGGCCCTTTATATTCCAGGAATGCTGGCGCTGGTATCTGATGCCTTTGGCTTCCTGACCCTGTTCTTCATCGAGATCGATGTTATCCGGGACCTGGCAGTTGCCGCGGGTATCGGTGTTGCCTTTGTCATCATCACCAACCTGGTGCTGCATGTATTGATCATGTCCTACATCGGCATCTCCAAGGGCGGTGTGCGTCACGTTCAGAACCACGGTGAGAAGCAGGATCGCAAATGGCGACTGCTGTCCAACTTCGCCCATCCGGGTGTGGCGCCAATCTCGCTGCTGATTGCAGTGATCGGCCTCGGTCTTGGCCTTTACTACAAGCAGGACCTGAAGGTGGGTGACCTGGATCAGGGTGCGCCGGAACTGCGCAAGGACTCCCGGTACAACAAGGATAATGCCTACATCATCGACAACTACTCCACCAGCGCCGACGTTATGGTGGTGATGGTGAAAACACCGGTAGAGCAGTGCACCCAGTACAGTGTTCTGCGTGCCATGGATTCGCTGCAGTGGGAGTTGGCAAACACGCCGGGGGTGCAGTCCACCGCGTCGCTGGCGGATGTCTCCAAGATTGTTACCAAGGCCCTGAACGAGGGTAACTGGAACTGGTATGCCATTTCCCGCAACCAGACCATTATCAATGCATCCATACGTAATGCGCCGTCCGGCCTGATCAACACCGACTGTAGCCTGACGCCGTTGCTGGTATTCCTGGAGGACCACAAGGCCGAAACCCTGCAAACCGCCGTGTCCGTGGTCGAAAAATTCGCTCAGGAGAACAGCAACGAAGAGCATACCTTCCTGCTGGCGGCCGGTAATGCGGGTGTGGAAGCGGCCACCAACGAGGTGATCTCCAAAGCCAAGGACATGATGCTGATCTTCGTCTATGGCGTGGTGAGTTTGCTGTGCTTCCTGACCTTCCGTTCCATCCGTGCAGTACTGTGTATCGTGATTCCGCTGGGCCTGACCTCGATTCTGTGTGAGGCGATCATGGCGGTCTCGGGGATCGGTATCAAGGTAGCAACCCTGCCGGTGATTGCGCTGGGCGTGGGTATCGGTGTGGACTACGGTATCTACATCTACAGCAAGCTTGAAAAGTATCTGCTTGAAGGCAAGACCCTGCAGGATGCCTACTTCGAAACCCTGCGTTCCACCGGCAAGGCTGTGGTCTTCACCGGTGTGACCCTGGGCATCGGCGTTGTCACCTGGATCTTCTCACCCATCAAGTTCCAGGCCGATATGGGCTTCTTGCTGTTCTTCATGTTCCTCTGGAACATGATCGGCGCCATCTGGCTGCTGCCGGCACTGGCCCGCTTCCTGCTTCGTCCCGAGCGTATGCTTGAAAAGGCGCGAGCAGCGAAATAAGCTTGGCGCCGACCATCAAAAAAGCCCGCTTTGCGGGCTTTTTTGTTGTTGGCTCAACTGTTTAGAGAGCTAACTCTGACTTTATTTATGCCATAAAGTGGTCTATGTTCTATGACGGACGCGAAATATGTCCGCATGAATGACGGGCATTCTTTAATTACAACGAGCAGAAAAGGAACAACTCACATGACACTGAAACTGAAAGCTTCCGCTCTAGCTGTAGCCGCCGCAGTCAGCCTTGGTGCTGCCTCGACTTCGGTCTCTGCGCAGGAGCAGCGTTTCGTGACCATCGGTACCGGCGGCGTGACCGGTGTTTACTACCCTGCGGGTGGCGCCATCTGCCGACTGGTCAACATGGATCGGAAAGAGCACGGAATCCGTTGCTCCGTCGAGAGTACCGGTGGTTCTGTCTACAACCTGAACGCGATCCGTCAGGGTGAGCTGGATCTGGCTGTAGCCCAGTCTGACTGGCAGTATCATGCCTATAATGGCACCAGCCAGTTTGAAGATGACGGTGCCAACAAGGAGCTGCGTGCGGTCTTCTCCCTGCACCCGGAGCCGTTCACCGTGGTGGCCAGCAAGGCTTCCGGCATCAAGAATTTCGAAGACCTGGAAGGCAAGCGGGTTTCCGTGGGTAACCCGGGTTCCGGTCAGCGAGCCACCGCCGAGGTGCTGATGGACGAGATGGGTTGGGGCATGGACAAGTTCTCCCTGGCCGCCGAGCTGAAGGCTGCCGAGCAGTCCCAGGCCCTGTGTGACGGCAACATCGATGCCTTCTTCTACACCGTCGGTCACCCCTCCGGCTCCATCAAGGAAGCGACTACTTCCTGTGACAGCGTGCTGGTGAATGTGGATAACGCGGCCACCGAGAAGCTGATTTCTGACCACCCTTACTATCGTAAGGCGACCATTCCGGGCGGCATGTACCGGGGTAGCGATGAAGACGTCACCACCTTCGGTGTTGCCGCAACCTTCGTTTCTTCCACTGATGTACCTGAGGACGTGGTTTACGAAGTCGTGAAGGCGGTGTTCGAGAACTTCGACAGCTTCAAGCGTCTGCATCCGGCCTTTGCCAACCTGCAGAAGGAAGAGATGGTGAAGGACGCCCTGAGTGCTCCGCTGCACCCGGGTGCTGCCAAGTACTACAAGGAAGCCGGCCTGATCGACTGATCCGGCGCTTTCCTGAAAACCGGCCGCGGGCAGCCCCGCCCGCGGCCTTTACTGATCTTCCCGATTTCCCTCTGACAGGATCCGGCTATGACAAATAGCGACCCGAGAGCCGGGGATGCCATCGATAAGCAGAAAGTTGAGGAATTCCTCCAGACCGAATCGGGCGGAAGGGCTGCAACCGGTCCTGCCGCTGTCATTCTCTTTATCGTTCCTCTGCTCTGGTCTCTTTTCCAGCTTTGGATAGCGTCACCGCTTCCCTATATTTTCGAGATCGGCGTGTTCAATTCCACGGAAGCACGTTCGATTCACCTGGCGTTTGCCTCGTTCCTGGCGTTCGCCGCTTTCCCGATGATCCGGGGCAAACACCAGAATCATGTTCCGGTTTATGACTGGATACTGGCGCTGGCGGCTGCTTTTGCGGCCTCCTACCTTTACGTTTTCTATGACCAGCTCGCCACCCGTCCGGGTGCGCCGAACACCCAGGATATGGTGGTGGCCCTGGGAGGTCTCGTGCTGTTGCTCGAGGCGACCCGTCGTGCGCTGGGCCTGCCGCTGACCATTGTCGCCGGTGTTTTCATCATCTATTCCCTGGCTGGCCCCTACATGCCGGATGTGATTTCCCACAAGGGGGCGAGCCTCAGTAAGCTGGCATCGCACCAGTGGCTCGGTACCGAAGGTGTGTTCGGTGTAGCCCTGGGGGTCTCAACCAGCTTTGTGTTCCTGTTCGTCCTGTTCGGCGCCTTGCTTGAGCGGGCCGGGGCCGGAAACTACTTCATCAAGGTCGCCTACGCGTTGCTGGGTCACATGCGTGGTGGGCCGGCAAAGGCGGCTGTTGTCTCCAGTGGTCTGAGCGGCGTCATTTCCGGCTCTTCCATTGCCAATGTGGTCACCACCGGTACGTTCACCATTCCGTTGATGAAGCGGGTGGGCTTCCCTGCCACCAAGGCGGGTGCGGTTGAGGTGGCTGCCTCTACCAACGGTCAGCTGACACCGCCGATCATGGGCGCCGCCGCCTTTTTGATGGTGGAGTACGTGGGTATTTCCTACCTGGAGGTTATCAAGCACGCGATCCTGCCGGCGATGATCTCCTACGTGGCCCTGATCTACATCGTCCACCTTGAGGCCTGCAAGCTGAACATGCAGGGCATCCAGCGGCTCGACCGTCCGACCCTGGCCCAGCGCATGCTGAACTGGGTGGTGATCCTGCTCGGCCTGTGTGTGTTGACCTTTGTGGTCTATTACGGCATTGGCTGGATGAAGACCGTCCTGGGTGAAGCCGCTATGTGGGTCCTGACCCCGTTACTGGTGGCGGTCTACATCGGGTTAGTGGGTTACGCCAGCAAATTCCCGGATCTCGAGGAGGACGATCCCGAGAAGTCCATGGATGAACTGCCTCCGGTCGGCCCCACGGTCAAAACCGGTCTTTACTTCCTGCTGCCGGTGGTAGTGCTGGTCTGGTGTCTGACGGTGGAGCGGTTCTCCCCACAGCTGTCTGCGTTCTGGGCGACAGTCTTCATGATCTTTATCGTGATCACCCAGCGGCCGCTGAAGGCGTTCTTCCACAAGCGTGGCAATTACGTGGCGGGGCTAAAACAGGGCAGTGTCGATCTGGCGCACTCCCTCGTGACCGGCGCCCGTAACATGGTCGGTATCGGTGTCGCGACAGCTACGGCCGGCATTGTCGTCGGTACCGTCACTCTGACCGGCATCGGCCTGGTGATGACCCAGTTCGTGGAGTTCATCTCCGGTGGCAACCTGCTGTTGATGCTGATCTTCACAGCGATCATCAGCCTGATTCTGGGTATGGGCCTGCCGACCACGGCCAACTACATCGTGGTATCCACCCTGATGGCGCCGGTCATCGTGACCCTCGGTGCCGAGAATGGTCTGCTGGTGCCGCTGATCGCGGTCCACCTGTTCGTGTTCTATTTCGGTATCCTGGCGGATGACACGCCGCCGGTGGGTCTTGCCGCCTATGCGGCGGCCGCCATATCGGGCGCGGATCCGATACGCACGGGTGTTCAGGGCTTCACCTACGATATCCGGACCGCGATCCTGCCGTTCATGTTCATTTTCAACACGCAGCTGCTGTTGATCGGACTGACCGGCTGGGTGGACCTGCTCATCACCATCTTCAGCGCGGTGACCGCCATGCTCGTGTTTTCGGCAGCAACCCAGGGGTACTGGTTCACCAAAACACGCTGGTGGGAGACGGTTTGCCTGCTCCTGATCACCTTCACGCTGTTCCGTCCCGGGTTCTGGTGGGACATGGTTTATCCCCCCACGGAAGACCGGCCCGGCTCGGAGATTTTCCAGTATGTCGAGGATGTGCCGGCGGATGATCCAATCATCATTCAGGCTTCCGGTATGTCCCTTGACGGCACCGAGGTGTCGAAATACCTGAGGCTGCCGCTACCGGAAGCAGAGACGCCACAGCAACGACTGGCCCAGGCCGGACTGGAGGTTTCTCCCCAGGGCGAGCAGATGGTGGTGGACTTCGTGAACTTCGGCAGTATTGCCGAGCAGGCCGGTATCAGCTTCGGCTGGACCATCGACAAGGTTCAGGTCGAGAAGGACCGTCCACCCAAGGAGCTGATGTTCATTCCGGCACTTCTGCTGTTGGCGGCGCTGGCGTTCGGACAACTCCGTCGCAAGGCTCGGGAAGAGGCCGCCGCGCAGCCAGCCTGATGTTTGGAAAGCACGTTTGTTGAGTCCGTAGAAACCCGGCGTTAACCCGCCGGGTTTTTTTCTGGTAGACTCGCCGCAGATCCGGGCCGCGGTTTGTATCGCGGTGTCCCGGCACCATGTGATCTTTGGTATAGATCACCGCTGAGTAAACAACAGGAGTATTCCATGCCCGTCATTACCCTGCCGGATGGCAGCCATCGCAGTTTTGCTGAACCCGTAACCGTACACGACGTTGCCGCCGACATTGGTGCCGGCCTGGCCAAGGCCGCACTGGCCGGCAAGGTCGATGGCAAACTGGTCGATACCAGCCACGTGATCGACCGTGACGCCGAGTTGGCTATCGTCACTGATCGTGACGAGGACGGCGTCGACGTCATCCGTCACTCCACAGCACACCTGATGGCCATGGCCGTCCAGGAGCTGTTCCCCGGTGCCCAGGTAACCATTGGCCCGGTGATCGACAACGGCTTCTACTACGACTTCAAGTACGACCGCCCGTTTACCAATGAAGATCTGGCGCGGATCGAGAAGCGGATGGAAGAGCTGGCCAAACAGGATATCCCGGTTTCCCGGTCGGTCATGTCCCGGGAGGACGCGATCAAGCTGTTCGAGGACATGGGCGAGGAATACAAGGTTCGCATCATCCAGGACATTCCCGGTGATGAGGATCTGTCATTCTACCGTCAGGGCGATTTCATTGACCTGTGCCGTGGCCCCCATGTGCCCAGCACCGGCAAGCTCAAGGCCTTCAAGCTTACCAAGGCGTCTGGCGCCTACTGGCGTGGCGACACCAGCAATGAGCAATTGCAGCGGGTCTACGGCACTGCCTGGGGTAACAAGAAGGACCTCAAGGCCTACCTGCACCGACTGGAAGAGGCCGAGAAGCGGGATCACCGCAAGATCGGCAAGAAGCTGAACCTGTTCCACATGCAGGAAGAAGCGCCCGGCATGGTGTTCTGGCACCCGGATGGCTGGTCCCTGTACCAGGAAATCGAACAGTACATGCGCGCCAAGCTGCACAAGCATGGCTACCAGGAAATCAAGACACCCCAGGTGGTGTCCCGTACCCTGTGGGAGAAATCCGGGCACTGGGACAAGTTCAAGGACGACATGTTCACCACCGAGTCCGAGAAGCACGACTACGCCATCAAGCCCATGAATTGCCCCTGCCACGTGCAGGTGTTCAACCAGGGCCTGAAGAGCTACAAGGACCTGCCCCTGCGCCTCGCGGAATTCGGCTCCTGCCACCGCAACGAGGCCTCCGGCGCTCTGCACGGCCTGATGCGGGTGCGTGGCTTTACCCAGGATGATGCGCACATCTTCTGTGAGGAAGACGCCATCCAGGCAGAGGTATCCGCGTTCATCAAGCTGCTGCATGAAGTCTATGAGGACTTCGGCTTTACCGAAATCCTGTACAAGCTCTCCACCCGTCCGGAGAAGCGCGTCGGTTCCGATGAGGTCTGGGACAAGTCCGAGGCGGCACTGGAAGAGGCCCTGAACCGCGAAGGCGTCGACTGGGAACTGCTCCCGGGCGAGGGCGCCTTCTACGGACCGAAGATCGAATTCTCCCTGAAGGACTGTATTGGCCGGGTCTGGCAATGCGGTACCATCCAGGTGGACTTCTCCATGCCGGGTCGTCTCGGTGCCCAGTATGTGGCGGACAACTCCGAGCGCAGGACTCCGGTGATGCTGCACCGTGCCGTGCTGGGTTCCTTCGAGCGCTTTATCGGCATCCTGATCGAGGAATACGAAGGCGCGTTCCCGGTCTGGCTGGCCCCCACCCAGGTGGCGGTACTGAATATCACCGATAACCAGCGTGATTATTGTCAGAATCTGGCCAAAAAGTGGGATTCTTTGGGCTTTAGGGTTAATGCTGACTTGAGAAACGAGAAGATCGGCTTT
>JABURI010000059.1 GCA_014762755.1 Marinobacter sp.
TTTTCGATCACGCCCAGCACCGGGATGTCGACCTTGCGGAACATTTCGATGCCTTTCTTGCCGTCCAGCAACGCAATGTCCTGGGGCGTGGTCACGATGACGGCGCCGGTGACCGGGACTTTCTGGGCCAGGGTGAGCTGGATGTCGCCGGTGCCCGGGGGCATGTCGATGATGAGTCGTTCCAGAGGGTCTGCTGCAGTAATTGCATGACGGCGCCGCTGACCATGGGGCCGCGCCAGACCATGGGGGTTTTCTCGGTGACGACGAAGGCCATGGAGTTGGCTTGCAGGCCGTGGGCTTCCATGGGGACGAAGTATTTGTTTTCGCGGGTCTCGGGGCGTTTGCCTTCGGGGACACCGAGCATCATGCCGATGCTGGGGCCATAGATGTCGGCGTCGAGGATGCCGACTCTTGCGCCTTCAGCTTGCAGCGCCAGGGCGAGATTGACGGCGGTGGTGGATTTGCCGACGCCGCCCTTGCCGGAAGCCACGGCGATGATGTTCTTGACGCCTGGAACCGACGGGATGTCTTTCTGGACTTTGTAGGAGTGGATCTTTTGGCCGACGTGGACCTCGGCGCTGTCAACGCCGTCGACGTTTTCCAGGGCGTTGGTAACGATCTGCTTGAGCCCTCCGGCAATGCCTTTGGACGGGTATGGCAATTCGACTATCAGGGTGACTTTGCCGTTTTCGTCAGCGCCCAGGTTTTTGACGGCGCCGAGTTCGTACAGGTCCTTTTCGAGGTAGGGGTCCCGGTATTCGCGGACAGCGGCTTCCAGGGCCTGCTGGGAAATCTGGGTCATCGGGTTCTCCGGAATAAGCTCATGAACACGGAAACGGGTGTTTCAGGTGAAAAATTGCTGCTTGGAAGGTATCATCTGTGCCCGTTTCTGACCATATGGGGTCTTTACCTGGAGCAATCAATTCAGGACCTGTAACAAAACCCCGTTTTTGTCTTTCCAACCCTTACCAACAGAAGGTTCGGACATCACCATGACGCAAGCGAGCAAGCATCAGCGCGATATTCTGGTTACCAGCGCCCTGCCCTATGCCAACGGGCCGATCCACCTGGGTCACCTGCTGGAGTACATTCAGACCGATATCTGGGTGCGCTACCAGAATATGCGTGGCCACAACTGCTACTACGTTTGCGCCGACGATGCCCACGGCACCGCGATCATGCTGCGGGCCGAGCGGGAGGGCATTACGCCGGAGCAGCTGATCGACCGGATCAGCCAGGAGCACCAGGAAGACTTTGCCGGCTTCCACATCCGGTTCGACAACTACTATTCCACCCACTCGGAGGAGAACCGGTATTTCTCCGAGTACATCTACCGTCAGCTGCAGGAAAACGGGCACATTGCGACCCGGAACATCACCCAGTTCTTCGATCCGGAGAAGGAGATGTTCCTGGCGGACCGTTTCATCAAGGGCACCTGCCCCAAATGCAAGACGGAAGACCAGTACGGGGACAACTGTGAAGCCTGTGGTGCCACCTACACGCCGGCGGAGCTGATCAATCCGCGATCTGCGGTCTCAGGCGCGACCCCGGTAGAGAAGGAATCCGAGCACTATTTCTTCAAGCTGCCGGATTTCCATGACTTCCTGGCCAAATGGACCCGCAGCGGCACCCTCCAGCCCCAGGTAGCGAACAAGCTGGCCGAGTGGCTGGACGCCGGACTGCAGGAGTGGGACATCAGCCGTGATGCGCCCTATTTCGGTTTCGAGATTCCGGATGCACCGGGCAAGTACTTCTATGTCTGGCTGGACGCGCCGATCGGCTACCTGGCCAGCTTCAAGAACCTGTGTAACCGGGAAGGCATCGATTTCGAGCACTTCTGGAAGGCGGATTCCGAGGCCGAGGTGTACCACTTCATCGGCAAGGACATCATCAACTTCCACGCCCTGTTCTGGCCGTCCATGCTGCATGATGCCGGCTTCCGGACACCGAGCGCGGTCTGGGCCCATGGCTTCGTCACCGTCAACGGCAAGAAGATGTCCAAGTCCCGCGGCACCTTCATCATGGCGCGCACCTATCTGGATCACCTGGATCCGGAGTACCTGCGCTATTACTTCGCGGCCAAGCTTACCGGCAGCGTCGATGACATGGATCTCAACCTGGAAGACTTCGCGGCGCGGGTGAATTCGGATCTGGTGGGCAAGGTCGTCAACATCGCCAGCCGCAGTGCCGGGTTCATTACCAAGCGCTTTGACGGTCAGCTGGGCACGGTGACCGAGCATGACAAGCTGAAGGAGTTCATCGAGGCGGGCAAGGAGATCGAGGAGTTCTTCGAGGCCCGTGAATTCGGCCGTGCCATGCGCCGGATCATGGAACTGGCGGATATCGCCAACCAGTATGTGAACGATGAGCAGCCCTGGGTCATTGCCAAGCAGGAAGGCCAGGACGACAACCTGCAGGCGATCTGTACCAACGCCATCAACATGTTCCGCATCCTGATGACCTACCTGGCGCCGGTGCTGCCAAAGACCGCCGAAGCCTCCGAGGCGTTCCTCAATGCGAAGCTGGACTGGAACAACCGGGCTGAACTGCTGGAAAACCACGGCATCAACAAGTTCAAGCCGCTGATGAACCGGGTGGACATGGCGCAGATCGAAAAAATGCTGGACGCTTCCAAAGAGGAACTGCCCGCAGCGACCGGCAAACCCGAGCCCGCTGCCAATCTGGAGCCAATCGGCGATGAGATAGAATTTGGTGATTTCGCGAAAGTGGATCTTCGGGTCGTTAAAATTGTCAAAGCCGAGCATGTTGAGGGTGCGGACAAGCTACTTCGCCTGACTCTTGACGTGGGACATGGCGAACGCAACGTGTTTGCTGGTATCAAGTCCGCCTACAAGCCTGAGGAACTGGAAGGCCGTATGACCGTGATGGTGGCCAACCTGAAGCCACGGAAGATGAAGTTCGGCATGTCCGAGGGCATGGTCCTGGCAGCTGGCCCGGGTGGCAAGGATATCTTCATCCTGTCTCCGGACTCCGGCGCGACCCCCGGCATGCGGGTAATGTAAGGCAGCGCGAGGAAGAGCGGCTCACATGACAGAGTATTTGCTGATACTGGTCAGCACCATTCTGGTGAACAACTTTGTGCTGGTTCAGTTTCTGGGCCTGTGCCCGTTCATGGGCGTGTCCGG
>JABURI010000028.1:0-16551 GCA_014762755.1 Marinobacter sp.
CAAAACGGCGGAAGTTCAGGAACAGCAGGATGACGATGATCGCCAGGGTCAGCGGCACGACGTACATCAGCTTTTCCTTGGCACGGAGCATGTACTCATACTGGCCGGACCAGGTGACCGAATAGCCCGCAGGCAGGTCCAACGCTTCATTCACGGTCGCCATGGCCTGCTCCACGTATGTCCCCACATCGACACCGTCAATATCCACAAAGGTCCAGCCGTTCAGCCGGGCATTTTCACTCTTGATGGCAGGTGGGCCGTCCTCCACCCGGATACTGGCCACATCCGCCAGGGCAATGCGCTGTCCCGATGCGGTCACGATCGGAAGTTGCTCCAGCTTTTCCGGGGAATCCCGGTAATCTGCCGGATAGCGCAGATTGATCGGATAGCGCTCAAGCCCTTCGATGGTTCGCGATACGTTGATGCCTCCAATGGCAGAGGCCACCACCTGCTGGACATCGGCAATGTTAAGGCCATAACGGGCCGCTCGTTCCCGGTCGATATCCACCTTGATATACCTGCCACCGGCGACTCGCTCCGAATACACAGAAGCCGTGCCGGGTATATCCACCATGATTTCCTCCAGGCGCTTGCCGATCTCCTGGATAACGGCAAGATCGGGACCGGCAATCTTGATCCCTACCGGCGTCTTGATACCCGTTGCCAACATATCGATGCGAGTGATGATGGGCATCACCCAGGCATTGGTCACCCCCGGAAAGCGAATCAGGGCATTGAGCTCCTGCTTCAGTTTCTCGGTGGTCATACCTTCGCGCCACTCGTCCCGCGGTTTGAGCTGGATAAAGGTCTCGATCATCGTCAACGGCGCCGGATCGGTAGCGGTATCCGCCCGCCCCACTTTGCCAAAGACGGTCGCGACTTCGGGCACGGTGGCAATCAGCTTGTCGGTTTGCTGGAGCAGTTCCCTGGCCTTACCGATCGAAATGCCCGGATAGGTGGTCGGCATATACATCAGATCGCCTTCATCCAGCGGCGGGATGAATTCACTGCCGATCCTGCTGGCTGGCCAAAGACCAACAACCAGCGCCAGCAACGCGGCCATAACCGTTGTTTTCGGGAACCGGAGAACCAGCTTCAACACTGGCATATAGGCACCGACCAGCACGCGATTCACCGGGTTCCTGTGTTCCGGCAGCACCTTGCCGCGGATGAAATACCCCATAAGCACCGGCACCAGAGTGACCGCCAGCGCCGCACTGGCGGCCATGGCGTAGGTCTTGGTGAATGCGAGGGGAGCAAACATCCGGCCTTCCTGCGCTTCCAGGGCAAACACCGGCACAAAACTGACGGTAATGATCAGCAGCGAGAAGAACAGCGCCGGCCCGACTTCCGAGGCTGACCTCGCGACTATTTCCCATCGGTTCTCGGGTGTGAGCGGGGTCCGCTCCATGTGCTTGTGCATGTTCTCGATCATCACAATGGCACCGTCGATCATGGCGCCGATGGCGATGGCGATGCCCCCGAGCGACATGATATTGGCGTTGATGCCCTGCCAGTGCATGACGATGAATGCAGCCAGAATGCCCACGGGCAGGCTGACAATTGCCACCAGCGATGAACGGACGTGAAACAGGAAGACAATACACACCAGCCCCACGACCAGGAACTCTTCAAGCAGTTTGAAACCCAGGTTATTCACTGCCCGCTCGATTAGGCCGGAGCGGTCATAGACCGTCACCACTTCCACCCCTGCGGGCAGGCTGGCTTTCAGCTCCTCAAGCTTGGCCTTCACGCCATTTATTGTGGCCTGGGCGTTTTCGCCGAAACGCATCACTACGACACCACCGACGGTTTCTCCCTGTCCGTTCAGCTCGGCAACTCCGCGGCGCATCTGCGGGCCGACCTCCACGGTGGCCACATCTTTCAGCAGAATGGGAGTACCATTGCCATCGAGCCCCAGGGGAATCGACAACAGGTCCTTGCGGGACTGGATATAGCCCGACGTGCGCACCATGTATTCCGCTTCGGCCATCTCGATGACGGACGCCCCCACTTCCTGGTTGCCGCGTTTGATGGCGTTCTGTATGTGAACGAGGGGCATACCCAGTGCACGCAGTTTTTCAGGGCTGACCCTGACCTGATACTGCTTAACCATGCCTCCCAGTGCGGCCACTTCAGACACCCCGGGCACCGTCTGCAGTTCATACTTGAGGAACCAGTCCTGCAGGCTGCGCAGTTGGCTCAGATCATTGTTGCCAGTGCGATCAACCAGGGCGTAAAGGTACACCCAACCAACCCCGGTCGCGTCCGGCCCAAGTTGTGGTCGGGCCGACTCCGGCAGGCTGGGCGCCACCTGGGACAGGTATTCCAGAACCCGGGAACGGGCCCAGTACATATCGGTGTTTTCATCGAAGATGACGTACACATACGAATCGCCGAAGAACGAGTACCCCCGGACCGTTTCAGCACCGGGTACCGACAGCATGGCCGTGGTCAAGGGATAAGTTACCTGGTCTTCCACTACCTGCGGCGCTTGCCCCGGGAAGCTGGTTTTGATGATGACCTGCACATCGGAGAGATCCGGCAGCGCATCCACCGGCGTCCTCTTCAGGGAGTACAGACCCAGCCCGGTGATAAGCGCCGTTGCCAGCAGCACCAGGAAGCGGTTACGGACAGACCAGTGAATAATGGCGGCGATCATGACGCGTCTCCATCATGATTCATCGCGCTATGATCCATCTCCGATTTCTTCGCAGCACTGGCCGGAACAGACATTCGGAGAAAGTCCGAGGTCTTGCTGGATTCCGAATCGATCAGGAACTGGGCAGATGTCACCACCGTGTCCCCCGGGCTGATGCCATCGAGTATCTGCGCATACCTGTCTCCAACCCGGCCCACGGATACGTTAACCGACTTAAAGGCACCCTCCTCCAGCGCCAGCACCAGCCGGTCGCTCTGGCCGGTGCGGATCACCGCCTCACGGGGCACCAGGAATTGCCTCTTACCGCGTTTTCCTTGTACATCCATGCGCGCAAACATGCCCGGCATCAGGGCTCCATCGGCATTGTCGAAACGCATTCGAACCCGGGCGGTACGGGTCTGCGGGTTGATTTCGGGGTAGAGATAATCCACATATCCGGTCCACTGACGTCCCGGCATGTAATCAAGGCTCATCACTACCCTGTTGCCCGCCTCCACCGCAGAAAGCTGGCTCTCGAACACCTCACCAATCACCCAGACCTCGTCCAGCGCCGCAATTGACAACACCCGGTCGCCGGGCTTGATAAACATACCCTCGCGAACGTTCAGGTTCTCAATCACCCCGGAAGCCGGGGCGTACACGGTCATGGTTCTTAGGACTTCCCGGTTCTTCCGTAACTGACCAACGAGGTAAGCCGGAACATTCAATGCCAGCAGACGCTCCTCGGCGGCACTGACCAGGCGTTGATTTCCCCTGTTCAGGGCCAACAGGAACTCCTCCTGGGCATTGACCAGGGTGGGCGAATACAGGGTATAAAGAGGCTTACCCTTCTCGACCGGTTCGCCTTCGGCTTTCACATAAAGTGTTTCAATCCAGCCTTCGACGCGGGGGTGGACGTGAGCCATCTCATCTTCGTTGAACTGAACGTAGCCCACGGTCGTGATGTTGTTGGGCAGGCGCCCTTGAATTACTGGCGCGGTGCGAACCCCCAGGTTGTTCACGACAGCAGGTGAAATCCGGACCGTACCCGCCGGATCGTCTGCCGACCCGCCCTCGTCGTACACCGGAATCAGATCCATCCCCATGGGCGATTTGCCCGGTTTGTCACTTTTGAAATTGGGGTCCATCGGCGCTACCCAGTACAGCGGTTCCCTGCTATCAGAGCTGGCGATCTCGGCTGTGGTCGCCGTTCCAGTGTCAGGAGCCAGCCACCAGACAGCGCCTGCCCCGGCAAGACCACCGAGTAACACAAAGCCCAACAGGCGAACAAAACTAGCCATAGTTGTCGTTCCTGGTTTCAGATCAGTGAGAGGAAGGTAGGTCGGAGGCGTCTGCCGTCAGATAGCGGAAACTCGCCAGGTTACTGGCCCGCTCTGCCACCATCTGGATCAGCTCCACACGGGCATTGAGCTCAGCGATTCGTGCCCGCACGGCTTCTGCGAAATCGCCGTCGTCATTGTCATAGGCCGTCAGTGCAGCGCTCGCCTGCTCCTCCATTTGGGGCAAGAGGGTGTTCTGGTACAGTGCTATGCGGTCATCCAGCTGCTCCACTCTGGCAAGTGCCGCACGAGCTTTGGCCTGAAGCGAGCGGGCCTGTAGAACTCGCTCCGTTTTGACCGCTTCCAGCCGGGCCGACGATGCGTTCAACCGCCGATCCTGGCGATTACCGGTGAAAATCGGGAGGTCAAAACCAACCCCCACAGTCAACAGATCTGCCCTGTCCTGCCCGTTCGGGGCCCGATCCCGGTAGCCGTATTGCGCAAACACTGACCACTCCGGCTTATAGGCCTGACGCGCAAGGTCCACATCAATTACCTGGGCATCAATCAACTGGTCAGTAGCACGGATGGCGGGATGACGAATGAGCGCATCGTCGCTCGTTTCAGCCCAGGCTTCGGGAAGTGGTTTCAGTAGTTCCGGGGGCACATGATCACTAACCGCCCGCTGAGCCTGGTCTGGTCCGATCCACTCGCCCAGAACCTCGCGGCTGGAGGCCAGCTGCAACTGAAGAGCCGTCAATCGATCCTCCAGGCGTGTCAGTTCCAGCGAGGCACGAATGACATCCTGCTGCCGTGACCCCATGGTGGCAGACGTATAACCTGCTTCGGCAACATCGGCCAACTGCTCGAACAACCCCCGATTCTTTTCAATCAGCCGGATGCTCTGCTGGCTGCGCCAGACATCGAGCCATAGGTCCGTTACCGCTTCCGTTACCTGCGCTCGACGATTGGCACGTCGAAAAGGCTGTACATCGGCCATCGTCTTCGTTTTTGTCGAAGCCAGGCGCCGACTTTCGCCTCTCGGAATTCGCTGGGTCACGCCGATCGTGGCCTGGGTCATCGCCTCCTGCCCGGTGTCGAAGGTATCGGTGGGCAGATTTGCTGCCCCGATCGTCACCCTCGGGTCCGGGAGCGCTCCCTCGGCAATCGACTCTTCCATCAGAGCGGCCTGCAGCTGGCCGCTCTGGCGAAGCCAGGGATCGTTTTTTACGGCCGCATGGATAACCTGGGACAGTTCTAATGCTGGTTCGGCCCAGCCAGGCTGGCTTGCCAATACGAGGGCGCCGAAAAGCGCTGGTTTCAGAACACGAAAAGAGAGGGGCAACGTCAGATCTCCAATGAAGATTAGGTCGGATTGAATCCTATGACTCCAATCTGAATTAAATCTGAATTCCCTAATAAACGGAGATTATTTTGACCTGGGGCAAATTTTCTAAAACCTGACGAACATCAAGAAATCAGTTAAAAATTTTTTAATTACTATTTCAGGGATATTTCAGAAACAAGTGATTAAATGTAAGCACCAACCAATAAGGAGGTGTTGCAATGAAAAAATCATTAATACTTTTATCAACAATTACTTTTTCAGTATCAGTGCTCGCGGGAAATGCTCCGAACGACAAAGACATGAATCATATTGACAACCAAATAAAAGAAAAACACTCTGCAAAAAACATTCTTCAAAATAGAGATATGCAACGTCTGCACAGAGACATGACCTTATCCGGGATGTCTGAACCGGGCATGGAGGCGCGCCTGAAAATGATGACTACCGAAGAGGGCCGCGCCTACCATAAGGCACTGGAAAAAAGGCAAAAAAATACCGCAGGGTAGACCCTGCGGAAAATTTAACTCGTGGAGACGCGCACCGGCTGGTCCAGATCCTGGACAGCCGGCGCCCTGAGCACGAGACAGTAAACCACACGAATCTGAAACCTAACTGAATCACCATTCCAATTCAGGATAATAAGGGAGACTATCGTGAAAAAAGCTATCATCGTAACGACCGCCAGCATTTTATTCTCAGGTGTAGCTATGGCCAATTCGGGATTAGCAGATCGCGTTAACGAAGCAAGAAGCTATCCAAAAAAAATTATTAGCGAGGTAGAAAAAAAAACAACCTGCAGACGGGAAAATAAGTGTCACATAAATCTTGAGACTTCGACCGCCAAAGATAAAAAAACCAAAAACGCAAAATAAATTCAGGCCAACATTAATTAGCAAACATTTGCCGATTTATTAAAACATGAAGAAAAATAGCTTCCCGTTTACTTATCGAATGGGAAGCTATTTATCAAATGAACAACTATCTACCCTCACCCTCCATCCAAGCTTTTTTTTCACGTCTCGTCATCAATGTAATCAAGTATCCGCCGGATAATGGCAGTGACTCTTATTCGGTTTGGTCACCTTCATGGGGCCTCAGTTTAAAAAACTGAAAGCGAAGAAAATGAAGATCGCCGAATTTAGGACAACCAGACTCCATAGGCCGTAGGCCGTCGTCGGACGAAGTGTCAGTCATGGCGATGATCTCCACTCTTGCCTGCTGGTCGATCATGATTATGACGCCCACCGTGATTCCCATGCCCTCCGTGCATAAAGATGTGCATAAGCGGGCACGCAAGGAGGATTAACCAAGGCAGAGCTCCCAAGAGGTGAACCTTATGCTCGCCCCAGAGTAGAATCAAAGCGATTATGGCGAATATCGCCATCGTGATTTTGAAACGCTTATCCATAAACACTCCATTTGGGAAAACGCTTTTCAGCGGCCCTGATTTGCTGGTGCGCATCACGCAATACAACAGGCAGCCAGCAACCGGATGATGAGCCCCATAAAACGCCATTTCGGGATCTGTGTTTTATCGCTCCGCCGCCTGAATCGCCGTTTAGTGACAACCTATTATGTTCTGGAACATCGGAGGCGAAATCACATGGGCCAATTTGCCAGACAACAGTTCAACACAGGGCGCTGAAACGGATCTGAAAAAAGACGTGAAATATGAACCCATTTGACGCAGATCACGAATGGCAGGCGCTGGTCTTCCTGAACTGTGCCAGCACCTTTTCGGATATCGTATGAACATCACTGCCGTTGCTCAGGAGTAACCCTTGTGTATCGAGAGTTCCTCCATGATTGGTATAACCAAAAGCAAGGGTGCGAGCCGCTCCAAGATCGAGAGGACGGCAAATGGCCAATATGGTTTCCGGTCGCGTATGGCTCACGAATACACGGAGACCAACGTCATCAGGAAATAGTTCCACCATCACCATTTCCGGGCACTGGTGCCGAGCCTCCATTTCGTCCCGTGGACTTCTAAAACGACCGGGCTCCAATAGACAGACAACACCGCAGGACAATCCCTCGCTGGCAAGAGCGTCAGCCGCCTCCTGGCAAACCTGGAGTTGATAAGCGCCGACAGCGACCAGTTGGACATCATGCCCGTTACGAATCACCAGAGCGCCTTCCTCCGCCAGTTTCATTGCCTGATCCGGATCAAGAACCACCGGGAGTTGTGCTTTGGGAACCGACATGGCCCACACTTGGCCTTGTGTTGCGTAACAGCCGTTAAGGCATGCAATGGCGCTGTTGCTGTCAGGGGGGTAGACGACCCGAGCCAGGTCGCTCATCTCACCCATCAGGACTTCTCCAAATGCCGGGTCCTGATGGGATTGCTCGTTTTTACCATTTTCCCAGAGATGGGAGGTAGCGATGACCGGCACAGACAGCCACTTCGCGGGCCTTCCGAGACTTTTCTGGTGCCTTGCAAATATGATTTCCTGCCGAAGGGCTCCGATCATTTTCATGGCAAAGGCTTCATATGAAACTACCAGGTTCAGCCCACCTTTATTACCCAACGCAGCACAAACCACGGCCTCCTCGTTAAGTG
Organism: Marinobacter sp.; assembly: GCA_014762755.1. Taxonomy (GTDB): domain Bacteria; phylum Pseudomonadota; class Gammaproteobacteria; order Pseudomonadales; family Oleiphilaceae; genus Marinobacter. Next base: position 7,830 of record JABURI010000028.1, read on the forward strand.
CCGTGATTACCGAACCGTGCAGAGATTCCGCAAGCCCGGGCTCAGGGGCAAGAGTTCGGTGCTTCAGATAATCCAGAGAGAGGTTCATCTGATTGCTTCGGAGTTCGTCCGGGTTTCCCAGCCGGACGCGAAGGTTGCTATTTGCTTTGACCAGGGCGAGAAATTGCCTGTCAATGGAGGCCATGGGTGAATCAAAGTCGGTCATATCCTGCCAGGCCGGCTCAGGCGAGGCCTGAAGCGTCACCTCCCGATGGCTAAGGGAATGGTCCTTTTCAAGGGGCCGATCGTCCATACCGTGGGTTGCGAGGGACTTCCGGGCTCTTCTTATCTCCTCGCCGGGCACAAATAGCCGGGACACGGATTCATGAAAAAGCCGGCGAGAGGCCGGGTCAAACCTGGGCACGGCCGGTAATGGTGTGCCATGGGCCGCATTGGAGCCAGCCCCATAGAAACCAAATCCCTTGGTGGTTTCCGCGATGAGATAAGGCAATTTCACCGGATAGTCCATAGTGCCCGCCTGTATTTGATCACGACACGCCTGTAGCCTTGATTCCGCCTCAAAAATGCCCCAGATAAAGGCTGCGGGATCCCGACCGTCAATGAGCATCGGATAGAAACCATTCAGTTCCAGATGTTGCCTGAACCAACTGGTGCCTCCCTGCTGGAACATAGTAGATCGCTGGTCAATTCGTCGCCCATTGGCAATCATCACCGGAACCACTAGCCCGCAATCCTCGGCCCGCCACCAACGACTTGCCCAATCACTGCCGCGCTGCTCCTCAAAAGCCCCATCGCTGAGGAAGGCCACCAGCCGTTCCCCCGGAAGCGGCATATGCACGTATTGCAGTTCGGCAAATCCCAGATAGCCGCCTTCGATCAGCCCACCTGCGGTGTTGGGGTTTACGTGACTGCCCAGAGGAACGCCCGGTGTGCCATCCGGTTTGAGAGCGTAGCTATAAAAGTCCCTCACCAGTCTGGTCAATCCCGCCTCATCGAAAGTGTATCGAGCCTCCTGTTCTGGGTGCAGATTACCTAGCAATGAATTGACACTCTCTATCGCTGCCACACAGTGCCCCTGCCCCATCAGCCAGCTACGGGTCAGCCCCGCCAATGTATTGGCAGCAATGTAGCCAACATAGGCTGGCACCATATTCAGCGAGCCTCCGGTATGTCCCTGAGGATTTTCCTTGAAGTCCTCTGCCGCCAATGCCTGACCGGACAAATCCACTTTCTCCGCATAGGTCATATGCGCCACGAGCCACATAGCTGCGTTGGCCAGTGTATCGGCGGCCTCAAAGATCACGAGGGCCTCGTCCAGTGACTGATACCGCCCATCACAAACGAGTTCCTGGCACAAATCGTACACCCGCACCTGAGTAAGGTCCGTGTGCGCAATCGACCCGGAGCCCTTTGCCCAGCGTGCAAACCGCGGATAATGCCGGCGGTATTTTAGAGCCCGCTGACTAACCCGATGTGCATCTTCAATCTGATGGTGATCCATAATTCCTCCTTGATGGGCTTTACCAAGTTGCGGTTAGCAAGAGCTCTGTCACAAACGTAGAATGGACTCGTAACTCGCTACATCCACCACGTATCGGGTATCCTGGTGCAGGTGATCCCGCATGGCCTCCAGTGCCTCCGGGTCACCGTGAACCAGCCTGATGGGGGTTCCCGGGGCAAGATTACTTTGGCCAAGCCATTGTTCGATCTCCTGGAAGTCACCATGACCGGACAGCCCGTGCAGCATTTCGATTCTTGCCTTGACGGGAATCCACTCGCCGTGAATCTTGATAGTCTCTGCGCCACCTACCATTTTGGCTCCCCTCGTTCCCCCTGCCTGATATCCCGCAAAGATGACCGTGGTGAGGTGCTGCCCGAGGAGACGCTTGAAATGGTGTAGAATTCTCCCACCTGTTGCCATCCCACTACCGGCAATAATGATGTGAGGGTACCGTTGATCGGCGATGGCCTTTGAGTCCCCAACGCTCCGGCTATAACGAACGGACCTGCACATATCCCGACATTGCCTGATGTTCAATCTGTGCTGGTCCGCATACCTGCAGTAGATCTCCGAGACGTCAATCGCCATGGGGCTGTCAAGGTAGATCGGCAACTTCGGAATTCTCCCTTCCTGGATAAGGGTCGTCAGCATATGCTGCAGAACCTGAGCCCTGCCAACTGCGAAAGAAGGGATCAGGACGTTTCCGCCCCGGTCAACCGTAGCGTTGACAATATCTGCCAGTTTCGAAAAGGGATCCTCAGTACCATGACGCCGGTTGCCGTAGGTTGATTCAAGCATCAGCAAATCCAGTGCCGGCAGCGGTTCGGGGGGCTTCATGAAGATATCGTTGAGTCGCCCGACGTCGCCGGAAAAACCTATGCGTTTACCCTCCGCCTCAATAATGATGCTGGCCGCACCGAGAATATGTCCGGCCGACTGCAGCTGAAAACCGACGTCGCCGATCTGAATTTTCTCCCCGAAGTCTACCGGATGAAACAGCTCCATACAGGCTTGAGCGTCGGCCTGGTCGTACAACGGCTCGGGAACCTCGTGCCGACTCAGTTTGTGTCGAGCGAGATAGCGGGCCTCCTCTTCCTGAAGGTGACCGCTGTCAGCCAGCAGGATTTCACACAGCTCTCGGGTTGCATGGTGGGTATAGACTGTCCCTCGAAAGCCCTTCTTGTACAGAACCGGGATGTAGCCTGAGTGATCAAGGTGGGCATGGGTCAGAAGTACCGCATCCAGTGAATCAATGTCCATAGGCAGGGGCTGACGGTTGCGCTTTCTCAACCACTTGTATCCCTGAAAAAGCCCGCAATCCACTAAAACGCGGGTTTGCCCGCTTTCAACCAGAAACTTGGAACCTGTGACGGTCTCCGTTCCGCCTAGAAAGGTGATGTTCATCTGCGCCTGCCCTCCGACTGAATGACACTTTGTCTGATGGGTGGCGCCAGTAAACTGCTGACGTCTATACCGTTAGTGCGGTGTGGAATAGTGTTGGAGGTGACCAGAGCCCGCAGACCGTTTTCGAGAAGGTAGGTATCCGATGACTCCGCGAAAATGCCGTGAATCGCGGCGCAGCGAATATTTTCCAGGCCCTGCCTGCGGAGTGCTCCGACGCACTCGACAATGGTCCGACCGCTGGAGATTACATCGTCGATGATAACCGCACCACGGTCACGGTATTCGGAGAGATCGGGCAGGGTGACCTCTACCCGCCGATCCCCGAAGCGTTGTTTGCTGCCGATAACAAAGGGGTGACCACTGGCCTGTGCAATCGCTGATACCCACTGCTCGCTCTCGGCATCCGGGCCCACCAGCAACAGGTTGTCCTGTCCACGCAACCAGTCTGCCAACGCCGGCGCGCCCGATACGGCCTGCGACGGCACTGTGTAGATTTCATCCAGTGAGCGGTACCGGTGCAGATGGGGGTCCATGGTAACCAGCCAATCGATGTGAGAGGACAATGTGCCGGCAAAGATTCCCGACGTCACGGCCTCCCCGGAGCGAAAGCGCCGATCCTGGCGCATGTAGCACAGATAGGGCGCGACCAGCCCCACTGATCGGGCGCCAAGTTCGCGAAGTGTGCCGAAAAGAAACAGGTGTGGGAGGTATTTGGGGTCGGGCTGCGACAGGTCAGCCAACACAATACAATTCACGCCCTTTACCGGTGTGAGCACACGCAGATACGTCTCTCCATCGGGGAACCGGCGCACTTCCAGCTTTCCACGAACCAGGCCTAACAGGTCGCACAGTGTCTCCTGCAACGGGTGAGAATCGAGGCAAAACAGCACATCTTGGTTGGGGGTGACCTCCATAATCACGGCTCCTTTTGGATGTTGAAGATCGGTGAGCCCATCTGGCTGAAAGCCAGTGCGTAATCCCGCTGCCCCGGACTGTCACTGAGTAACTCATAGAGTGGTTGGCCTGCCGTAACGGTATCGCCTACATTCACATGCAGACGCAGCCCCGCGGTCAGGCTCGCGGGCGCTCCTGCCAGCTTGGCCACGCGCGCCAGTCTCCGGTTGTCGATTGACTGAACCTCTCCGGAGTCAGAGGCTCTGACGGTGTGCCGGAAGCGGGCTTGACCCAGGGTTTTCAACCCTCCCTGGGCCATTGTTATCCGCCTGAACTGCTCCCACGCTGAGCCGTCTTGGAGGAGGCGGTCTGCCTTGTTCATCCCCGCATCCACACCAAGCCCATCAGCCAGATCAAATAGATGGCCAGCCAGTAAAACAGCACGGGCCCGCAGATCCCCCGGCGCACCTGATTCTCCCTGTAGCACCGCCAGGATATCGCGAGCCTCCTCAGTCGGTCCGATCCCTGCTCCAACGGGCTTTTTGCCGTCCGTGACAATGCATCGGACATGCATCCCGCATGCTGCCCCGACGTTCTGAAAAAGAGACGACAACCGCTCAGCATCCGCCAGAGTCCGAACTTTGGCAGTATCTCCGACCGGAATATCTATCACTGCATGAGTGGAACCGGCAGCAACCTTTTTTGATAGAACCGAGGCTACGAGCTGCCCGTCACCATCGAGGTCCAGTGCTCTCTCGATTCGTATCAACAGGTCATCAGCCGGGCTAAGGTTCATCGCGCCACCCCAGGCGAGGCAGGCCCCGGTTTCTCTGACCACACGACGAATCTCGTTCAGCCCCAGTCTCACATTGGTCAGGGCCTCCATTGTGTCGGCGGTTCCGGCCGGTGAGGTGATGGCGCGGGACGAGGTTTTAGGCATGACCAATCCGGCTGAACTGACGATCGATACAACCAGCGGCGTGGTCCGGTTTCCCGGCAGACCGCCTACACAGTGTTTGTCGAACACACGATCCGTGCCGGGCCACTCAAGCTGCTCTCCACAATCCACCATTGCGCGGGTCAGGGCTACGATCTCATCGAAATCCAGGCGGCCACCGGCACAAACGCTCAAAAAGCAGGCGATTTCGACATCACTGTAGTTATGCGCACTGATATCCGAGACAATTCGGACCATATCCCCCGGGTCCAGGCGGTGCCCGAACACTTTCCGGCGAACCAGGCTCAAGGATTCCACATAAGGTGCGTGATGAATTGAAATCAGATCAGAGTGGGATACCCCCAGCCTTTCCATGGCGCTATCTGAAAGACCCGCATATCCTTCGGGGATCAACCTGTCAGACGTAACGTTCAGTGTGGCAATGGTTGAACGTCCCAGTGCGGAGATACCAACCCTGGAACTGGCAACAAAGCCTTCAGAAAGGCAAACGTCGCAGTCATGGCGCATGTAGATGACAAGTTCCTGATGAGTATCGATTCCCATCCGGAAAACTCGCAACTTACTGGCGGATGTCGTCATAGTTCCTTACCTGCTTGCCGGGTCGAACACTGGCTCAACCTTCTGGTCAGAGATCGTCCATCCGCCCGACTTGCCGTGCCAATCGCATCGCTTCGTTCTCTTCCATGGCGAGCAGCGACTGCAGCAATGCATTTGCCTCAGGAATTTCGGCTTTGTCAGCCATGGTGCGGTATAGGTTTTCAATCTGATCGTGATAATCGAACACCTCTTTGCAGATACCCGCGAAATCGAGCTTCGCGTAGGGCTCATTACAGGTGCGATGGGTCTGAATCGGATCGTGTGACAGATAATCATAGACCCGTGTCTCCAGTGCCCTGGAATCACCCTGAGACCGGAATTCACTTACGATACGTTCCATCTCCGACTCATGGGCCGCGAGATAACCCAACAACGCCCGGGCACGCTCTTCTTCGTTTTTCGTCGCACAATGCGACAGGCAGCGCGCCAGGTGCGCATGCAGATCCCGTGTCCAGTTGATAAGTTCTCCAAAAGTTCTGATATCCATTTTCTGTTTCCTTGTGTTGTTTCGGTTTATGACAGTGACCTCAATGGAGACAACCAACGACAACCGATAAGCCTGACTTCAGCCTGAAACAACCTCACTGCTGTCAGACTCCGTTCAGAAGAACCATTGCAGCTCCGCTATCCCCAAGGGCTTCAGTCGCCCGTATTCTCTGTCGTCACTTCCCCCGTACCATTGGATTCCGGCGGTAAAATAGATTTCCCGGTCGAAGGGCAGAACCCAGGTAGATCGGGGGTAAAGCAACCAGCTGGCATCATCCGCATTGCGTATGGCCACCACCCGATACGCCCAGAACGGGCTGACATCCTGCCATGCCAGCAGCCCGGTATACTGTCGCCCGGCGTAAAGCGGGCGTGCGGGGAGCAGACCGGCCATCACCGGGACATCCGGCGATTCAGGAAGACCGTTGTAGAAATACTCGAGAGCCAGATTGAATCCATTGCGAAATGCCCAGTTCAGATCGACCACGGCCTGCCAGTAATCTTGATCTGCATCCGGTTCAATCCAGACAATCTCAGTCGCCCAACCGACTCCTCCCACCGAGCCGCTACCGCTGATACCCGCCCTCACAGTGTCAGCAAATTCACCCAACATGACGCCTGCATCCACTCCCGCAACCACATGCTTCGCACGCACGGCCGTACTCGAATATCTGTCGCTGTGTTGCGGCGCATGGACGACGCTAATCCGGCCTGTTGCCCCCCAGGACCGGTCCCATAACAACGCATCCACCCCAATCCGTTCATCAGGCTCCAGCTGGAGTGGGCTGACAGGGTTGAGAATGTCCGTGGGGTTCCAGATCAATGCCGTCGACCAATTCACCTGTTGTCGACCAAACCGAAAATCACCCGCTGGCGAGCGCCACTGTATCGTGCCGCGGTAGACCCCTTGACGCGCCAACAAATCGCCGGACTCATAAACCTCGCCCTGAAGATCCCAGTAGCGTGGGTCGGGAGACTCCCTGAGTACCTGGTACTCCGGACTGTCAAGGAAGCTGCCCGCAACCAGTTCCAGGTCGTAGGCCAGGTGCAGAGCCCAGTCCCCGTGCCGGTAACGCGGCTCCAGGCGCAACCGGGTCAGATTCGAGAAGTAGCGATCGCCGTCAACCAGCGAGCGGGCACCGACACTGAGGTTCTTGAGCGATCCCGAGTAGCTTGACTCCGCCTCTGCGTCTGGAACGGGCAGCAACCAGACCAGCGATACCAGAATCCATAAAGCCCGTGGCGCTGATAGCAGAAGCGGCATACACCTAGCCATGCCGAATGGCCTCCACCGGATCGAGTCGGGCGGCACGCCGGGCAGGGTACAGGGCCACCAACACCGAACAGGCGAAGAGCAACAGGCTGGGCAGCCAGATATGGTCCAGGATCAGCACCGGATAGATCCGGTCCGTAATGCCCGGAATGGTTTCCATGGAGCGGCCAATGGCGGACAGATCAATGCCGGTCTTATTGGTCCAGAAGACAATCAGACCGCCCACGATGGCTCCAGCGCCCATTCCGAGCAGCGCAAGGAAGAAGGCCTCAAACAGAATAGTCAGTAACAGCTGACTGCCCCGTGTCCCCAACGCCAGCATGACACCCAGCTCCCGGGTGCGCTCCATCACCGACATCACCATGGTATTCATGACGCCAATGGCAACGACGACAAACACCACCGAAAGGATGAGATAGAAATCGACTTGGGTCATTTCCACCATCTGAACCACCACAGGGAGCAGGGTTTCCCAGTCCTGGGCCACCAGTCCGTCCCCGGTCAGCGACTGGTTCAATGACTGCGCCAAAGCAGAACTCGCTGAACGGTCGGACAGCCGCAACGCAATCCGCGAGGCCTGGTCCTCGTCCAGACCTCCGAGGATTCGGGCATCGCCGATATCTACAAATGCATATTCGCTGTCAAACAGGTCGCTGCCGGTGTTGTAGATACCCCGAACGGTTTCTGCGGCTGACGCAAGATCACCGTTCGCCTGTTGTGCCGTAATGACCAGTTTGTCGCCCACCCGGGCATCCAGCTCCTCGGCCAATTTCCGCCCGATGACCATGCCTTTCGCGCCCGGCTTAACGTATTCGCCTTGCGCCATATAACCGGCAAGCCTGGTGACCGCCCTCTCCTGCCGGGGCTCAATACCCACCAGTTCCACCGGCAGGCTTTTTCCCGGGCTCGCCACCATGGCGCGTAGCACCACCCGCTGTGCGGCGGCCTCGACGTCAGGCCTTGATTGCAATCGCCGCACTAACTCAGAACTCCCGGAAATACGCAACGCCGGCGACAGGTCGATATCATGTCCCACCTCCATTACCTGCACATGGCCGCTGAGTTGCTGCGTTGAGTTCTGGATCATCTGCTCGAAAAAACCGTCAGCGAAGGCATACAGAAACAGATAGGCCGCCAGCCCGAATGCCGTTGCTGATGCCGTGATGACGGATCGTCGAGGATTCCGGAATACCGAGCGAAGAGCCATCTGGGCAAAGATGAGAAAGCGATGATCGGAGGTCACCTGCCAGTGAATTCGACGGAGGCGATTGATCAGAGTCCGATGCGCCCCCATCGCGTCCAGCGGACTGTTGCGACTCGCCGCCCAGGCCGGTAAAGCGGCCGCCAGCAGGGCGACGGAGACCACGGTGACGCCGATGACCGCCAGGCGCTCGGGTATGATGGTGGGATACACGATGCCGCTGAGACCCGGCATGGTATCCATAGCCTTGATATAGGCGGTGAAGTCCAACCCGTGGGTACCGAAATAGCCAGTCAGTGATAAGCCCAGAACCAGCCCCACAAGGTATCCGAGACAGGCCAGGATGATGGTTTCGAGCAGTACCAGCCCGATGATGTGACTGCCGGGCGTCCCCAGCGCCATCATGAC